>JAZBNZ010000001.1:0-11695 GCA_036350895.1 Woeseiaceae bacterium
ATTGCTGCGGCTTTCCTGAATTGGATCGGGGTGGTCGGCCGTCGGGACGGGCACCGACAGGGCGTCGTTGGTTTCTGGCATGTCTTACAGGAGGTTCTTTTCGAGCGCCGACGAATTACGCGCGATGATCAAGCAGTGCACATTCGCGGCTTGAAGAGCCGCTCCTACAAGGCGCCGTTCTTGCTGTACGCGAATTACTGGCATCGACGGGACCAGGATACCGGCGGGGGTCCGGTTCTGGTCTTTCGAGTGCCTCCCTGGCCGTACTCCCGCAAACTCACGCAGGACAGTCCGGCAGCCAATCGGCAGTCTTATAAGTGACTGATTCGATGATAATTTATCAACCCGTAACCGTAGCGTCTCTTGTATCACTGCGTGTGACGGCGCATGGCTGATACACGCAAAAATCACGTGCTAGAATTTGGCAAACATACGGATCAGAACGCCATGCGCCTGTTGACCGGATTACTTCTTTGCCTCTCCGCCGCCGCGTCCGCACAGGACACAGTCTCGGCCGAACTCGTCAGCGACCCGTTCGTCGAGAGTTACGAGCCCGAGGTATCGGTGAGCGGCAATGTCGTCGTAGGAATCATGACAACGGCTGCAGCTGCCGCGATCACAAGAGATCAGATCGCGATTACTGCGACCGCAGACACAGGCGGCCAGCACCTGTGTCTAAAGGCCACGTCCCGCGACGGCATCTACACGTCGAGAAACGTCTACGCCCTGCCGAATGAACCGGGCAATGTCCGTTTTCCCTACCGCTCGAAACTCGCCGATGTCGTCAGTGATTATGCGGAACACGAAATTGCCCTGAGCGCGACCGTTGGCGATTGCGACTCGGGTGCATCCGACTATTTTCTGCTCGGCAGCTCGGCAGGCGGTGCAGCAGAATCGGCCATGATGTACCTCAACTCGTTTGGCGCCACGGACGTGTTTGTTGAGGTCGGCGGCGAGATCAAGACCTGTGAATACATCTCCGAAGGCCGCCGCACGACGTTCGATTTCATTTGCCCGCTGGCGATCAGCGCCGGCACAGACGCCGTACCGGTCACGATCATTCGTGAGCGCTTCGGTCGCGAGCAGCCGTCGATCTCGCTCAAAGTCATCGGCGCAATTCAATGAGCAAAGCGCGCGTCTCCAAGTGGCGCGCCCTCGTCGCCCTGATGTTTGCGTTTATCCTGGCGTACATAGCGTTTGTGCTGTGGCGCGCTCTCGTCCCGGCTGAATGGGAGTTCAGCATTGAGGTCGAGACCGAGGTCGCCGAGATCAATCTGCCGCCAGCGGTTCGCACCCAGTGGCAGGTCGATGGTGTCGTCCTCTGCGCTCGCGGCACTCTCGAGCTTGCTGATGAGTTCCGCGTAGATCCGTCAGTGAGCCCCTGCGGCAGCCGCGCGTGGCGCGCATACCACGTGCCGGCGCCTGAACAGGTGCTCGAACTCGAAGGCGATGCCGACGCCTCGTTGAATCGATTGCCTGAAGGCGGCCTGGCGATGTCGTTGCGTGCTCCCGAAGGAACGTCGCTAGGCAGGTTCTCTGTCGTTGGTATCGTTGATGACGTCGCCCTCGGTGAGGCCGTCAACCTCATCTGGCCGGAGATCCCGGCGCAATCGCTCACGTTCCCGTTCTCCGGGTCAACGACCCTGGGTCGTGCTGTCGGCTGGTCCAATGTCGGCATGCTGCGCGGCGGCACTGTGTCGATTTACACGGCAGATGAGTCCGCGGACAAGCGTACGCTCGTCGACGAGACCACCCTGATGCTCGGCGACCAGGTGCGGCTGGGCGATGCCGACGGCGGCGAGTCCTGGCCGAAAGGCTTTGCCCGCGCCTCGGCTGCTGACGATGTCATGCGTGTCGTCGCGTTTGGTCGGGCGGATCGATTGCGCATCGATCGCTACGGAGAAAGCGGTTACGAACTCAAACCGGGGCGCTTCCGCAAGCTCGCCTCGGATCCGGCGGTTGCTTTCTTCGGCTCGCTGCTTGCGGCCTACATAACCCTGATCCTCGCAATGCAGCCGTTTGCCGATAGCAGGTACGAGAGCTTCGAGAAGTGGATCCGGGGGAAGGACTAGCCATGTCACGGCGCCTACTTTTACTGGTGCTGTTGTGCCTTCCCGGCGCGGCATTCGCGCAGCAGGCGCTGGTCCGTTCTTTTGAAAACCCGAACCTTGAGATCGGGCAGGCGTATCTCTCGCACTACGGCGCGCGCTGCATTGCGGTGTTGCCCACGCACGTCGTCGAGGAAACGGGTGACGTCGCCGCCTTCCTGCGTGAGGGCAGCGACGGCCTGCTTGGTGAGTCCGCTACATTTGAGGACCTGGGCGACGACGTGTCTGTCGCAGATCTTGCCGGTGGCATCTCGGGCGAGTGCGGCTACAGCACGCTCGCCGTCAGCCGCGCCGTCGGGTCGCGCATCAAGGCCAATGCCATCGCATCGATTCGGTCGGTGAACGGTGACGGCAGTATCGCCCAGCTCTCCGTGACCATTGTCGACGACGACGGCCATACCTTCCTGCGCGTGCAGCCAACGAACGACATGAACCAGTTGCGCAAGGGTCTGAGTGGAAGCCTGCTGATGTCAGGCGACACGCCGATCGGGATGCTGCTGTCGGTCAATGCCCGCTTTGGCGTTGGCAAGGTCATCCGCTTTGACAGGATGTTCGACAAGATCGATGCCTTTCTGGCCGGCGGCGACGCCATGCCGGCATCCAGCACGTCAGCAAGCCGGGGGGCTGCGGCGGTCGCGAGTACACCGCCCGTCGAAACCGAGGGCGCGATCACGAGCTGGTCGGCCATGCCCATCGATGCACAACACCGGGCGAGCAACCTGGTCGCAACCGATGATTCGCCCGCGTGGATTGCCGAGATCGACGCATGGCCTGTTGTGATCGAAATGGAAGTGGCTGGCGGCCGCGTCGCGATCGCGGGGGTTGAACTCGACGGCACCGGCGTAGCCGATGCCGGCATGCTGCCTGCAACCGTTGAGCTGATGATCAGCGCAACCGAATCGGGGCGTCGGTGGCGCAGTGTCTCGGGAGGTGCCGTGACCTACAGCGACGCCGTCGCACGCATCCAGGTCGCGCCGAGTTGGGCGCGGCACGTGCGCCTCGTGATCAGTTCAGCCGCGGGCGGCGGCAATACCGTGTCTCTGCGCCGCCTGCGCGTCATCCTCGCGGACTAGCGGATCTTCGCAGTCGCGATGAAAACGCCGTTTCCAGACTTGTTGATGTTGAGAATGCCTTTGATCGTCGTCTCGTCGACGAGTTCGAACTGCCCCGTGTCGTAACCGTTCTTGAACGTCAGGTTGGTGCCATTGACCTGGCCCTGGTTGGTCGACCTGACCGTAAAGACCCCGGTTGCACGGTCGGGTTTCGTGACAGCAATGGTATAGCTGCTGCCGGTTGAGTCCAGGATCTGCTGCGCTTTTTGCTGCACGCTGGCCGGCTGGCTCGTGTCGATCTCCAGTTGGAACACGATACGAGTGAGGCTCAGGATCGTCTCCTTGAATGCCATCGCTTGCATCAGCGGATCCGCACTCGCGAGGCCGAGATCGAGCGCAACCTGGCGCATAGCCTCGTCGCCGGAGGTGACCATGACGTCAAATGCCGCCAATCGCATGTTCTGGTCGGGGCCGTTCAGCACGGCCTTCAGCTCTTCCATCTCGCGCGAACGAGCGCGAGCCTGCTCAAGCATCTCGCTGGCGCTCGTCTGTGCAAAGGCGGGCGACGGGCTGAAACCCATCGTGACGGTCGCGGCGAATGCGCACGCGATCAGGATCATTCGTATCATGGTCTCGCCTCCTGGTATTGCCGCTTCATATTCTGATGGACTTCGAGCGCGAATGCATCCGGTTCGTAGTCCTTGACGTCGATATCGAATAGCCTGGCGGCCGCCCACATCAGAGCCAGGTCCTTTTTCCTGCCGTTCAACTTGCATGAATCGGACCCGGCGGATGCGCGAATGAGCATCATGAGATACGCCGTGCGCATATCGAGCTTGCGCCCGCCACGCGGCGTTACGTCGAGACCACTTGCATCCTTGTTGCCAACAAAGACTCGCTCCCCAGTGTGCATGCGCAGGATAAAATTGGCCTTGTCATCCATAACCCAGGCCCTGCCGTTCTGGTCTATCTCGTCGACCAGCTCCTTGCGGATCGGCACGCCGAATTTCGCTTCCCAGTACTGCAGGAGATCATCGCGCGTACGGTCTTGGGGACGATTCTTCCAGAGCCGCTTTTCGGCCATGTCGCTGAACTTCTCACCAACAAAGTGGAATACGAAGACAGCACCGAAGAATCCGACGACCCCCAGGACCAAAGCACCGATCCACCCGAAGGCAGAACCTCCAACAAACAAACCGACAATGGCAACAGCCAGCGCTACCAGGCCTTGCAGACCCTCTACGATCTGTTGCCTTAGTGGTCGCGTGTCGTTCAGCATCGCCTCCTGCGCGAGCGCGCTATCGCGAGCCTTCCCCTCCGCGATGATCTTGTCACCGGTCCTGAGTACGTCGTTGAGCCACTGCGGATTGTTATTCACGGCAATCTCCTGGATCGTTCTCTTCTGCCAAGTATAGAAGAACGGCGACAGCCTGCACTGGAAGCGCAAAGACGCCTTAGACTGCGTTGAATTGTGGCGATTGGAGGACCGCTAAGCGAATTTTGCCGAGGTGATGAGCGGAAGCCGGGAGAGCGGGCCGAAGTTGATGAATGAGAAGACGCCCGGGGAGTTTCGGGAGGTTGTGGATGGCGGGGTGTTTGTTGGGGAGTAGGTTGGAGAGTTTTCGGGGGCGTGGTTGTTAGCGGCGGCGCATTACGCGCGATGATGAACGAAGGCGTGGTCGCGGCTTTAAGAGCCGCTCCTACAAGGCGCCTTTTGAACAACGCGCGGTGTTGAACGGAGGCGCGGTCGCGGCTTGAAGAGGCGCTCCTACAAGGTGCCTTTTGAACAACGCGCGGTGTTGAACGACATCGCGGTCGCGGCTTGAAGAGCCGCTCCTGCAGCCCGCGATTTGGCATCGACGTACCTTGTAGGAGGTGCTCTCGAGCGCCGACGAATTACGCGCGGGAACTGGCCGCGACGGGACCTACGTCAGGCTCGACAAGACGGCGAGCCTGTCCCTGCCCAGTGCATTCTCGAAAGTCGCGAGTTTGTCGGTTTCTCCTTCCGCGCTGGCCCAGCGCCTTAGATCTTCGATATCAATAGGCTGCTCCCTGGCAACGAGCAAGGCCTGCTCCAGAGCCATCTCGTCGCGCCAGTGGAAGAAAGCAGCCAGGCGGTCCTTGACGCAGTCCGTTGGCGTCAGCAGACGAAGATGTCCGGTTCCCGTGTCTATCTTCTCGACGTCGTATACGCGTTCGTCGCCGACGGTCAATGGCCCGGTGGGAAACTCCACGTAGAAATCCGTTTCCGGGTTAATAAAATAGCGATCCTTTTCCTTGAAGCCGATCGTCCTCAGTGCATCCTTGACCCTGCGGCGCGAAACCGGGCCCTCCTCGATGAAGTCCAGATCGCGGGAGACGTATTTGCCCTCGGACCAGATGGCGACACAAGCACCACCGGTCAGGGTGGTGGTGATGCCGGCTGTCGCCAGTGTTTCGCAGACCAGTCCCGCAAGTTCCTCGACCGACATGTCGGCAACCTGCTTCACAGCGGCTTGCCCTTGCGTCGGGGTCGCTTTCGGGCCATGAGGAGCTCGTCATGAAGCTCCTTCGGATAGAGGGACAACGCTTTGTCCAGGAGAGCGCGCAACTCGTCCCGCATGGGGTAGCGCGGGTTGAATTCGTATTCACGGGTACTGCCCACGGACCGACTGACGAGCACGCCGGATCGTTCCAGTCCATCGAGCGCTTTCTGTATCGGGTTGAGCGGCGCATCGAAGAATCGAGCGATTTCTCTTGCATAGCCGCGGTCACGTGCAACCAGGTACATCAGGACACGCTCTTTGTTGACGCTGCCGATGAGTTCGCCCAGCATGGTTGACCTACTTTATATATCGATTGAACTATTTTATAGGTCTACCCTCATGCCCGCAAGCCGGCACCGGATCCGCGGCAGACCACTTGCAGTGGCATTTCGGGGACAGTTTACCGGGTTCGAGAGCGTGCGGGTTGCGGGGGCCGGGTGCATATTGGCGGCGTTGAATAGCCCACGATCTTGAACGACATCGCGGTCGCGGCTTGAAGAGCCGCTCCTGCAGCTTGCGCATGCGGCATCGAGGTACCGCGGCGCTGGAAAGTTTCTTGTGAAATCGCTATCTTTCAGGGGTTGCAGTCGTGACTGGCCATCGGCTCCAGACCAAGAAGAAACAACGTCACTGGCTGCACCGGCGTTTCCTCACGCCGCGCCGGAAAGCCGTCACGATAGCCGGCCAGGCATTCCGTGATCGGCGCGGTACGCGTTTGAGATTCGCCAATCGACAGGCCGCCGATCGGGTGGCCCAGTGGCCGCGCTGCCGATAACGACGCCGTCGTGCGAATCCGGCAACCCGTCCTGCTGAGCCGTCCGGGATCACGCAAGCCCGCGGGAATCGCGGCGCTGATCGTTCGGTGAATTCACTTTGCTCGTGACGTCAGGGGGGCGCCATGAATATTTCCGGGAAGAATCTTTTTGCGACGACGCTCGCGCTCGTTATCACCGTTTGCGCTGCGCAGGCCGCGGCACAGCAACTCGAGCTGCCCGGGCTGACCGGCAAGGCGACGATCGTCCGCGACGCCGAGGGCATCGCGCACATCCGGGCCTCGAACCCGGAGGACCTCTACTACCTGCAGGGCTGGGTCCACGCCGAGGACCGGCTGTTCCAGATGGACCTGACCCGGCGACAGCCGAGTGGCACGCTGGCCGAGCTGTTCGGTCCGTCGGCGCTGGCGGGCGACGTGCAGTCCCGCACGCTCGGTCTGCGGCGCGCGGCCGAGCGCTCCGCCGGGGCGCTGACTCGCGAAACCGTCGAGGCACTGGAAGCCTACGCGCGGGGCGTCAACGACTGGGTTGCCATGGGCCCCGGCCTGCCGCCGGAATACGCCGCGCTCGGTTTCACGGAGCGCTCGGACTTCAGGCCATGGAACGTCGTCGACAGCGTCGTCATCGGCAAGGCCATCGCATTCGGCCTGTCCTTCGACCTCGACACGGATTTAACGCTCGACCTGCAGGCCTACGTTGGCGCACTCGGTCCTGCGGGCGCGGTCGTCTTCACCGAGGACGTGTTCCGCTCGCAGCCCTTCGACTGCGCATCGACGGTACCGGATGCGACCAACGCCTATCCCTTCGTTCCCGTACCCGGGCCCGTCGACCCGAACGCGTGTCCGCCGCCGGCAACTGCGGTCGCGGCTGCCGGCAATGGCAGGTCAAATCGACCGGCACGCGGCAGCGAGGCCAAATCCGAACGTTCAGCCGCGGCGGCAGGCGCGGGGTCGGCGCCGCAACTAGAAGCGCTGGCCCGGCGTGCCAGCAAGGCCATGCGGCAATCGGCCTTCATCCGTGAGCGCCTCGACGCGGACGGCACGATCGGTTCGAACGAATGGGGCGTCACGCCCTCCCTCGGCGCCAACGGCCGGCCGATCATCGCCAATGATCCGCACCTGTCGCTGAACACGCCGTCGACCTTCTACCCGATCGGGCTCGAAGCGCCCGGCCTCAACGTCTTCGGCAGCAGCTTCCCCGGCGTGGCTTTCGTCGTGCTCGGGCACAACAAGCACGTTCACTGGGGCGCGACGACCAACCCGATGGACGTCACCGATACCTTCGTCGAGCTGCTCGTCTTCGACGAGAGCGGCGCGCCCGTCGCGACTACGTTCATGGGCGAGCTCGAACCCGTCGAGCGCGTGCCGGAGCAGTTCTTCTTCAACGCCGGCGGCTTCCTGGTGCAGGCGCCGCCGGGCAATGGCATCCCGGCAGAGACCATCATCGTGCCGCGCCGTAACAATGGCCCGATCATCCAGCTGCTGGGAGCACCCGCGCCCGGCGCCGTCGTTCCCGCACTGAGCGTCCAGTACACGGGCTTCAGCGCCACGCGCGAGCTCGACACGTTCCGGCTCTGGAACGAGGCGCGCAACCTGAAGCAGTTCGAGGAGGCGCTGCTGCTCTTCGACGTCGGGTCGCAGAACTGGGTCTATGCCGACGTCGCCGGCAACGTCGCCTACTTCGCGAGCGCCGAGATGCCGATCCGCGCCGACCTGCAGCAGGGCTTCGTTGCCCCCGGCACGATACCCGGCGTGTTTGCCCCGGGCGTGCCCGTACCGCCCTGGTTCATCCGCGACGGCACGAGCGCCGACCACCAGTGGCTGCCGGTACAGAACCCGCAGCCCGGCCAGGCCATCCCCTACGAGATCCTGCGGCAGGATGAACTGCCGCACACGATCAACCCGCCGGTCGGCTGGTTCGTCAACGCCAACAACGATCCGGCGGGCACGGTGCTCGACAACAACCCGCTCAACCAGTTGCGTGTCGACGGCAACGGCATCTATTACCTGAACCCGGGCTATGCGGGCGGGTTCCGCGCGGGCACCATCACGCGCCGTATCCGCGACTTCATTGCGGACCAGGGCGAGCTGTCGAAGCGCGACTTGCAGGATATCCAGGCCGACGTGTCGCTGCTCGATGCACGTTTCTTCGTGCCGTACATCACGGCCGCGTTCGAGAACGCGGGCGAGCCTGGCAAGCCGGCGTTGCTGGCCGATCTCGCATCGGATCCCCGCATCGCCGAGGCAATCGAAAGACTGCAGGACTGGGACTTCACGACCCCGACGGGCATCCAGGCCGGCTACGACGCGGGCGACCCCGTGGTCGCCGACGTCTCCATGCTGCCGCCGCCGACGGCGGACGAAATCGCGCACAGCGTCGCCGCGACGATCTACAGCGTCTGGCGGGGACAGGCCGTGCGGCAGTTCGTCGACGACCCGCTTGCCGGGTTGCCGCGTCCGGGCAGCGCCCAGGCGATGACGGCGATGCAGCACCTGCTGCGAACGAACGGCGGCTCGGGTATCGTGGATTTCTTCGCGGTGCCGGGCATTGCCGAGCCCGCCGACCAGCGTGACTACAAGTTGCTCTTCGCACTGAGCAACGCGCTCGACCTGCTCGCAGGCGACGCCTTCGCGCCTGCGTTCGCCAACTCGACCGATCAGGATGACTACCGCTGGGGCAAGCTGCACCGGATCGTGTTCGATCATCCCTTTATCGGGGCGTTCAGCGTGCCGGCCCAGCCGCCGGGGGTATTCCCGCAACCGGTGCCCGGGCTCCCAGGCATCCCGACCGACGGCGGCTTCAACGTCGTGGACGCGTCTTCGCACAGCGCCCGCGCCGACAGCGTCAACGAGTTCATGTTCGGCGGTGGCCCGGTGCGGCGTTTCGTCAGCGAGCCACAGGCCGCGTTCAGAAGCGGCGCCGAATCGATCTGGGCCGGCGGCGTGAGCGGCGTCCCGTTCCCGGGTAACCCGTTGTACGCCAACCTGCTCAGGTTCTGGCTGGTCAACGAGGCATTGCCGCTGACGCTTCGACAGAGCGAGGTGAGCGGAGGCACGTCGATCAGCCTCGCGCCGGCCGAGTAGCACGCACGAACGTCCGCGCAGGGTGCATCCGGCTGCGGTGGCCCTTCGCCCTGCGCTGCAGGCGGTGCTCTCGAGCGCCGACGAATTGCGCGCGCTATTGAACAAAGGCGCAGTCGCGGCTTGAAGAGCCGCTCCTACAGCCCACGATTCAGCGTTGTCGAACGCTTCTGCTGTAGGAGCGCCTCTTCAAGGCGCGACTGCGGTGATGCAGAGCATCGCGCTTTCGACAGCGGAGCCTGCAAAGGTCGTCCTGCAAGCAACCTTACTCCGCCTCGATGAACGCGACGTTGCGAAGCATTCGAAACAGTCCGGCAGCCACGGCGGCACCGGCCAGTGTTGCGGCAATATCGAGCGGGTCGAAGACCAGGTTGCCAGTCAGCTGCGCGAATTCCCAGGCGATAGTCCCGACCGTCGCGGCCATCCAGAACCCCCAGAAATACCGGTCCTGCTGCGCGGCTACCGGCGCATCGAAGCGCTGTCGCTCCGGGAACCGGAGCATCAGGAACCCGAAGGCGAGCGTCGGCACGGCGACGAGGTTGGGCAGGACGCCTCGCACCAGGGGCAGAGCGGTAGGTCCCTGGCCGCGCCAGTAGTCGACGACGACCAGCGCTGCACAGCCGCACACCGCGAGCACGGTCCACGGCGACAATCTGGAGAGGTAACGTCCAAGCCGCATGTTTTCGGGGACAGTTTACTGGACGCCTGGAACGCCGCAGTCAATCAAGCATGAACGAAAAAGTAAACTGTCCCCAAAACCGCTTGCGCGGATACGATGCTCGACGACCCGGCAAGCGGCCCGGGTTCCTGGTCAGTCGGCCGTGAACTTCTGGACCCGCTTGCCGGTGATATCCACGACGTAGACGGCGCCGTCGTCTCCGACCGCGATGTCGTGGCCCATCTGGAACTGGCCGTCGTAGTTGCCGAAGCGGCCGAAGACGACTTCCACGCTGCCGGCCCGGGAGAGTCGCATGGCTCTCGAGCGGTCTGGCGGTGACTTCGGCTGGTCGCCACCGTCGACGACGAACACGTTCGTGTCGGCGTCGACGTCGAGCCCATAAGGCCGGCCGACATCGTCCCGCGGCCATTCGGCCAGGAAACTGCCCTCGCGATCGAAGACCTGGACGCGGGAGTTGCTGCGATCGGCAACGTAGACCCGCCCGCCGTCATCGGTTGCGAGACCGTGCGGCAGGTCGAACTGCCCGGGCTTCGAGCCTTTCGTCCCCCACTGGAATTCGAACTCGCCGTCGGGCGAGAACTTCAGCACCCGCGAGTTGCCGTAGCCGTCGCTGACGAAGAAGCCACCATCGTCGAGGACGGCGACGTCGGTCGGCAGGTTGAAGTGCGCGGCATCCGTTCCCGGCGTGCGATCCTCGCCGAGTTCGAGCAGGGGCTCCCCGTCGTGTGAGTACTTGAAGACCTGGTGGCGACCGACGTCGGTCAGCCAGACGTTGTCTTCGCCGTCGATCGTGAGCCCGTGCGGCATGACGAACGTGCGCGCTCCCCATTCGGCGACGACGGCGCCGGTATCGCCGTCGAACACGACCACGGTCGGCGCTTCGATCGGCTCGTCGGGAAACGGTTCGACCCAGTTACGGTCGGCACTGTGGAAGACGAAGACGTGGTTGTGCGAGTCGACGGCAACGCCCGAAGCGCGGCCGAGGCTGCGGCCTTCCGGAAGGATCGGCCAGCCGTGAACGACCGAGTAGGCGTCATCATCCGCAGCGATTGCATTTGCTGCCCCGAGCGAGGTCAGCAACAGGACCGGCAGCGCCGCGAAGGTCGGAGAATGGGTTCTCGCGGCAGCGCGTCCCGATGTCGTTCCCTGTAGAGCGATCGTTTGCATGATTCGGCGCCGAGTCTCGCGAGGTTCGGGGACAGTTTACAGAATTTCGCATCGCCGCGGACGCCCGGGTTGGTAGCGAGGGTAGCTTTAGGAGATGCTCTCGAGCGGCGACGAATTGCGCGCGATGTTTAACGGTGTCGCGGTCGCGGCTTGAAGAGCCGCTCCTACAGTCCACGGATCAGACAGTCCACGAATCGGCTATCGACGTGCCTTGTAGGAGGTGCTCTCGAGCGGCGACGAATTACGCGCGCTGATCGACGACATCGCGGTCGCGGCTTGAAGAGCCGCTCCTTGTATGTTGCTTGCTGTGA
>JAZBNZ010000002.1:0-35227 GCA_036350895.1 Woeseiaceae bacterium
CGCCGCGGAGCTGCGCGGCATCAAGCGAGGGGATGCCCGGCCGGAGTACGCGCGCATCGACGCGGACCTGCTCGAGGATCTCCTCAATGCCGCGGGCGAGATCAGCATCTATCACTCGCGTCTCAACCAGCAGATCAATGCCTTCGAGTTCCACGTCGAGGAGCTCGGCCAGACCGTCGCCCGCGTGCGCAACCAGCTGCGCAAGCTCGAAATCGAGACCGAGGCGCAGATCATGGCCGGTCACCAGGACACGCTCGTCGCCAGGGACTTCGATCCGCTGGAACTCGATCGCTATTCGAACCTGCAGCAGCTCTCCAGGGCGCTTGCCGAATCGGCCAATGACCTCGACAGCCTGAAGGGCCTCCTGGCGTCGCTGACGACCGAGGCCGACAGCCTCCTCGTGCAGCAATCGCGCGTGACGGCGGAACTGCAGGACGGCCTAATGCGCACGCGCATGGTCCCGTTCGAGCGGCATGTCTCGCGCCTGACCCGGCTCGTGCGGCAGGCCGCGGAAGAGTCGGGCAAGCGCGCCGAGCTTGCCGTCGAGGGTGCGTCCGGCGAGCTGGACCGGCAGGTGCTCGACAAGATGCTGCCGCCGTTCGAGCACATGCTCAGAAACGCGGTCATTCACGGCATCGAAGATCCTGACGAACGCCAGAAGGCCGGAAAGCCGGCGACCGGGCGAATCACGATCCGCCTGCACCGCGAAGGGGCCGAAATGGTCATCGACGTAGCCGATGACGGCCGCGGCCTGGACGTCGATCGTATTCGCAGCAAGGCGCGCGAGCAGGGCTTGCTCGCGCCGGACGCGACGATGACCGACGCCGAGATCATGGATCTCATTCTGAAGCCCGGATTTACGACGGCCGGAACCGTCACGCAGTCCGCCGGACGCGGTGTCGGGATGGACGTCGTCGCCAACGAGGTCAAGAAACTCGGCGGTTCGCTCAGGATTTCCTCGATCACCGGGCAGGGCACGAACTTCACGGTGCGGCTGCCGTTCACGCTGGCGATTACGCAGGCGCTGATCGTTCGTACCGGGGAGGAGGTTTACGCGCTGCCGCTGCCCTCTGTCGAGGGCGTCGCCCGCATCCCGCGTGCCGAACTCGAGTCGCTGCTCGAACGCCCCGATCCGAGCTACCAGTACGGGGAACAGACCTACAAGTTCCGGCACCTGGGACTGTATCTCGGCGGCGATGCCGCGAAACTGCCCGACGACGAAACCTTCGTGCCGGTGATCCTCGTGCGGGCCGCCGAGTACTCCGCGGCGCTGCTCGTCGACGAAATGCTCGCCAGCCGTGAGATCGTAGTGAAGTCCGTGGGGCCGCAGCTTGCCGGGATTCGCGGGATTTCAGGCGCGACGATCCTCGGCGACGGCCGGATCGTCCTCATTCTCGACATCAACGCGCTCGTCCGTACCGGTGCGCCGGTGGTCGAGATCAAGCGCGCCGCGCCGTCCGAGGCGGATACGAAACCGCTCGCGCTCGTCGTCGACGACTCGATCACGGTGCGCCGGGTTACGGAACGCTTCCTGCAGCGCAACGGCATGCGCGTCGTCACGGCGAAAGACGGGCTGGATGCGATCAGCGTTCTCGGCGATCACAAGCCCGACGTCATCCTCCTCGACATCGAGATGCCGCGCATGGACGGCTACGAATTCGCCTCGCACGTCCGCAACGACGACCGCGTTGCCGACGTGCCCATCATCATGATTACGTCCCGCGTCGGTGACAAGCATCGCGCCAGGGCCATAGAGCTTGGTGTGAACGACTATCTCGGCAAGCCTTACCAGGATGCCCAGCTGCTCGATGCCATCCGCCGGCAGCTGGAGGATCGCGGAGTGACCCTCGAATGAGCAGCGCCGCCGAAGAACTCTACAGTCTCCTGATTCCCCTGGCCGAGGAGCGGCTCATCGTGCCCCGTGCCTGCGTCGCGGAGGTGGTGCGCTTCACGAAGCCGGAGCCCGAGGAGGGTTCGCATTTCTGGATGCTCGGCAACATCGGCTGGAACGGCCGGTCGCTGCCCGTTGTGTCCTTCGAGGGCGCGCTAGGCAAGGCCGTGCCGGTGCCGGCCGGGCGGACGCGGATCGTCGTCTTCGTGGCGACGACCGGGCAGCTCAAGACGGGCTATTTCGGGGTTCTGACGCAGGGCTTCCCGCAGCTCGTGCGCGTGAATCGCGACGTCCTGAAGTTCGATTCGACCGAGCATTACGGCGATGCGGCTCCGGTCCTCTGCCGCGTGAAGATGATCAACGAGTTCCCGCTCGTCCCCGACCTGGAACGACTCGAGTCGATGATCGTCGGTGAGTCCGTCAGGGCCTGAGGCCTAGTCGCCGAGGTCGCCGAATCTCGCCTGCGCGAGCGCGGTGACGGCGATGGCGGCGGTTTCCGTCCTCAGGATCCGCGGCCCGAGCCGGACGCCCCGGAATCCCGCGGCGTTTGCGTCACCGAGCTCCTTTTCCGACAGCCCGCCCTCGGGACCGACAAGGAAGCACAACTTCGTCTCGGGCGGCGGCTCCGCCGCAAAGTTCGCCGTCGCGCAGGGGTCGAGCACGAGCTGCGTCACGGCGCGGTCGCGGCTCTCACCGAACCACGTGTTGAGGTCGACCGGCTCGTCGATCAGCGGCGGGCGCAGCCGGCCGCATTGTTCGGCTGCGCTGATTGCGACTCGCTGCCAGTGTTCGCGGCGTTTCGCCGCGCGGGCAGCGTCGAGGCGCACCATGCCGTGCCGGGTCAGGACGGGGGTAATGCGCTTGATGCCGAGTTCCGTCGTCTTCTGGACGACGAAGTCCATGCGATCGCCGCGGGAGATGCCCTGCACGAGATGCAGCCTGAGCGGTGATTCGATGCCGGCCGCGTCCGGCTCGACGACCCGCTCGCCGAGAGTAAGCGTCACGCTCTTCTTCGAGAAGGCGTCGAGTTCGGCCAGGAATTCCCCGTCCGCGGCATTGAACACGCGGACGCTGTCGCCGACCCTGAGTCGCAGCACGCGCCCGAGGTACTGGGCCTCGTCGCCGCCCAGTTCGAGCACGAGACCGGGTTCGAGCGAATGGTCGAGGTAGAGACGTGTTGCGTAGCGCATGGCGGGTTTCCGGTTCGTTGACAAGCTGGTTGCGTAGGGCCGAGACTCCTGCTCCTCGTGAGTTTGCCGCGGCGCGTCCGCCTGTGCCATGTCCGATTTCGTTTTCTCGGTAGACAAGGATAGCGGTCTGATCTCGCCCGCGCGCCTGCTGTCGAGCCCGAATCGCGACGAGCGGCCCGCCGGGACGGCGATCAGCCTGCTGCTCGTGCACGGCATCAGCCTGCCGCCCGGCGAATTCGGAACCGGTGCGATCGAAGCGCTGTTCCTCAACGAGCTGGACTTCGATGCGCATCCCTATTACGCGGAGATCCGCGGTCTCGAGGTCTCGTCGCATCTGCTCATCGATCGTTCCGGCCGCGTGACCCAGTTCGTCTCCTTCAACGAACGCGCCTGGCATGCCGGCGAATCGTTCTTCCGCGGCCGGACGCGCTGCAACGATTTCGCGATCGGCGTCGAGCTCGAGGGCATGGATACCACGCCATACACGGATGCGCAGTACGCGGCGCTGGTCGGAGTGACCACGGCGATCATCAGCGCATACCCGGAGCTCGGTGCGCGAACGATCGCGGCGCATTCGGACGTGGCGCCCGGGCGTAAGACCGACCCGGGCCCTGCGTTCGACTGGCAGCGGCTGTATGATGGTGTCGTCGACAACCTGAACGCGTGATTTAGCGTGCCCGGCTTATGAACCTCATCGCACTCCTGATCGGCATCATCATCGAGCGGCTCGCGACGCAGCTGTTTCACTGGCGCCGGCTGCGCTGGGTGGACCGGCTGATCGACTGGGGCTTCAGTCACGCGGGGCGTGCCAACTGGCCACCGCTGGTGCCGGTCATCCTGATCGCAGTCGTGCTGGCGCTGCCGGTGCTGCTCGTCACCGTACTGCTCTCGGACGTGCTGTTCGGTTTCGCCTATCTCGCACTCGCGATCGCCGTGCTGTTCTTTTCGCTCGGTCCGAACGACATCGGCGAGGACGTCAACGAGTACTGCGTGGCGCTCGAGCAAGAGGACGACGAACGTATTCGGCAGACGGCGCGTGCCCTGGTCGAGGGCGACGTGCCCGCCGACATGCTCGAGCGTATTCACTGCGTCGAGGCAGCGGTCACCGTGCAGGCCAACAATCGGCTGTTCGCGGTCATTTTCTGGTTCATGGTGCTGGGGCCACTCGGCGCATGGACCTATCGCGTGACCGACCTTATCCGGCGTCGCGCAGTGTTCAACGCAACTCGCGGCGAGGGCGAGAGTGAAGCCGAGGAAGCCACGACGGCCGAGTTGCGTGATGCCGCGGTGGCGCTGCACGGCTGGCTCGCGTGGATCCCGGCGCGGCTCACGGCGATCGGCTACGCCATTGCCGGCCATTTCGACGCCGCGCTGCACGCCTGGCGGTCCGGCCCCGGGACGCCACACAGCTCGCTGTCCGAGGGCAGCGAGGAGCTCCTCGCCCGCGTTGGCGTCGGCGCCCTGGCACTGCAGGATTTGCCGGACGAGGAGGTCACGGCGCGCGGTATCCGTGGGGCGACGGCGGCGAATACCCTCGTGTTTCGGCTGCTCATGATCTGGACGGTGATCATCGCCGCACTGACCCTGTACGGCTGGTCCGTATGAAGCCTGCCGGCCGGGGGTGGCTTCTGCCACTCCTCGTCCTGCTCGCCGCCTGTGCTCCCGAGCCGGATGCCGCGCCGGATACGGCGTCGGCCTCACGTATCGTCGCACTCGCGCCGCACCTCGCGGAACTCGTGTATGCAGCGGGTGCCGGCGACATGCTCGTCGGGGTCAGCGCCTATACGGATTACCCGGCCGAGGCGGCCGAGCTGCCGGTCGTGAGCGATGCCTTCACGGTCGACCAGGAGCGCCTGCGGCTCCTTGCCCCGGACCTGGTACTTGCGTGGGACAGCGGCATGCCGGCGCACACGATCGACGGGCTGAAGCAGTCCGGGTTTCGTGTCATTACGCTGCGCACGCGGTCGCTTGCCGATATCACCGAGAGCCTGGAGACGATCGGGCGGCTGACCGGGAGAACCGCAGAGGCCCGGGCGGAAGCCGAGCGTTTCAGGAACGCTATCGCCGGAATTCGTGCGCAGTATGCAGCGGCCACGTCGATACGGGTCTTCTTCCAGGTATCGGCGCGGCCGCTCTACACGATCAACGGCGAGCACTTCATCAGCGAACTGATCGAGGCATGCGGCGCCGTCAACGTCTTCGCCGATCTCGGTGAGCTGGCGCCCGCAATAGACGTCGAGGCGGTCCTCGCGGCCGACCCCGAAGCGATCATTACCGGCTCGGGATCGACGCAACTCGACACCTGGCGCCGTTTCTCCACGCTTTCGGCGACTCGTGCCGGCAACCTGCTGACGATCGACGCGCCGCACCTGTCGCGGGCCAGCACGCGCCTGGACGATGCCGCGCGGACACTCTGCGCCGTCATCGAGACGGCGCGGCGCGACCTCGTCTTTGCCGACTGAGGCGCGCTCCGGCTACGCCGAACGCTCGCGATCCCAGAGTATTTCCTGGCCGGAATCGCGGCGCGCGATCGTCCGGGCGATGACGAACAGCAGGTCAGACAGCCGGTTCAGGTAGCGCAACGCCTCCGGCCGGACGTCCGACGCGTGTGCCAGTGTCTGCACACGGCGCTCCGCGCGCCTGACGACGGTTCGTGCGAGATGACAGGCTGCCGCTGCCCGGCTGCCGCCCGGCAGGATGAAGTCCTTGAGCGGCGGCAGCTTCTCGTTGAGAGCGTCGAGCCGGGTCTCGAGGCGTTCGATGTAGGTCACGGTGACCGCGCTGTGGCCGGGTATGCAGAGTTCGCCGCCCAGTTCGAACAGGTCGTGCTGGACGTCGGTCAGGATGCTGCGGATAGACTCCTCGAGGTCCGGCTCGGCCAGGACCATCCCGATGGCGCTGTTGGCCTCGTCGACCGTGCCGTACGCTTCGACACGGGCATCGTCCTTGGCCACGCGGCTGCCGTCACCGAGCCCGGTCGTTCCGTCATCGCCGGTGCGTGTGTAAATCTTGCTCAATCGGTTTCCCATCGGTTTTCTCCTCAGCGCTGGCGATAACGCAGTTCGACGAAGGCCGACCGCTCCTGCATGCGAAAGCCTGCCGCGGTCTGGTAATCCTCGTCGCTGACGTTCTCGAGACGTGCATTGAGCGTCAATCGCGGCGTCAGGACGATTTCGGCAGTCAGGTTGAAAAGGGCATAGCTGTCGAGACGCACGCCGCCGAAGTCCTCGCGGTCTCCGCTGACGAGCGCGGATACGCCGACACGGTGCCGGCCGATACGCTGTGTGTAGCTGGCCGTAAAGCTCTGGTCGGCGCGCCGCAGCAGGCGTTCCCCGGTGAGCCGGTCCTCGGCCCGCTGGTTGACGTAGGCGGTTTTCAGCGTGAATGCGTCGCCGACGTATTCCCAGGCGAGTTCGGCGCCGCGGATTTCGGCTTCGGCGATGTTCTGCAGCGTGAAGCTCTCGAAATCGAAATCGATTAGCCCGTCGATCCGGTTCGCATAGAGCTCGAGCGAGACGCTGTGGCGACCGCCGTTGTTGTAGCGGAGCCCGAGCTGTGCCTGGTCGGAGAGTTCGGGAGCGAGGTCGGGATTGCCGCCGAAGCCGTAACGATCGGTCGCGTCGGGAGCGCGGAATGCGCGGCCGAGACCGCCGCTGAGCGTCCATTCCGGCGTGATGTCGACGGCGTACTCGGCGTTCCACGTCGCCTGGTTGCCGAACGTGTCGTGATCGGTCAGGCGTGCCGCCAGGAAGCCGCGATGGCGGCCGGCGCGCACCTGGTCCTGCAGGAACACGGCGTTGACCCGCGTCGACTCGCTGAAGCCTGTGCCGAAGCTGAGCGAGTCCGCATCTTCTTCCATCACGTAGATGCCGCCCGTCAGCGTGTGGACGTCGAGACTGTGGCTGTACTGCCAGTCCAGGCTCATCCGCGTCGACTGCACGAAATCGGGCGACTGGTTCTGCCGGATCTCGTCCTGCATGTGCGAGAGGATGACCTGGCTCAGGCCGTCGTCACCCACGCGGGTGTCGAGTTGCAGCGCGGTCGCGGCGTTGTCGTAGTCCTGGTCGGCCTCGTTAAGGAAGAAGTCGAGGTACTCGGTATTGCCCCGGGCCCGCCAGTGCCGGAACGACAACTCGTTCGCCCCGATGCGGCGCGAGCCGTAGACGTTCGCGGAGAGGTTGTCGTAACCCCGGCGGACGTCGGAATCGACACGGGGCGGGAAGCCGTCGGTGGTCGCGTAGTTGAGCGTAATGCCCACGTCGCCTTCATCCCCCTTGACGCCGGCGGCGAAATTACCCGATACCGAGTCGAAGCTACCCCCGCCGACGGTACCCTCGGCGAAACTCGTGTCCGTGCGGCGCGTGATGATGTTGATGACCCCGCCGATCGCGTCCGAACCGTACAGTGCGGAGCGGGCGCCCTTGACGATCTCGACGCGCTCGATCACCTCGGGGGCGATGTGCTGCAGCGCGGCGCCGCCGATCGTGCCGGGATTGACGCGGACGCCGTCGATGAGAACCAGCGTGTGATTGCTCTCCGTGCCCCGCATGAACAGCGAGGTCGCCTGGCCGGGGCCACCGTTGCGGCCGATATCGAGACCCGCTTCGAAGCGGAGCAGTTCGGAGAGGTCGGAGGCGAGCGACAGTTCGATGTCTTCGCGCGTGATGACCGTGACCGGCACGGTGGCGTCCCTCGCCGCGATCTCGCTGCGGGTTGCCGTCACGATAATGTTGTCGGATGCCGCAATGTCGGCAGAGGCCACGGCAACCATCGGCAGGAGCAGCGCCAGGGCTCCTGCGGTCGTCGTTGTTCCCTTCATGTCGTCTCCCGTATGCGTGCCGCCCGCACGCAGTTTCAGCAGTGCGAACGCCGGGAGGGTGGAGGCTGGCATGACCGTTGACGGCACGCTCGAATCCGCGCCCGCCGCGCCATTCGCGTGTGCATCGGGCCGGTCTCCGGGCTGACGAGTGGCAGTGCCGGTCCCGACGCCTTCCCGCGATTGACGCAGTGGCTACACGGCGGGCTGGCCGTGCGGGTCAGGATTTTGCTCGATCACCGTTGCGGGGGCAGCGCTGGAATCCGTCCGGCCGCGGCCGGGCATCACCAGCTTCCCGTTCACCCGAACCTGCCGGTCCGGGTTCACCTGATGTGCGCGGTACAGTATGGGTGGTGACGCCGGGTGTCAAGCGAGGCCGGTCGCGGTCTTGTGCCGCGCGAGGCGAGCCGCCATAGTGGCGGCGCCTGACGAGCCGACAACGGGAATTGCCAGTGTCATGAATGCCGAATCCAGAGACTCCGAGTTCATGCTCGTGGCGCGTGCCGCAGCCGAGCGGGCCGCGGAGATCAGCCGTGGCTACTATCGCGGCAACCTCGAGGTCACCACCAAGTCCGACCGTACCCCGGTGACGCAGGCCGACGTGGAATGCGAGGAGGCGATCCGCGCGATCATCCTCGAGGCCTTCCCGGATCACGGCTTCTACGGCGAGGAGACCGGCCGCACCCGGGCGGACGCCGACTTTCTCTGGCTCGTCGACCCGATAGACGGTACGAAAGGCTTCGTCCGCCAGTATCCCTTCTTCTCGACGCAGATCGCGCTGCTCTACGCCGGCGAACTGGTGCTCGGAGTGTCGAGCGGCACGATGCTCGGCGAGCTTGCCTGGGCGGAGAAAGGCCGTGGTGCCTGGCTGAACGGCGAGCGGCTCGCCGTCAGCGACATCGACGACCCGGAGCGGGCGGCGGTCTCGACCGGTAACCTGAAATCGCTGGCGTCCGGGGAGGGCTGGGCCCGCCTCGGACGAATCCTCGCACAAGCGGACCGGACGCGCGGCTACGGTGACTTCTATCACTACCACCTGCTGGCCGCGGGCAAGATCGAGGCGGTGATCGAGTCGGACGTGAACATCCTCGACATCGCGGCACTGGCCGTGATCGTCACCGAGGCCGGCGGCGTGTTCACCGATCTCAACGGCGAGCCGCCCACGCTCGCGACGCGCTCGGTGCTCGCGGCGAATCCCGCACTGCACGCGACCTACCTCGAAGCCCTCCGGGGGTTCGTTACCTGATCGCGGGCATGAAGACGTTCCGGCCTTTCCACGGCAGCATTTCCATGGCCACCCCGTAAAGCTTCTCGAGCGTCTCCCCTGACAGCACGTCGTCAGTCGGCCCGAGTTGCCAGCGGCCGTCGCCGAACAGCAGCAGGCAGCGGTCCGCGTAACGCGCGGCAAAGTTCACGTCGTGCAGCGTCATCAACACGGCCTTGCCGCCGTCCGCTCGCGTCCGGAAGAGTTCGAGCGTGTCGAGCTGGTGATGCGGATCGAGATGGTTGGTCGGTTCGTCGAGCAGCATCACGGGCGCATCCTGCGTGAGGCACTGCGCGATGGCGAGCCGCTGCCGCTCGCCGCCCGACAGCGTCAGCACGTTGCGATCGCCCAGCTCGTCGAGCGCGACGGCAGCGAGTGCATCGCGAGCGAGCGCGATATCCCGCCCGGTTTCCCAGCCGAAGCGTTCGACGTGCGGGTGCCGGCCGACCAGGACAGTCTCGAGGACGCTCGCGGGAAAAACGTCGTCGCTGTCCTGCGGCAGAACGGCCAGCCGCGTTGCGACGTCGCGGCGCCCGAGCGTCGCGATATCGGCATCGAACAGCCGAACGGTGCCGGCGCCGGGCGGACGCAGGCCGGCGAGCGTGTGCAGCAGGAGCGTCTTGCCGGCGCCGTTCATGCCGAGCAGCGCGACGATCTCGCCGGCCTGGAGTTCGAAATCCAGGCCGTCGACGAGGAGACGCGAGTCGACGGCGACCGTGACGCCGGTCGCCGTCAGCGCCGGGGGAGCTGCAGAAGTCATGGCGGGAGAGTAGCCCACGCCGCGGCAGTGAGGCCAGAGCCTGCCGGCCTGGCCGGGTCCCGGGCCTGGTGTCCTGTTTGCCTGATTCGTGAACTCTCAGAAAGCCTGCAAAGCGCTGAGAGTCAACGAATCAGGCAAACAGGACACTAGTCGGTAAGCCGTATCTCGGCGGCGGTCAGCGGCCCGATCAGCACGTAGCGAAGGCTCTGCGGGATCACGGCGTCGTCCGGCGCGAGGGCGATGCGTCCACCCATGATCTCGGCGTAGCGCTGCGGGTACAGCGGTGAGTTTTCCGGCTCGGCGAGGCCGTAAGGTGCACTCGGCTGCCCGGTCGCAAGATCGTATTTGTCCGTTGCGCCGAGCGTGTGCAGGAACTCGTGGGCAATGATGACGTTGTTCTGCGGCGCCAGGCGGCGACTGGCATAGGCATTGACGATGCCGAACATGCCTTTCTCGATGCCGACGGAATTTTCGAGGCGCAGCGTCGTGTCGGGGTCGTGGTAACGAACGAAGATTCGGACGTCCGGTGCGTAGCGTTCCTTGCCGTCGGCCACGTCGCCGGCCCAGAGACGCATGCGGAGCGACCAGAGCATGATGTCGATGACGTTCGGTTCGGGGTCGATCCCGGGTGGCTGTTCGTCGATCGTCGGGCCGAGCACCATGCGCACGGGCCGGTCTATGGCCTTGCCGTAGCGCTCGGTTTCCCGCTTGACGAAGCGTTCGATACCCTCGAAGTCATCCTCGCCGAGCGCGCCGATGTAGCGCTCAACGACGCCGCTGCCG
Organism: Woeseiaceae bacterium; assembly: GCA_036350895.1. Lineage (GTDB taxonomy): Bacteria > Pseudomonadota > Gammaproteobacteria > Steroidobacterales > Woeseiaceae > UBA1847. Next base: position 10,705 of record JAZBNZ010000002.1, read on the forward strand.
TCCGCGTTGATGGGGTAGATGCCGACGTACAGTGGCGCGTCCCAGTCCGTGCTGTAGGCGCGCGTCAGCCAGGTGTCCATCGCGACGACGAACAGGACGAGGAGCAGGATCAGGATCCGAATTTTCCGGAACAAGGCTCACCCCGGTTCAGAGACAGCGGACGATGAGAGCGCATCGCCGCCGCCGGCGCCGTGGCGAACGTCGCAGTTTTCGCCGAATGGGGCCGTGTGCCCGGTACAACTGTGACCGGCTTCGCGCCGCGCCTTACTCCGGCGGCGGCCGACGCGCCTGCGTGGCCTGTTCGAAGGCGTAGGCGATCTCGATCAGCGCCTGCTCGCTGAAGGGTTCGCCGATGAACGAGATGCCGAGAGGTACTGTGCTGGCGAAACCGGCCGGAACCGTGATGCTGGGATAACCCGACACCGCTGCGTAGCTGCTGCTGCCGACGGAGAAGGTGTCCCCGTTGATGTGGTCGATCATCCAGGCAGGTCCGTTGCTGGGTGCGATCAGCGCGTCCAGTTCGCCAGCGGCCAGCGCGTCGTCAAGCGCCGAGCGCATGATTCGCTTGCTCTCGCGCAGTGCTGTCTCGTACTCGGCGTCGGTCAGCGGGCCCTTCTCCGCTGCAGCCAGGAAGATCTCCTGGCCGAAGAACGGCATGACCTCGTCGGCGTTCGCCTCGTTGAACGCGATCAGCTCGTCGAGGTTCTTGTAGGGGGCGCCGGACTCCTCCAGGTAGGCGGCCAGGTCGTGCTTGAATTCGTAGAGGAGCACCGTGTATTCGTGGTCACCGGCGCCCTCGGTATCGAGTTCGATGTCGTCGACGATCTCGGCCCCAGCGGCTTCGAGCGCCCGGATGCTCGCTTCGAAGACCTGATCGACATCGGGGTGCGAGCCCGCGCCGGAGTAGTTGCGGATGACGCCAATACGCCTGCCGGTGAGGCCGTCGGCTGCCAGGTTCGCGGTGTAATCCGGGACGGTCTCGGGTGCATCGGCAGAGGCCGGGTCCCGGGCGTCGCGACCGGTCATTGCACTCAGCAACAGCGCCGCATCCCTGACCGTCCGCGCCATGGGCCCTGCCGTGTCCTGGCTGTGTGCGATCGGGATGATCCCGCTGCGGCTGATCAGCCCGAGCGTCGGTTTGATGCCGACGATCCCGTTGATCGAGGCCGGGCAGACGACCGAGCCGTCGGTTTCGGTGCCTACCGCGACGGTCGCCAGGTTCGCGGCAACCGCGACGCCGGAGCCGCTTGACGAGCCGCACGGCGTGCGCAGCGGGTCGTAGGGGTTTCGCGTCTGGCCGCCGATGCTGCTCCAGCCACTCGAACTCCGCGTCGAGCGAAAGTTCGCCCATTCCGACAGGTTCGCCTTGCCGAGGATGACGGCGCCGGCGTCACGCAGCCGCTGGACGAGAAAGGCGTCCCGTTCCGGGCGGTGCTCGGCGAGCGCCAGCGAGCCGGCGGTCGTGGCCATCCGGTCGGCGGTATCGATGTTGGCCTTGAGCAACACGGGGATACCGTGCAGCGGTCCGCGCGGACCGGAGTCCTGCCATTCCTCGTCGAGTGACCGGGCAATCGTCAGTGCGTCCGGGTTGACCTCGATCACGGACCTGAGCGCCGGCCCGTTCCGGTCTATCGCATCGATACGGTCGAGATACGCTGCCGTGATCGCTTCGGAGGTCAGTTCGCCGCGCTGCATGCGGTCGTGCAGCTCGGCAATGCTCGTCTCACGAAGATCGATCGAGGGCGGGTTGCAGGCCGCCAGTGCGAGGGCCAGGGCAAGGCTCAGGAATGCGCGCATTTGAGGTGGTCCCGATGCTGTTCGAACCGGGGCAGACTAGCACAGCCGGCGGGGTCGATGAGGCTGGCAAGTAGCCACTCGGCGGGCCGAGATCCGTAATGCCCGGGAGCTTCTGACCCGGCAAATAAAAAGCCCCGCAGCGTGAGCGGCGGGGCCAATTTCTCTTTTTTTTATTAAAAGAGGTAACTGCAAATTCGGACGTTGGGCACAGATACTCTTATTGTTATTGGATCTGGAACTTTTATTGTTATCGTTATTTTTCTTCTGGCGTCTAAATCCTGTAGTACCCGGTTAGCACGGCCGAGCGCAGTTACACTTCGCTTGGGCAGGTTCTTAAAAGCAAGAGCTGTGCCAAGTGTGACGTGACGAGCGTGTTTCAATGGTTTAGCGGTTGCCGATGCAACGAGTCAGCCTGGTTGTTTCTTCACCTGTAAAGAAATTCGACAAAAATGTTGCGCTGCAACTGAAGTTGTCACAAGGAAAGATTTCCAAACGCCTGAAAAAACTTCGCTTTGTCGGCCGGCGCCGGATGATCGGAAATAATTGACCATTCGTATCAAGCGCCGCCGCGCTCTCGACGGACTGTCGTCGATCTGCAACAGGTGTCGATATTGTTTTTGTTAAATTATCCGACACTCAGTCGGCCTCGAGACGGTCGAGGAGGCGGCCGACACTCATGAATCGACCATTCATGACCACGCCGATGACGTTCGCGGCGTCGTCGATCGATGCGAGCGGATCTCCCAGCACCAGGATGAAATTCGCGTTCGCGCCCGGTGCAATCCGGCCGGCGGTCAGACCCAGGCCGAGCGCCGTGGCGGCGTTGGCAGTGGCGGCCTTGATCGCATCGGCAGGCGTCAGCCCGGCCTCGACCAGCGCGCGCAGTTCGGCCTGCTGCGCCACGCCGGGCGGCAGGCCGCCGGGTACGCTGCCCAGTACCACCTGGGTCTGGCCCGGTGCGAGCGAACTGGGCGACGCAAACCGGCGCACACCGGCCCGGGCGGCATCGAGGCCCGCCGCTTGCCGTCTGGTGAACAGTTCCTCGAGCCCCTCAGTCCCCGCATGCGCGAGTCCCGACACGACCGTGACGGCGCTGGCGCCGTTGGTCACCCTGAGATCGGCATAGCGTCTGCCGGTGGGTGACACCGGGAGGGCATTGCCGCCGATCACCAGGCTGGCGCCGGCCCCCAGGCCGACCTGCCAGTTGTCGGCGAGTACCGGGATGCCGGCCTCTTGCCAGCGGCGCGTCGCGTCGGCGAAGGATTCGCCGGTGTTGCGATCGCCGCGCAGCAGAAACAGCCAGGGCGGCGAGTCCGTATCGGCCACCAGTGGCTGCGCGCGAAGGACGCGAGGACCCGGTGATGCCGGGTCCGCCCAGCGGGCGTCCAGTTCGTCGGCTTGCACGTGATCCGTGACGATCGTCGTGACGCCGAAGGCCAGCAAGCGTGCGCCGTCGCTATCGTCGACCGTTCGCGGCAGCGCCGAGAAGACATCGATCAGGCCGGGCATGATCGTGATGTCGCCGAGGTCGAGGACCGTGGTGCCGGTCCGCGGCTGCACCGATTCGATGGCGACGATCTTGCCGTCACTGACCAGGATGTCGACGTCGTTGCGATAGTCGCGGCCGAGGCCGTCGTACAGCCGGGCGGCGCGGACTACGAGATCGCGGGAAGGTGGTGACGGTACCTCGAGTCGGCGAGCCAGCACGTTGCCGCCCGGCGCGAGTTTCGGCGCTTCGATTCGTGCGGCGAACTCGACCGTCCTCGACGTCCAGGAATTGAACAGTCGCTCCCGGACATGCCCGCCGGCGGTATAGGCCATGCGGTGGCGATCCTGCCAAGCGATCCGACCGACGAACAGGTCGTCGTCCTCCAGCAGCGTGCGCACGAGCCGCGGCTGCGAGAGGATCACCATGTCGACCCGCAGCCCGTCGGGTGCGTAGCGCAGCACCGTCACCAGGCTCTTGTCGGGCCGGAACGTCGGTGCCGATAGCGGCTCCGTCGATTCCAGGAGGGTCTCGTCGGGCTGTCCGAAGCGGCGCAGCATCAGCGTGTAAGCGTCGCCCGCGTGGTGCACGTAGAGGAGGTCGCGGCCGTCGTCCGACCAGGTCGGCCAGGTCTCGTTCCCGTCCGCGCGCGTCAGGCGCCAGCGGAGGCCGGTCGGGACGTCGAGTTCCCAGATATCGAGCCCGGCGCCGTCGGCGTCCGCGGCGAAGACGAGGCGGTCACCGTCGGGATGCCAGTCAGGGTGATCGTAGGTACCGAATTCGGCGGCAACCGGCCGCGTGCTGCGCGCCTCGAGGTCGTAGATCCAGAGTTCGGTGCTCTGCCCCTGTTCGGCGACGTAGACGATCGACCGGCCGGTATCGTCGAAGCGGGGCTGCCGTGCCGGGTGCAGGTTGTTCGGTAGGCGTTCGGCACCGCCGCCGCCGGGCGGGACGAGCCAAAGGCCGCCGACGAGATCGATCACGTGCAGACCCGCGTCGGTCACGTCGACCGTGATGTTCGTACCTTCGCTGATCGTGATGTCGGCGCGGGCGGTGACGGCGAGCATCAGTGCGCCGAGCGCCAGGCGCCGAAGACTAGTCCGCACTTTGGGCCTGCACCGACTCTATGCCCTCCCCGGATACCGTGACGCCGATAAGCAGCGGTCGGCAGCAGACCTCGCAGTCCTCGATGTAGGACTGGTCGCCGGCCGACCCGTCCACGAGGACGGAAATCGCTGCGTTGCAGACCGGGCAGGTCAGGGCGACTTCTTCGACGACGTTGGGCATGGGCGAGCTGTTTGAAACGACGGCGCGCAGGGTACCAAACCCTCCCTCGCCAGGGCTACGCGGCAGGACTGATCGCCGTGCCGCCCTCGCGGCGGGGATCCGCGGCAACCGTGAATCGGTGCTCGCCGTCCCCGTCGAACTGGGCGGCCGACACGCCGCCGAAGTACATGCTCAGCTTGTCGTAAACGGTTTGCGCAAGCTCGGTACGCGGCATGTCGAGGCCCGGCTCGACCATCAGCCGGTCCTCGTCGCCGCTGGTGTCCACGTGCAGCCGAGGATGGCTGATGGCGCGGTCGAGCGACCAGCCGAACTTGAAGTGGTTGATCAGCGCCTGTGCCAGGGCCGTCGTGATCCGGTCGGCGCCCGGGGAGCCGACGGCCATGATACGCGTCGAGGCAGTGTCGATCGGCCGGCATACCGTGGGTGCCATGTTCGATGGCAGGCGCGCGCCGACCGGCCCGGCGTCGAGGCCGCGCCGGTTGAGTTCGAGCTCGCCGAGGCAGTTGTTGAGCCACAGCCCGGTACCGGCGGGCATCTCCCCGGAGCCGTACCCGGAAGACGCGGTCACCGCGCAGCCGAATCCCGAATCGTCGACGGCGGAGGTATGGACCGTCGACGCGGACGTATGCCGGTTGACGAGCTGGCCGGCGCGCGCGGCGGCCAGCAGTCTCGCGGCGGACTCGCCGACGTCCTCGGCCAGGTCCAGGTGCTCGCGGCGGTAGTCGAGGCAGGCGTGCTGGATTCGAACGAGATCGGCAAGCGCGGCCGTAGTCCAGTCCTCGTGTTCCGTGAGCGAGAAGGCGTCGAGCATCGCGGTCAGTACGCTGCCCCCGACGGCCGGCGGCGGATTGCTGGCAATCTGCCAGTCGCCCACCGTGGCGATCAGCGAGGGCCGCTCGATCGCGCGATAGGTGGCCATGTCCTCGGCGGTCAGCATGCCCTTGCCGTCGCGAACGTGCTGAACGATCCGTTCGGCAAGCGTGCCGGTGTAGAACAGGGCGGCGCCCTCGTCGGCGATGCGCTCGAGCGTGTCGGCGAGGTGCGGCACGACGACACGCTCGCGCACGTCGCGAACCCGCCCCGTCTCGTCGTGCAGGGCCCGGTAGCCGTCCTCGCTGCGACCGAAAATCACCGAGCCGCTGTAGCCGAGGTAGTAATGACAGGCCGGCGACAGCGGGAAACCTTCCCGGGTGGCGCGTATCACCGGTGCGAACAGGTCGCGCCAGTCCGCGCTGCCGAAGCGTCGCCAGGCGTGCTCTACGGCCGCGAGCGAGCCCGGCACGCCGACCGAGCCGGCGCCGACGAGGGTGCGAATGCCGCCGCCGTAGGCCATCACGGCGGGCTCGGCGCCGCGGCGGCGCTCGGCTTCGGGTAGTCCGGCGCCCGGCACGCCGACATTGCCGTCGATCGTGACCGCGTCGATGCCGGGTCCCCAGATCGTCACGTAGGCGCCGCCGGCCAGGGCGCAGACGCCCGGCTCGGTATTCATCGTCAGCAGCGACGCCGCGAGAGCGCAATCGACCGCGTTACCGCCGGCCGCATGCACCTCCATCGCGGCGTCCGCGGCGAGCTGCGATGACGTGGCGACGGCGACGCGGCGCGGCTTCGACGTCATGGTGCCGGGACGAGCCGCGTCGTGAAGCTCACGCGTCGAAATGGATGACGGAGCGTATGGCCTTGCCTTCGTGCATGAGGTCGAACGCGCGATTGATGTCGTCGAGCGGCATCGTGTAGGTAATGAACTCGTCGATCTTGATTTCGCCGTGCATGTACTGCTCGACCATGCCGGGAAGCTGCGAGCGGCCCTTGCAGCCGCCGAAGGCCGAACCGCGCCAGACACGCCCGGTGACCAGCTGGAACGGACGCGTCGAAATCTCCTTGCCTGCGCCGGCGACGCCGATGATGACCGATTCTCCCCAGCCCTTGTGGCAGCACTCGAGCGCCGAGCGCATCAGGTCGACGTTGCCGACGCATTCGAACGAGTAGTCCACGCCGCCGTCCGTGAGGTCGATGATCACGTCGGTGATCGGGGCGTCGTAATCCTTCGGGTTGACCGTGTCGGTGGCGCCCAGCTGCCTGGCGAGCTCGAACTTGTCCGGGTTGACGTCGACGGCGATGATCCGGCCGGCCTTCGCCATGACCGCGCCCTGGATCGCCGAGAGTCCCACGCCGCCGAGGCCGAACACGGCCACGCTGGCGCCGGGCTCGACCTTCGCCGTGTTGAGGACGGCGCCGATGCCGGTCGTGATGCCGCAACCCAGCAGGCAGACTTTCTCGAGTGGCGCGGCCGGACTGATTTTCGCGACGGAGATCTCCGGCAGTACCGTGTAGTGACTGAAGGTCGACGTGCCCATGAAGTGATGGATCGGCTTGCCGTTCAGCGAGAAACGCGACGTGCCGTCCGGCATTACGCCCTGGCCCTGCGTAACGCGAATCTTCTGGCAGAGGTTGGTCTTGCCCGAGGTGCAGAACTTGCACTCCCCGCATTCCGGTGTGTAAAGCGGTATGACGTGATCGCCGGGCTTGACGCTCGTGACGCCGCTGCCGATTTCCTCGACGACTGCGCCGCCTTCGTGGCCCAGCACGGCCGGGAACAGTCCCTCGGGATCTTCGCCGGAGAGCGTGAATGCATCGGTATGGCAGACACCGCTGGCGACATTGCGGATCAGGACCTCGCCGGCCCTGGGTCCCTCCAGGTCGAGTTCCTCGATAACGAGCGGTTTTCCGGCCTCGACGGCCAGCGCGGCGCGAGTCTTCATAAGTTCCCCCCCTTGTTTGCTCACCGGGCGTGTACAGGCAAGGCAGGACGATACGCGCTTCACCGGGATGGCGGCAAGGTACATTCAGGAATTGTTCATAAAAGTCATTAAAAACAGGGGTTTGTATTAAGTCGCCGTTCACCTGTGCACGGGCAGTCTGGAAACCGTATCCCGAGGACGAGGAGGGAACGATGAAAGCCAGAACCGGATTGATACTGACAGCACTGCTACTGACGACCGCCGCGGCGGGCACGGCGAGCGCGCACGGCGAGCATCCGCCGCGACACGTGACCGATCGCCTGTACAACCATGTGCACTGGAATGCGCCGGCCCGCACGGCCCACATGCCGCGCTGGCTGCGCCACGACAAGCACTTCCTGCGCTGGTACCGGCAGTCGGCGCTAAGGCACAACCCGTACCTGCCGTGGTGGAAGGTCTACAGGGTTTACGAGCGTCAGTACGCGCTGCGCTATCCGCACTACGAGCGCCGGGCGCCCCGCTACGAGCGCGACCGGCGACCGCACCGCGATCGCTACGCTGACGACCGTGATTATCGCGACGACGATCGGCCGCGCCGGCGCAAACGCGGCTAGTCGGCAATGGAAGCGCCGCTCCCCCGCCGGATGGGGGAGCGGCTTTTCGCGTGCAGGGACACGCCTTCTAAACGCGGGGCGTCTGCGGTACAACGTCAGTCGGGACACACCGGTTTGGACGTATGGATCTCAATGCACTCCGCGAAAAGCTGTCGGACATCGACCGCCAGTTGATCGAACTCATTGCCGCCCGCCAGGGCATCGTCAGCGACATCGGGCGCAGCAAGCAGACGAGCGGCGCCGCGACGCGCGATTTCGCACGTGAGAAAGACGTCATCGAGATGGGACGGGCGCAGGCGGAGGTGCTCGGCGTCGACCCCGATCTCGCCGAGTCCGTGCTGCGGCAGCTGATCGAAACCTCGCTCGCGAGCCAGGAGCGCGACCGCGTTGCCGCCGAGGGCCAGGGCGACGGCCGCAGCGCACTGGTTATCGGCGGTGCCGGCAAGATGGGGCAGTGGTTCGCCGATTTCTTCCGCAGCCAGGGCTTTGCCACGACCGTTGCCGATCCGCTGGTCGAGGACGGCCCGGGTACCTTCCGGAACTGGACCGATGCCGGGCTCGACTTCGACGTCATCGTCGTTGCGGCGCCGCTGGCGGTTTCGGGACGAATCCTGCTGCAGCTCGCCGTGCTGAAACCGGAGGGGCTCGTATTCGACATCGGGTCGCTGAAGTCGCCGCTGATGGATGGCCTCAAGGAGCTTCGCGACGCGGGCTGCCAGGTGACGTCGCTGCACCCGATGTTCGGGCCGAACACGCGGCTCCTGTCGGGCCGGCACCTCATTTTTTGCGATGTCGGTTGTGCCGAGGCGACCGAGGCGGCAAAGGACCTGTTCCGCTCGACGATGGCGGAGCGGCTCGACATGTCGCTCGAGGACCACGACCGGCTGATCGCCTACGTCCTCGGCCTCTCGCACGCACTGAACATTGCCTTCTTCACCGCGCTGGCGGAGAGCGGCGAGGCCGCGCCGAAACTCGCCCGGATGTCGTCGACGACCTTCGACTCGCAGCTGCTCGTCTCCGAGGCCGTCGCGCAGGACAACCCGCACCTGTATTTCGAAATCCAGCACCTGAACCGCTACGGACGGGAGCCCCTGGCGGCGCTGGCTGATGCCGCCAGCCGGATCCAGGAGCTGGTCAGCGCCGGCGACGAGGAAGGCTTCGTCGACCTGATGCTGCGCGGCCGCGAGTATTTCGAACTCCGGGGCTGAAAAACGCCGTAGCGCCGCGTTGTCGAAAAAAGGAACTGCGTCAACGACACCCGCGCCCGCGTTCTGGTAAAAGGAAAACAGTCGGTTTCGGGGAAAAGCGGCCATGAGCGAAGTAATGGACCTGGCAGCGGAACTCAGCTCAGCAAAGCGCGAACTGAAACGCCTGAAAGCCCAGGTTGCCCGCAACGAGGAGAAGATGCGGAAGAGCCAGGCGCGCGAGCTCCGGCTACTCAACTCGACCAACCTCGACAGCCTGTTTCGCGAGATGTGCTCGGGTCTTCGCAAGAGCTACGGGCTCACCGCCTCGAGCCTGGTACTGGCCGATCCCGACCACGACGTTCGTCATCTCATGGCGGCGGCCGGAACTCCCGCCGGCGACATCGAGGGCCTCATGCTCGTCGAGAGCCTGACCGGCCTCGCGCCCCAGTACGTGGCGCTGCGGCAGCCGTGGCTCGGTGCTTTCCAGGCCTGCGATCACCAGCTCCTGCTGCCGGACATGCGGCCGCCCGGCAGCGTGGCGATCATCCCGCTCACCTTTCGCGGTAACCTCATCGGCTCGCTGAATTTCGGCAGCGACGATCCAGACCGTTTCCGGCGTGACCTGGCGAGCGACTTGCTCGCACATCTCGGCGTGATTGCCTCATTCTGCATCGAGAACAGCGTCAACCGGGCACGGCTGTTCCGCAGCGGCTTCACCGACGTGCTGACCGGCTGGCACAACCGGCGCTACCTGATCGCGAGGCTCAAGGAAGAGCTCGCGCGGGCACGGCGCGACGGTACGCGGCTCGTCTGCCTGATGCTGGATATCGATCACTTCAAGCGGATCAACGATACCTGGGGTCATCCGGCCGGCGATGCCGCGCTCGTCGAGCTGGCCCACCGGATCGACGGCCAGGTCCGCAAGAGCGACGTGGCGGCGCGTTACGGGGGCGAGGAATTCGTGGTCCTGATGCCGGATACCGACACGGCCTCCGCCGAGCGCCTGGCCGCTCGCATCCGGGAAGTGATTGCTGCGTCACCGGTCGAGTTGCCCGGCGGCGAGCAAGTGACGATCACGACGTCGATCGGCATCTCGGCGGCGGAGCCCGGGACGATCGGTGCTGATCTCAAGAACGAGGGTGACGCGCTCTTGGCGCGCGCCGACGTCGCGCTGTACCGGGCGAAGTCGAAAGGCCGCGACCGCGTCGAGGTCGAGGCGCCGTGAGCGCACCGGGCGCCCGCTGGTACCTCGCAGGCCTTGCGGCCTGCCTGGCGGCCTGCGGCGGCGGGAACGACGATGCGCCTGGCGGCGCCGATGTCGCGATGCCCGCGGAGCCGATTGTCGTGTACCTCGACGAGCCCGGGGAAGTCGTGCTCCGACCGGTCTTCGATGCCTTCACCGAGGAAACCGGGCTTCGCGTGACGGTGCGCGAGGCTGACGCGGCGAAGAACCTCGCCGACGTCATCGACAATTCCGGAGCGCCGCCGGCCGACGTGCTGATCACGGATAATATCCAGGCCATCTGGCGGGCCGGTGACGAGGGCGGGCTGCGGCGGCTTGACGGTCAGACGGTCCCGGAATCGCTGCCCCCCGCCTGTCGTGACCCGGACCTGCAGTGGTTCGCGCTGGGACTGAGCTCGCTCTCGGTCGTCCGAGCGACCCGCAGCAACCTGCGTGCAGCCGACTATGCCGATCTCGCTGACGAGCGTTTCGCCGGCAAGCTGTGCCTGACGAGTTCGGCCCGCGCGGAAAACCGGGCGCTGATCGCGCACCTCGTTGATGAACTCGGCGTTCGCCCCGCCGAGAGGCTGGTGCGGCGCTGGCTGGCCAATCTCGCCCGGCCGCCGATGTATTCACCGACCGAAGTCCTCGAGGCAATGGCTGCCGGCGTATGTAACGTCTCGATCCTGCCGCTTTCGAGTCTCGGTGACGCGGTTGCCGAGAGCGCGATCGAGGTGTCTCGCGATGCCGCGGACGTCCGCATTGCCTACGGCGCAGGCCTCGCGCGTCACGCCCGCTATCCGGAGTCGGCGATCGCGCTGATGCGCTGGCTAGCAAGCCCGGAGGGCCAGCGCGAGTTCGCGGCAGCGACGGGTACCGTGTCTGCCTACGACGATTCGGCCGAGGGTAGCCCGGAGCCCTTGTCGCTCAGCGGCTGGCGCGACGAGGATGCCCGGCTGCTGGCCGAACGTGCCGGCTGGCGCTGAGCGACCCTGCCGATACTCATTCCCGACGCCGCCGCACCAGCCCGATAATTTGGGGTCAGAGTAAAAACTCTGCCAGCAGAATTTTTACTCTGACCCCAAATTATCGGTGCGGCGTCAGCGGTAGCGGGGACTCCGGGCCATCAGCACGAGGAAGAGCGGCACGCCGACGGCAGCGGTCAGGGCGCCCACCGGCAGCTGCCGCGGTGCGAGGAGTGTGCGCGCGAGCGTGTCGGCGAGCACCAGGAGCGTGCCGCCGGCCAGCGCCGAGGCGGGTATGACGATGCGGTGATCGCTGCCGACGAGCAGGCGGATGAGGTGCGGTACGACGAGGCCGATAAAGCCGATGACACCGACGGTCGTCACGGCGATCGCGGTCGCGAGCGAGGCCAGTACGAAGATCGCGTAGCGCACCTCGCGAACCGGCAGCCCGACGATAGCGGCCTGCAGTTCGCCGCGGGCCAGCACGTTCAGGTGCCGGGACAGGGCCAGGCTGGCGATCGTAATAAGTGCGAGGAGTACCAGGCTCTGCCACGGGTCGTACGCGAAACTGAGGTCGCCCATCAGCCAGAAAAGCATGCCACGCAGGTGCTGGTCCGGGCTCAGTGCCAGGAGCAGGGTCGTGGCGGCGCCGAATCCGGAGGCCAGGACGATACCGGTCAGCAGCAGGCGGGTGGGCGTCCAGCTGCCGGTCCCGTGGGCCACCGAGAAGACGATCAGCGTGGCCAGCATGGCGCCGCCGAAGGCGGCAAGGTCGACGAGCAGGCTGGAGAGCCCGAGCATGATGGCTATGAGCGCGAAGACCGCGGCACCGCCGGAGCTGCCGAGGATATAGGGTTCGGCGAGCGGATTTCGCAGCAGGACCTGCATCAGCACTCCCGCGATGGCGAGCATCCCACCGACCCCGAAGGCGGTCAGCGCCCGGGGCAGGCGCAGGTCGAGAACCAGTTCGCGGACGGGCTCGGAGGCACTGCCGAACAGGGCGCCGAGGCTCTCGGCGAGGCCGAGACCGGCGCTTCCGGTGACGACGGCGGCCAGCAGCGCGGCAAATGCCAGGCCGACGAGGCCCGCAAAGAAGAGGCTGTGGCGCGTCAGGTTCAAGTGGTCTCCCGGGCCCCGCACGGGCGGCACGACAGGCTAATTCAAAGACTCGTCACGGCACAAGCGCGGCGGTTGATGGTAACCTACGCCGCAGTGAAATTTTCGTTACGGTTGCCATGAGCAACGACTGGATTGACCAGGAAGGCTATCGGGCCAACGTCGGAATAATCCTTTCCAACCGGGCCGGCAAGCTGCTGCTGGGCGGGCGCGTCGGCGCCAGGGGCTGGCAGTTCCCGCAGGGCGGCATGGAATTCGAGGAAGACCCCGAAGCGGCCATGTTCCGCGAGCTCCAGGAGGAGATCGGGCTTACCGAGCAGGATGTCGAAGTGCTCGGTGTTACCCGGGACTGGCTGCGCTACCGGCTGCCCGACCGCTTCATTCGCAAGCACTCGAAACCGCTCTGCGTCGGCCAGAAGCAGCGCTGGTTCATGCTGCGCCTGCGGGACGAGGATCGGGAGTTTCGCTTCGATTACGGCGAGAAGCCCGAATTCGACCGGGTGCGCTGGGTGCAGTACTGGCGGCCGGTCAACGAGGTGATCTACTTCAAGCGCCGCGTCTACGCCCGTGCGCTGCACGAGCTGGGCCCGGCGCTGTTCCCGGACGGCCCCCCGCCGAGGCCACGCTGGTGGCCGAAACGCTGGCGCGTCGTGTTCGACAAGGACATCCGTGCCTTCGAGGCGGCCATCGACAGCCGCGACGCGGCGGCCGACGCGAGGACGGCGTCGACACCGCAGGGAGGCTGATCCGGGTCGGTACTGCGGCCGGAGCTGCGCTGCGCCAGGCGGTGTCGTTCCCGGCCCCTGGCCCCGAACTGCGGCAGGCATTTCGGACGGCGGCAGCGGTCTGTCTTGTGAGCATAAAGCGCGCCCGATTCCCCCAAACGTGACGTGCCGCACTTCTGTTGCTACGCATCGCCGCGTAACATAACGTCTTTCCGACACCGAATTTACCGCTTTGGGCACATCGCGATTCCACAGTCAGGGCAGCCACACGAGCCTCGCCATGCGCCTCGCGCTGGGCGCGCTCGCGATCGCCGTGCTCTATCTCGTCTTCGAGTTCGGCCGCATCCAGGCCGGTTACAACACGGTCGATGCGGCGGCGCAGCGGAACGCGCTTAAAGCGGAGATTTCGTCTCTCGAGGGCGAAATCGGCCGGCTCAACGAACAGATCGTGATGCTCGAGACCGCAGCCGACATCGAGAAGGCTGCCTACAAGGACGTAGAGTCGAGCCTCGTCGACCTGCAGGCGAAGATCCAGGAGCAGCAGGACGCCATTGCGTTCTACCGGGGCATTGTCTCCCCGGCAGACGGCAATGCCGGCTTGAGGGTCCAGGACCTGAAGCTGAGCCGCGCCGATCGCGAGCGGGTCTGGAACATTCGCGTGGTACTCGTCCAGGCAATGAAACACGATCGCAAGGTGTCCGGTGACGTCGTGCTGACGATCGCCGGGACGGAGGACGGTGAACCCCGGGCCTATTCCTATTCCGAACTTCTCCCCGAAGACGCCGACGGCAGCTGGGCATTCTCGTTCCGCTACTTCCAGGACTTCGACCGCGAGGTGATCCTGCCCGATGGTTTCACCCCGGAAGAGGTCACGATTTCGGTGCAGTCGCGGACCCGGTCGATCGCGAGCATCGAGGAGAGTTTCCGCTGGGCGAGCCACCTGGGCTAGCCCGCCAACACGCCGCTAACGGAGGCAACATGTTTGGACGCAAGAATCAACGGCAGAACATCGCCAACACCATCGTCGCGATCGATACGTCGATCAAGGGCGATCTGCATTTCAAGGGCGGCTGCCACGTCGACGGCGTCATCCACGGCAACGTATCCGCGGATCCGGACAGCGAGGCATCCTTGAGTTTGGCCCAGGGTGGCACCATTGATGGGGGAGTGACGGTGCCCTACGTGCTCCTCGAGGGGATCGTCAAGGGCGACGTTTTCGCCAACAAGCGCGTGATTCTCGGTTCGACCGCGCGCGTCGTCGGCAATGTGTATTACAATCTGATCGAGATGGCGATCGGCGCCGAGATCAACGGCAAGCTGGTTCACCAGCCGGAAGGCCAGGTGCCCTTGCTCGAGCAGACCGCCAAAATTGACGAGTCCGCGTCGGTGCCGTCAGAAGCCTGACGCAACACGCCGGACCACCACGAACGGAAACAGTTAAAGATGCAGACGGATTCCATTACTTCCATGCCACCGCCGCCGCTGGTGTTTACGGATGCGGCCGCGATGAAGGTCAACGAACTCCTCAAAGAGGAGGACAACCCGAATCTCAAGCTCCGCGTCTATATATCGGGCGGCGGCTGCTCGGGTTTCCAGTACGGGTTCACGTTCGACGAGGAGATCGAGGACGGCGACAGCCAGGTCGAGAACCAGGGCGTCACGCTGGTCGTCGACCCGATGAGTGTCCAGTACCTGATGGGCGCCGAGATCGACTACAAGGAAGACCTGTCGGGGGCGCAGTTCATCATCCGCAACCCGAACGCCTCGACCACCTGCGGCTGCGGCCAGTCGTTCACCGTCTAGAGGGAACCGCCATCGGCTGAACGGGACGGCGCCATCGAGATCCCAGTAGCAGACGCCGAATCGAGCTCGAACGGCGAAGTTATCGCCGCCGTGGACCTGGGCTCGAACAGTTTCCACATGATCGTCGGCGAACTGCGCCACGGTCAGCTCATCATCATCGACCGGCTCCGCGAGACCGTGCGTCTCGCAGAGGGCCTGACCTCGAAGGGCGATCTCTCCCGTAACGCGCGGCTGCGCGCGCTCGCGTGCCTCTCGCAGTTCGGCGAGCGGCTGCGCGACATGCACGCCTCCAAGGTGCGGGCCGCCGGCACCAGCACGCTCCGCCGGGCGCGCGAGGACAGTGCCTTCATGGCCGAGGCGGAACTCTCGCTGGGCCATCCGATCGAGGTCATCTCCGGTATCGAGGAGGCTCGCCTGATCTATACCGGCGTGACGCACAGCCTGCCGCGCAACGACGGCCTCCGGCTGGTCATGGATATCGGCGGCGGCAGCACCGAACTGATCCTCGGCCAGGGGCCGTCGCCCACGTCGCTCGAGAGCCTGCACATGGGTTGCGTCTCCCTGACGGAGCGCTTCTTCCCGGACGGCGAGATCACGCCGCGCAATTTCGAGAAAGCCCGCACCGCCGCGCGGCTGGAGCTCAGGCCGGTCGAGCGTTATTTCCGGAATCGCGGCGAAACCGAGGCAATCGGGACCTCCGGCACCATTTTGTCGACCGAGCGCGTTGCGGCGGATCTGGGCCTGTGCGACGACGGTCGACTGACCCTCGGCGCCGTCGAGTCCCTGATCGCGGAGGTCGGCAAGTTCTCCAACGTGCGTGATGTCTCGATGCGGGGCCTCTCCACGCGTCGCGCGCAGGTGTGGCCCGGCGGACTCTCGATCCTGGCCGAGCTGATCTCCGTCCTCGAGATCGACGCGCTCAAGGTTTCCGACGGTGCGCTCCGCGAGGGCCTGCTGTACGACCTGCTGGGCCGTATCCGGCACGAGGATGCCCGCGAACGCACCGTCCGCGCGATGGAGGATCGCTACAACGTCGACAAGGAGCAGGCCGGACGGGTCGCGGCGACGGCCGAAGCACTCCGGCTGCAGTGCGCCGCCGGGTGGGGACTGGACGGATCGCTGTCCCGGCTGTTCCTCGACTGGTCGGCGCGCCTGCACGAGATCGGCCTCGACATCTCGCATGACGGCTACCAGCGGCACGGGGCCTACGTCGCCGAGAATGCCGACATGCCGGGCTTCCCGCGCGCGGAACAGCGGCTGCTCGCGTTCCTGATCGGCAGCCAGCGGCATGCGGTCAACCTGCGTTTCCGCAAGAAGCTGCCGCGCGACTGGCGCGAAGCGGCGCTGCGTCTCGCGATCCTGCTGCGGCTCGGCGTGCTCCTGAATCGCAGCCGCTCCGGCAACGAAGTGCCCGTACCGGAGCTCGAGGCCGGCAACGGTACGCTGCACCTGCATTTCGATCGTGCCTGGCTGGACGAGAACCCGCTGACCGAGGCCGACCTCAAGCGCGAGCGCAAGCACCTCAAGGACGCCGGCTACCGGCTGACGTTCGACTGAGCCGGGGCTAGCTGCCGGCCGTGTTCGGTACCGCGATCCGTTCCAGGAATTCTTCCTGCGCGGCGACGCGCGGCGCATCGCCCGGGACGAGACGTTCGTACTGGCCATCGCCGTGGAGCGTCCAGGCATAGACGTTGTCCGCCAGGTACAGCGCGAGATCGCCCTTGAGCTGTTGCCGCAGGGACTCGTCCAGGATCGGGAAGCAGGACTCGTTGCGCCTGAGGAGATTGCGCTCCATCCAGTCGGCGCTGGCGCAGTAGAGTTCCTCATCGCCCCCGTTCAGGAAATAGTAGACCCGCGAGTGTTCCAGGAAGCGGCCGAGGATAGAGCGCACGGCGATGTTGTCCGAGAGTCCGGCCACGCCGGGACGCAGCGAGCAGACTCCGCGTACGATCAGGTCGATCTTCACGCCGGCCCGGGAGGCTTCGTATAGTGCCTCGACGACGTTCGGCTCCGTCAGCGCGTTAACCTTGGCGATAATGCGTGCTTCCCGGCCCGCGCGGGCATGCTCTGCTTCGCGCTCGATCTTGGCGATCACCGCGCCGTACAGGTTGAAAGGCGAGGTAAGCATCAGGTTGAGATCGCGGGCCTCGGTCAGGCTGGTGAGCTGCATGAAAATCTTGTGCACGTCCTCGCCCAGCTGGCGATCGCTCGTCAGGTAGCCGTAGTCCGTGTAAAGGCGCGACGTGCTGTGGTGGTAATTGCCCGTGCCGAGATGCACGTAGCGCCGGAGTTCTTCGCCCTCGCGCCGCACCACGAGCGTGAGTTTCGCGTGTGTCTTGTAGCCGACGAGCCCGTAGACCACGTGGGCGCCGGCTTCCTGGAGGCGGTTGGCCAGCGAAATGTTGGCGGCCTCGTCGAAGCGCGCCATCAGTTCGATGATGACCGTGACCTCTTTGCCCGCCCGGGCCGCCTTGACGAGATGGTCGACGATCGGGTTCTGCGCACCGGTTCGATACAGCGTCATCTTGATCGCCAGCACGTTCGAATCCGTGGCCGCCGACTTGATCAGGTCGATGACCGGCGAGAAGGAGTGGTAGGGATGGAACAGGAGCACGTTCTGCCGCGCCAGCACGTCGAAAATGTTCAAGTCTGACTTGAGTGCGGGCGGCAGGGCCTGGGTAAACGGCTTGTACAGCAGTTCGGGCTTGTCCTCGATGTCGCAGACGTGGGACAGGCGATTCAGGTTCACGGGGCCCTCGACCAGGTACATGTCGGCCTCCGTGAGACCGAAATGGTCGAGCAGGAACTGCTGCAGGTCCTCGGGACACTCGTGGCCGACCTCGATGCGCACCGCCGCGCCGTAGCGACTCGCCTCGAGTTCGCCTTCGAGGGCCCGGACGAGGTCGCTGACTTCTTCCTCGTCGACGTACAGGTTCGAGTTGCGGGTCACCCGGAACTGGTAGCAGCCCTCGACACCGAGTCCCGGGAAGAGGGTGCCCACGTGCATGCGAATGACCGAGGACAGGAACACGTAATCGTGCGTGTCGGGCCCGCCCAGGTGCTCCGGCAGCTTGATGATGCGGGGCAGCGAGCGGGGCGCCTGAACCATGCCCCGGTGGCGCAGGCGGCCGTAGGCGTCGCGGCCCGACAGGCGCACAATGAAATTCAGGCTCTTGTTGAGGACCTGCGGGAACGGCCGCGACGGGTCGAAGGTCAGCGGCGTCAGCACCGGTACGACCTGCTCATGGAAGAACTGCCGGAGCCATTCGCTCTGTTCGTCGGTCCAGTCCTCGCTCCTCAAAAAACAAACGCCGGCGTTCGCGAGTTCGGGGAACATCACCTCGTTGAGCAGCCGGTACTGGCGTTCCACGATTCCGAGCATTCGCTCGCGGAGCACGCCGAACACCTGCTGCGCCGGCAGCTGTTCCGGCCCCTGCGCCAGTGCCCCGAGTTCCATGCGCTGCTTCAGCGCCGCGACGCGGATCTCGAAGAACTCGTCGAAGTTCGTGCAGGTGATGCAGAGGAACCTCAGCCGCTCGAGCAGCGGGATAGCCGGATCCTCGGCCAGTTCGAGCACGCGCTGGTTGAACTCGAGCTGGCTGAGTTCGCGGTTGATGTACAGGTCGGCCGGCGGCAGCGTCGGGGTGTCCACGGGGGAACTCCGGAAAGAACAGTCCTGCAGTATAGCAACGGCCGCTGCGGCAACCGGGAGGTGGCGCACAAAAACCGGCGACCGATGGTCAGGCGCGGTAGATCGCCCCCAGCGACGTCGATCGGGAAGCACCGGTTACCTCCGGCAGGTTGCCGGTGCGCCCGGCGGTTCGCTCTCGCGCGAGCCATGCGAAAGCCGCCGCCTCGACCCAGTCCGGGTCCAGCCCGCGCTCGGACGTCGATGCCAACGAGACGCCCGTCATTAGCGTCTCGATGCGCTCTGTCAGTGCGATGTTGCGGACACCGCCGCCGCAGAGATAGAGGACGCGGCAGTCGGCCGCCTCGCGCTTGATCGCGTCGGTGAGGCTGCGTGCCGTGAACTCGAGCAGCGTCGCCTGCACGTTCTCGAGCGGGATTCCGGCGACGCCGAGCGACTCCAGCCAGGCGAGATTGTAGTGTTCGAAACCGGTGCTCTTGGGGGCTGGCCGGGCAAGGTACTCGTCGGCGAGCAGCTTCTCGAGCAGGGCCGGATCGACGCTGCCGGAGGCGGCCCAGCGTCCACGGTCGTCGTACGCTTCGCTGCGATGCCGGCGGCACCAGGCGTCGAGCAGCGTGTTGCCGGGCCCGGTGTCGAAGCCCCGCGTCGGCGTCGCGTCTCCCGGCAGTATCGTCACGTTGGCGATACCGCCGATGTTGGCGACCGTGACGGTTCGGCCCGTCTCACGGAACAGCCAGGCGTGGAACGGCGGCACCAGCGGTGCGCCCTGGCCGCCGAGTGCGAGATCCTGGCGGCGGAAATCCGCGACGGTCGTGATCCCGGTGCCCGTCGAGATGATGGCCGGGTTACCGATCTGCAGCGTAAACCGGGGCTCGGCATCGGGTCGATGCCGAAGCGTCTGGCCGTGACTGCCGATCGCCTTGATATCGCTCCTCTTGTGCCCCGACTCGCTGATCAGCGTCAGCGCGGCGTCGCGGAAAGCCTCGCCGACCAGGGCATCGAGCGTGCAGACTTCGTCAACCGTCGTGGTGTCGGGGTGCCGGATCGCATGGAGCAGGCGTTCTCGTACGGCGTCCGGGTAGGGATGCGAGTGCGTCGCGACCAGGCTGACCGAGTCCTCGCCGATGCAGACCAGCGCCGCGTCGATGCCATCGACACTGGTGCCGGAGATCAGGCCCGCGAAAAGCTCGAGTTTCATGCCGGTCAGCTCTGGTTGAGTGCCACGGCCGCAAGCTGCGTACGCTTGAAGTTTTCGAGTTCCTCGATGATCGGTTGGCTGGCGGCCAGGAACTCGTCGCGATACCTGTCCGCGATCGGATCGGCCTTCGGTAGCGGTACTGTCCGCGGATTACGGTGCACGCCGTTTACCCGGTACTCATAGTGCAGGTGGTTCGCCGTCGCGAGCCCGGTGGCGCCGACGAAGCCGATGGTCTGACCCTGGACGACGCGGGAACCGAGCTTCGCCTTGGCCGCGAAGTTCGACATGTGGGCATAAAGCGTCGTGATGTTGCCGCCGTGCTGCAGGATCACGGTCTTGCCATAGCCCGACTTGGTCCCCCTGAAGATCACCTTGCCGTCGCCGGAGGCCTTGATCGGCGTGCCCCGGGGCGCCGCGTAGTCGACGCCGCGATGGGCGCGGATCGTGTTGAGTATCGGGTGCCGCCGCCGCGGGTTGAAGTTCGAACTGATGCGCGTGAAATCGACCGGTGCACGCATGAATGCCTTGCGTACGCTCAAGCCTTCCGGCGTGAAGTAGTCGGAGCGGCCGCCTTCGTCGATGAAGCGAATGGCACGATGGGAACGACCGTTGTTGTTGAATTCCGCCGCGACGATCTCGCCGTCCGTCACGTACTCGCCGTCCTGCCAGATCTCTTCGTACAGGACATAGAAGTTGTCGCCCACCCGTATGTCGAGGACGAAATCGACGTCCCAGGCGAAGATGCCTGCCACGTTCATCACGGTGCGGTCCGACAGGCCCGCTTCGGAGCCGGCCTCGAATAGCGAACTGTTGATGACCCCGTAGGCTTTGCGGATGCGCTTCTCGATCGGGCGCTCGATGATGGAGGCCGTAAAGCCGTCCTCGCTGCGATCGATCGACAGTGCGCTCGTCAGGTCGAGGGTCGAGTACATGCTGACCAGGTCACCGTCCGTGTGCCGGATCTCGAAGGTGTCGCCCGGCCGGAGCCGACGAAACCGCTGCCGTGCCTCCTCGAGCCGCGAGATTGCGGCCAGGTGCCCCAGGTTGAGCTTGTATTTGCGGAACAGGCCGTCGAGCGTGTCGCCCTTCTGGATCGTCAGGGCCAGCGTCTCGTACTCGGGTTCCGGTGCCGGTGCCGGTTCGGCGCCGGCCGCGACGGTCACGGCGGGCAGGACCGGCTCGGTCAGCGGCGGCGTCGCCTCGGGCGCGTCCGTCGCCGTCATGCCGGGGGCGGGCGTAATCGCGGCGGGATCGGGGTCGGCGGTGAGCAGCGAGAAGGCACCGACTGCGAGTACGGGCAGCACGACGCCGAGGCCAAACCAGAGCGCCGCCCGGTTTTTCTTCGGTTTCTGGAAGCTTACCTGCTTGTAATCGTGAAGCAGCGGACTGACTGGGCGCGGCAAGTCGGTACTTCCCTCGGAACGACTGCAGGTACTCTACCCAACGCTTTATGTTACGTCAAAGAAACCTTTTATAAGTCATGGTGTTAAAGCTGGTTCATGAGATTTTGTTCGGTCCGGCAGGTACTTGCGGCTCCACAGGCGGCGGCTGGCGACGAGGGCTTCCCTCGGCGAATCATAATGCTACAGTTCGGCCCTTCGATCCCAAGTCCCTGAAAACAGGCACATCATGAGCAGTATTGAAGAAGCTCTGGCTGAGCTTCAGCGCGGAACAGACGAGACTCTCCCGGCCGGTGGTCTCGAAGCAAAGTTGAAAAAAGGCCGGCCGCTGGTCGTCAAGGCCGGCTTCGATCCGACGGCGCCCGATCTGCACATCGGCCACACGGTCCTCATCAACAAGATGCGGCAGTTCCAGGAACTCGGCCACGATGTCGTGTTCCTGATCGGCGATTTCACCGGCATGATCGGCGACCCGTCGGGAAAGAATGCCACGCGGCCGCCGCTCTCCGTCGAGGAGATCCAGGCCAACGCCGCAACCTACGAAGACCAGATCTTCAAGATTCTCGACAAGGACCGGACCCGCGTCGAGTTCAATTCGACGTGGATGAACGAGCTCGGTGCGGCCGGGATGATCCGGCTTGCGGCCCGGCATACGGTGGCACGGATGCTGGAGCGCGACGATTTCGCCAAGCGCTATGCGGGCGGCCAGCCGATCAGCATCCACGAATTCCTGTATCCGCTGGTGCAGGGCTACGACTCGGTTGCGCTGAGGGCCGACATAGAACTCGGCGGCACCGACCAGAAGTTCAACCTGCTGGTCGGCCGCCAGCTGCAGCAGGACTTCGGCCAGGAGCCGCAGGTCATCCTGACGACCCCGCTCCTCGAAGGGCTCGACGGCGTGCAGAAGATGTCGAAGTCCCTCGACAACTACGTCGGCATCACCGACGCCCCTGACGACATGTTCGGCAAGCTGATGTC
Organism: Woeseiaceae bacterium; assembly: GCA_036350895.1. Classification (GTDB taxonomy): domain Bacteria; phylum Pseudomonadota; class Gammaproteobacteria; order Steroidobacterales; family Woeseiaceae; genus UBA1847. The sequence goes on from JAZBNZ010000002.1 coordinate 32,870, forward strand.
GATCTCCGATGACCTCATGTGGCGCTATTTCGATGTGTTGAGCTTCCGCTCCCTCGAAGAGATCCGGGCTCTCAGGCGACGGGTCGACGACGGGCTGAATCCCCGCGACGCGAAGTTCGAGCTGGCGCGGGAAATCGTCGCCCGCTTCCACGACGCGGCAGCCGCCGAGAAGGCCCAGGCCACCTTCGTGGCCCGCTTCCAGCAGGGAGCGATGCCGGAAGACATGCCGGAGGTTGCCCTGGCGGCGGAGGGGGGGCGCCTCGGCATTGCCCACCTGTTGAAGAACGCCGGCCTCGTCAGCAGCACGTCCGAAGCCTTTCGCATGATCAAGCAGGGTGCCGTCAGGATCGACGGGGAACGAATCGAGGACCGCGGACTCGAAATCGAGACCGGGTCAACGGCCGTCTACCAGGTCGGGCGCCGGCGTTTCGCGCGGGTGAGCGTGAATTGATGGCAGCATAGCCGGAGGGATTGATGGCGAGGATCATTTGCGGTTTGTGGATCGGCTGGGTCATGGCCACGGCCATCCCGGCGCAAGCGGTGGCCCAGGATGACGAACGGGCCGCTCTGATCGCGCGAGAGCAGGAGCAGCGCGAGGCGATGCAGAACGGCATGCTGGCCGTTCTCGACGGCGTGAACGAGGGCTCGTTCGCGGTATTCGCCGGTGCGATCGACCGGGACGCGATGCTGGAGCGCATCTTCGGCCTCCGCCTGATCGACCAGCGCATCAAGAAGCAGTTTCGCGAGCGCTTCGACGACACCCTGGAGCCGATGATCGCGCAGTCCATCCTGCAGCGGCCGGACGAGCCGGTCCGGGCGCGGCTGTTGGGCTTCAAGTCGCGGGGCAACCTGGGCCGCGCCGTCGTTCGCTACGATCTCGGTGACTTCCAGTATGCCTACCACGAATACGACCTGACGCTGGACGACAAAGACCAGCTCGTCATCGTCGACTGGACCGACTTTTTCTGGGGCGAAACCTTCTCCGACTCGATCGGCGAGGGCCTCGTGACCGCCGCGCCGAACAATTCCGCCGTGCGCAAGCTGGTCGATTTCCAGGGCATCAGCGAGGCGCAGATCTTCAAGCTCTCCGAGGCGCTGAAGGCGATTCGCGACCGCCAGGTCAACCGCTACTTCGAGATCGTCGGGACCATGGACGACGAATTGCGGCGGCAGCGCGTCGTGGTGCTCGGCGGGGTCCGCATGACCAAGAAGGCCCGGGCGCGGCGCCAGCTCCGGACGGCACTGACGGCGCTCGCCGAGTACTACCCCGACGATCCGCTGTATACGAACCTGCTGCTGGACTATTACTTCCCGACCCGGCGCTACGAGGAGGCGCGCGATGCCCTCATCCGGCTCCGGGACCGGCTCGACGTCGACGATGCAGCGATGCAGGCGCGGCTGAGCTCTGCGGAACTCGTCATGCAGAATGCCGAGGCCGCGCTGGCTCACGCGGAGCGTGCCGTAGAGCTCGAGAGCGACCTTGAGCTGGGATGGTGGTCGGCGCTCCGCGCCCGGACCGCAACCGGTGATTACGCCGGTGCGGTCGTGGCACTCACGACGCTCGAGGATCGCTTCGGGCACAAGCTCGAGCCGGAGGCGCTGGCGAAGGACCGGAGCCTTGCTAGCTTCACCGAATCGGCCGAATACCGGCAGTGGGCAGCGTCGCGCGGCAAGCCCGCGGAGTAAGCTCTGGACCTGCCGTGGCGGAGCGGGACGCAAAAGTTGCGACGCTCGCCCCGCCCCGGCGACTGGACGGGTTGCGCACGCAGGGCGCATCGCGGTGGCGGGCGGCCTCGCCGGCCGGCTGAAACCGTCGGCCCGGTCGGGCGTCCGCCGGGCGCCGGCTGGGCAAAAGGGTGGGTTTTTCCCGGGGCATAACGCCATGAATGGCTTTCCCGAGGCGGCTCGCCCGGCGTGCGCGGGGCTGTCTGGAGGCCCGCGAAAAAAAACTTTCACTCAGGTGTTGACGGCAGGAGTTTGGTCGCTATAATGCGCCGCTCTCTGAGGGAACGGTGTCCCTCGGCAGACCCCCAAGCTAAAGAAAATTGCAGCCGAGGGCTGGCATTACGTCCCGCTCGCGCTGTATACTTGACGGTCTGCGCTGGTTTTGGCCAGCAACGCTCTTTAACAATTCAATCAGATAATTTGTGTGGGTGCTTGCGCTTGGAATTGCGATGGCAAACCGAGCGTAAATACCTAAGTTCAATTCTAGTAATTTAGTGATACGCCATAGCTCAAACTTTTAAACTGAAGAGTTTGATCCTGGCTCAGATTGAACGCTGGCGGCATGCCTAACACATGCAAGTCGAACGGAAACGATGGAAGCTTGCTTCCAGGCGTCGAGTGGCGGACGGGTGA
>JAZBNZ010000003.1:0-7472 GCA_036350895.1 Woeseiaceae bacterium
ATCTCGGGGATGTGGTCTGCGACGGCCGCGCGGATAGCCGCCTGCTCCGTGCCGATGATTAAGTGCCCGCCGGTCTCGAAGCGAACCAGCTCGGCGTTGGGAATCGTCTTCGCGGCGAACTCGGCGTTATGGAAGAGCTGCAAGCCGTCGTCCGCCGCGTGCAGGATGAGCGTCGGGGCCGTGATGGCGGCAATCCGTTCGCCCGGCATCGTGGCGCGGTTGTCGAAGGCGGCGCCGGCCGAGCGCAGCGACACCGGGTTCATTTCGTCGATGAAACGTTCCGCCAGCCGTCGCTGCTCGTCGCTCAGCCGGGCGTAAACGTCGCGGCTCACGCCGATCAGCTCCATCAGCTGCGCGCGAAAGAACGTCGCGATCGCCCAGTAGAGGACGTCGTGCTCGAAGATCGTGACGAGCCGCTCACCCTTCTCGTTCGCGGCCGCCTGGTCCTCCGTCGCCGAGGTGGCGACACCGCAGGAGATGAGCGTCAGCGAGGAGACGCGCTCGGGATGGAGCATGGCAAAGAGCAGCGCCGACGGCCCGCCCTGCGACATCGCGACGACGGCCACCTCGTCGATACCGAGGTCATCGAGCAGCGCGGCAAAGGCATGCGCCTGGTCGTCCCAGGTCGCGCCCTCGTGGAAGGTCGAGCGCAGGTAGCCGAAGCGCGACGGCGTGATCGCGTGAAATTCGTCGCCGAGTACCGCCCCGGCGATCAGCTCGCCCTGGTCATAGCCGCCGCCGCTGCCGTGGATGACCAGCACGTCGGGACCCGAGCCGGCCTCCGTGAACTCGATATCGCCGAAGGCCGAGGACACGACCGTGCCGCTGGCGCGAACGCGCTCGTAGGCTCGGCTCATGTCGTGGTGATACACCAGCGCGAGCAGCACCGCGGCGGCGAGTGCCCCGATGGCAAGCCAGGTCAGTACGCGCATCGTCTTCTCCGCTTTCGGGGACAGTTTACTCAGTTCCCGGGCGAGGCCGGGCTCCTCGGCGCACCGCTGGGGCGAGTACTGTCAATCTAGTGAACTGTCCCCGTAGCGCGGACATCGGCGACGGGACGCCGCAGGCTGTAAGGCGCCAGCGGAGCGTGTCCGTAGCGAACCATGAGGTGGGCGGTTTCGGTGCCGGTAAGGCCAAGCAGCGCGTGCAGTTCCCCGCGCAGGCTGCGCACCTCGATGGGCTGGTTGATGAAGGCATTGCGAATGCCGGCCGCGGTGGCCCGGAGGGCGAAGCGTTCGTAGGCGCGGCCCGTTTCGATCCACGCCGGCACGGTGTCCGCCGCGCCGATGAAGACGGCAATGCCCGCGGCCGAGCGCAGGTTCTTCGTGTCCGTTTCGACCTGCTTGTCCGGGGTCAGCAGGAAGCGCATCAGCGGTTTGGCCAGCCAGGCCGGGGCCTGCGGCTGGCCGGTGGCGCGCCCGGAGAGCCCGTCGCCGCAGCGCAAGGCCTGTTTGTCGTTGAAACGAATCCATTCGATCAGCTCGCGCCGGAAGGCGGGGTCCGAGAGCTGCGAACGATTGCCCAGGTTCACCAGCTCGAGGATGGCTTCCCTGGGCGTTGCGGCGTCGATCAGCTCGACGCGAACACCGTCGCCGGTGCCGGCCGTCTCGAGCCCGGCGCTTTCCGCGGCGTCGAGCGGACGGCCGTCATATGCCGTCCGGGTGCACTGGCGCTCGGCGATCGCCGCCAGCGACCCGCCATCGCCGGCCGAACCGGACCGGGCGAGCTCGATGCGTATGCGCCCGCCGTCCAGGATCACTACGTCGGCGGCGAGCCCGTAGGCGGGCGCCGCGGCGACGACGTTCTCGGCCGCGCAGCCTAAGCTCTTGAACAGGTGGCTGTCATCGGGATCCACAACGCTGCATCGCCGCGACAGGTCCGGCTCGATCGTGATGCCGCCCGCGTCGGCCGTGAAGGTCCACGGCTGGGTGTTGTGGCTCGACGCCGCGAGCGTCGCCGCCTGGACAAGTGCCTGCCGGTCGTCGGCATGACCGGGGGCCGGCAGCTGCCGAAGACGCCTTGCCCGCTCTGTGTAAGCCTCACCGCTCATCGCCGGCTCTCCCTGGTCCGCCGTCACATCGACGCCGGCCTGCGAGCTTCCCGACTGGCGCTTGCCGGGCGGGAGTCGCAGGCCGGCAGCAGTCAATATCGTCCAGACGCGGGCAACAACCCAGTCGGACATCTCCGTATTGCACGTATGCGGAGCTGCCCGGCTTCTGACAGAGGCGCTGAAAAGTAAACTGTCCCCGGAAGCCGAAAGGTTCTGCTGTAGGAGCGCCTCTTCAAGGCGCGACTGCGATACCGCTGGCGGTAACCAACTTGCTCAATCGCGTGCCGATTCGGATTCCCCGGCTGGAACGCTATCTCACGCACAGGCGTGGAACGTCAAGCTCGTCGTGGTCGCGGCTTGAAGAGCCGCTCCTACAGTCCACGATTAAGGTCATGGCGAGAGGTTCTGCTGTAGGAGGTGCTCTTCGAGCGTCGAATAATTACGCATCACGAACACCGGGCCGACCCCGTTTGCCGAGGCTAATCCGCAAAGGTCCGGAAAAAATCCCGCGCATCGACGATGTCTTCGAACCCGAAGATCCACATCGACTCCGCGACATCGGAAAAATCCAGGCCGCCTTTTTCGATCGACTCGTTCAGGTAGCGGCCATCGACACCGTTGTAGGTATTGGCGATGTCGATTGCCATCGTCCAGATCTCGACGAGTCGCTCGTCGCTGATCCATGAACGCCAGTCGATGACCTCGTCCGAGCGGAATCCCGGCGAGCCGTTGCCGACCGCGTTGCCGTCCGGGATGCGATGGTAACTCGTTGCTGCCTTGACGAAGGCCAGGTCGGCCGGCCTCGTTACTGCCTCGTTCCAGTCGGCATGCTGCACGATGTGGATACGCTGCTTCGCGTTTACGCCGGGGAGATCTTTCTCGAGTCGCCTGACCAGCGCAGCCGAGAAATCCGACTGCCCCGCTTCGGCAATCCAGACCGCGCCACCGGCGGCCAGGGTGCCGGCAGCCAGCGTCGCCACTTCCTCGAGTGCCGTATCGAAGTCGGCATGCGCATCGGACCAGCTGTCGCCGAACGTCCGCTCGAAGAGTTCATCGGCCGGTACATAGAGTCCCTCCTGCATACCGTAAGCACCTGCAACAGCGTGGTAGTTCACGGCGGAGAAACGCGGATCGGCCAGCATTGTCGCCACACCGGCCACCGAGTGGATGTCGTCGACATCCGTCTTGGAATCGAAGTGCGCGAGAAACAGGTCGGTGTCCGTATCGAAACGACCCAGCTCAGCCCCCGCAGCCGACGTTGCAGACAGCATCGCCAGGATAACCAGGACCAGGCCCCGCATGTTGGCGAAGCGGTTAATCGGCATCGGTCTCCGCCGCCTCCGGGCCGTACTGCTCGAACCACTTCCGGAGATAGAGCTGGGTCCGGAACAGGTTACTCGGCTTCGACCAGGTGCCGTGCCACTCCTCCTTCATCGGGATGAGCATGGTCGGCACGCCTTGTTTCTTCAGCGCGGCGTAGAACTCTTCCGCCTGCGCGAGCGGCGTCCGCAGGTCTTTCTCGCCCGTCATCAGGAGCGTCGGCGTCGTGACGTTCGCCACCTTGAACAGCGGCGAATGCTCGATCCACTTCGCGGGGTCTTCGTAGTACTCGCTGCGGAACTGCTTCTGGGCCCAGCCGGCCACGTCCGACGTCCCCGCCATCGACAGCCAGTTGATCACCGGGCACAGCGACGCGGCCGCGGTGAAGCGGTCGGTATTGGCGACGAGCCACGCCGTCAGGACACCGCCGCCGCTGCAGCCGGAGACGTAGAGCCGGTCTTCGTCGACGTAGCCGCGCTCGAGCACGCTATCCACGCCCGCCATCAGGTCGTCGAAGTCGACGCGTCCCGGGTAGGCATTGTCGATGGCGTCAGTGAATTCGTAGCCGTAGCCCGTGCTGCCGCGCGGGTTGGTGTAGAGCACGACGTAGCCTGCCGAGGCGAACTCCTGGAAGCGGAAGTTGAAGCCGACGGAATACATGCCCTGCGGGCCGCCGTGGATCATCAACAAGAGCGGGTATTGCTTGTCCGGGTCGAAGTCCGGCGGCGTGATCACCCAGCCGTGCACGCGCGTGTTGTCGGAGGAGTCGTACCAGATCTCCTCGTGATTACCGAGCGTGACGTCGCGCAGGATATCGGCGTTCACGTCGGTCAGCTGTGTAATCGCGCCGTTCCTCAGGTTCACGCTCGCGATGTTCGGCGTGATCGTGGAGGTCACGTAGCTGACCAGCGCGGTGCTGGCCGTCGCGGAACCCGTGCTGATGACGCTGCCGGGGGCGGTGATCGTCTCGAAGTCGCCGTCCATGTCCATGCGGACGAGGCGGATGCTGCCTTCGATCGCCGCGTCGATCAGCACGCTGCGGCTGTTGGGGGCCCACTGCATCGACAGGAACGGCGTGTCGATGTCGTCCCGCAGCAGCCGGTCGTTGCTGCCGTCGACGTTCATCATGCGGATCTCGGTCACCGGCCACGGCTTCGGCGACGGGCGGCTGCCGATGTAGATGACATGCCTGCCGTCGGGCGAGACCAGCGCGCTGCCCCAGCTGCCGTCCGCGTCGACGAGTGTCGTGATCTCGCCGCTCGCGACGTTCACCTTGTGGATGCCGGAGTTGTAGCCGCCGCTCTCGTCGTCCTCGTCCATGACGGCGCTGAAGACGAGCGCACCGCTGTCGGCCGTCCAGCTCATCGACCCGTTGCCCTCGGCGTCCATGCCGAAGAAGTGCCTGCCGACGTCCCAGTTGCCCTCGGTCAGCTGGCGCGGCGTGCCGCCGGACGCCGGGACGACGAACAGGTGGCTGTAACCGGTCTTCATGCCGATGCGATCCGTGCGGTAGTGGAGCTTGTCGATGACCGGCGGATCCTCGGTCCACGTCGCGCCGGGCGGCCGCGGCGGCAGCTCGATGCTCATCGCGGGCTTCATCGGTACCTCGGCGCGGAACGCGATCCACTTGCCGTCGGGCGACCATTTGAAGTCCTTCGGCTCGACGGTATCCCAGGTGATCTGGCTGACCGCACCCTCGTCGTCCATCCAGCGCACGAACAGCTGCGCCTTGCCGTTCGCCGGCGCGATGTAGGCGACGCGATCGCCGGAGGGCGACCAGGCCGCCGCGCCGCCGTTGAGCAGGAAGCGCTGCCGGCCGCCGTCGGCGTCCATCTGCCAGACCTCGGTGTCGAAGCCGTCCGTCAACTTGTTGACGCGCGTGCGGCTGAAGAGAATGCGCTTGCCGTCCGGAGAGACCTGCGGGTTGCCTGCCTGCTCCCAGTCGAGGTAGTGCGACAGCGAGAGCTGTTCCGCCTGCACCGGGACGAAGAACAGTACGACCGATGCGATGAGTAGCGCGCGAATGCTTGCCATGAAGTTCCCCCCTTGAATTCCAGGGGGACAGTTTACTGAATATTTGGGGACAGTTTACTCGTGTCTTCCAGCTCGGCTGGACGAGTAACGCAGTAGCCAGTCTGCGGACCGCAGCCGAGTAAACTGTCCCCAAATATTCAGTAAACTGTCCCCGTCTTGCCGCTGCCTGTGCCGTCGATGCGTTGCAGGATGTCATGACCCAGCGCCTGCTGCGGTCCGGTTAGCGTTTCCCCGACGACGCGCGCGATACTCGTCCATTCGCGCAGGCTCGACGCGACGTCCGGATTCGCGAGGATCGCGTCGATCGTCGCTGCATCGATCGTGACGCCCCCAGTGGACGGGCACGGATATAAATAGACCTCGATGGCATTATCGAGACTGTAGCAGTGGTCCCAGTAGTCATCCTGGAACTGGATCGGGATCAGGCCGCGCACCAGCGTTCGGTAGCGCGGCCGAATCGACAGCGCCTGGTCCACCTGGTGGCTGTAGACCTTGTACTTCTCGATCATTTCGATAAGCCGGCGATCGCTCGGCAAGCCATCGCGTCGGAGCTCGTCATAGGTGGTCCAGCTCGACATGATCTGCTGCCATTGCGACGCGTGCATGAGATCGACAGTCATGTCCCAGCAGTCGTCGGTGCAGCGCTGGCTCTCGTCGTGAATCGCATCGAGTATGCGGCGCGCCGAGCCCGCGCCGACGAGAAACCCTTCACCTTTCGCCTGCGCGTCCGCCATATTCTGGGCGACCTCACCGCGCAGTTCAACCAGCAGCGCCCGTTCGCGTCTCTCGAACGCGAGACTTTCGTTCCAGTTCGACACCTCGATGCCGATAAAGACACCCACCACGACGATGACGAAGTCGAGCACGATGGCGGTCCAGTTCTGGGCCCGGACGTGCTCGATGATGCGGCGCAATAACACGTGACTCTCCCTGGCCAGCCGGCCACTCGATCGACTTATTCCGACTATTCAGCCGTCCTGCCCATGGTTCCGCTCCGGTCCGTCGGCAAGCAGCTCGATGCTGCCGATCGCCGCGCCGAACAGGGCCGGTGATTCAAGCGCCATGTGGGCGGCGCCGCGGTCCGGGCTCAGGCCTGGTTGGTCTCACCGGACACCCAGACGCGGGCGGCACAGACATCCCGGAAACCGAGCTTTTCGTAGAGCCGGTAACCCGCCGGCGTCGCGCCGAGGAAGAAACGCCGGGCGCCGCTGTTGCGGGCCTCGACCATCGCAGTCGACAACAGCCGCATGCCGATGCCGCCGCGTTGGCGCGCCGTGTCCGTGCCCATCGCCCAGATGCCGGTCGTGTCGCCGTGGTAGGTCAGCGTGACCGATCCCACGGTCTCGCCGTCGATACGGGCGATGTAGACGTCGGCTCCCGGGGTCTCCAGCAGAGAGGCCGGCAGCGCCTTCTGCACGCTCTCTTTCGGCATCGAATAGGCCGAGACCATCACGTCGGCGTTGGCGTCAGCGTCAGCGGCACCCGATGCCCGGCTGACGTCGACGTCGGGGTTGCCCTCTGGCTCGAGCGGCAGGTCGTCGCGGACCATCATCGGGAAGTCCACCGCGTAGACCAGGCCCAGCTCCGCCGCGATGGCATCGAGCGTGTCGCCCGCCTCGGGGAAGATCAGCACCAGGAACGGCAGCTCGCGATCGAGACAGCCGCTCGCCATCTCCCGGAAGTGACCGGGATCCGCACCAGCGCCGACAATCAGCATGTTCATGTCGGCAACGGGCTCGTTGCACAGCACGAGCTGCAGGCCGGGCCGGCCCGCCGCCTCGAAGTCTGCCGCCTCGCCGAGGAAGGTGATGAGCGCCTCGTTGGTGAGGCGGCGCAGGACGGATTCGGTGAGAGGGGTGAGGTCGGAGTCCACGTCGGTCCTTTTTGTTCTTGTTGTCGGATTGGACGAAGAGTGTACCGAATTCGGGGACTGCGGAGCACATTTCAGGAAGCACTGTTCCAGCGCTGACGAGTTACGCGCGACAGCGAGCATTTCCGCGGTCGCGGCTTGAAGAGCCGCTCCTACAGCCCACGATTCACCGACGTCGAACGCTCCTGCTGTAGGAGC
>JAZBNZ010000004.1:0-4236 GCA_036350895.1 Woeseiaceae bacterium
GCCGGCGAAACGATGACGCTGTCGTCCCGTGGCGCCGCGATCGGCCGCTTGCCCGGCCGCACCTCGCGTGCGAAGAACTGGTTGAAGGTCAGCCAGCCGCTCGGGCCTACGAAGTAGTCGTCGACGTTGTAGTTCGGCATCGACACGAACGTATCGATGCCGGCCGCCGAGGCGGGCGTATCGAGAAATTCGCCCCAGGCGGAGACGTAGGCCTTGAGCCAGGCGTTGAAGTCGTCGTCGGCGTTGAGGACGTCACCCGGCGCCTGGTTGACGATGTAGTAGAGCGGGATCACCTTCGGCACGAGGTTGCGCTCGATCGGGATCCAGGTCACGAGGCCATCGAGATACGCGGCGAACGCGGCGAGGTCGCCAATATCCTCGAGCGCGGCATTCTCGATCGCGAGATCGAGCGCCTCACGCAGCTCGGGACGCTCGTCGAGCAGTTCCAGCAAGTCCTCGACGACAGGCTGGTGCGCGGCGTCCTCCGCGAAGACGACGGCCGGGCCCGCGGTTGCCAGGAGTCCAGCCAGAATCGTTGCGGTGATGATGCCGGGAAACTTCCCCGTGATGCGCTCGATGAACATGTCGTGATCCTGTCCTGGCCGCCTTCGGAGCGATAATTCTAAACCGTCCGTGACCCCTCGGCCATGCCGCGGCCGGTGCATACGGAAGCAGCGCTGCGCCGGCTTTCGGCCTAGGGAAGCAGCGTGTCGATGAGCTGCTCGGCGCGGCCGAGATAACCCGCGCCGAAAAGATTCAGGTGATTCAGGACGTGATAGAGCTGGTAGAGCGGCTCGCGCCGCGGGTAGCCCTCGTCGAGCGGCCAGGCCTCGGCGTAGGCGGCATAGAACGCGCGATCGAAGCCGCCGAAAACGCGGGTCATCGCGAGGTCGCACTCGCGGTCGCCGTAGTGCACGGCCGGGTCGAAAATGACCGGCTCGCCGTCGACCGACGCGGCGTTGCCGCCCCAGAGGTCGCCGTGCAGCAGCGACGCGTCGGGCTCGTGCCCGGCGAGAATTTCGGGCAGCGCGGCTTTGAGCTCCCGGCCCCGCCGCCCGAGCCGGCCCCCGAAGCCTCGCGCGGCGGCCAGTTCCAGCTGGTAGTCGAGGCGCTCTTCGGCGAAGAAGGTGCTCCAGTCAAGCGTCGGCGTGTTTCGCTGCGGCGTCCGCCCGATCCAGTTGTCGCGGTGCCAGCCGTGCTCGCGGCGCGTGTGACGGTGCATCGCGGCCAGCCGCCGGCCGAGCTCCGCCCCGGCAGGCCCGGACAGGCCGCGCATGTCGAGCCACTCGAGCGCGAGCCAGGCGCAGTCGTCGGTAGCGCCGGCAGCCAGTACCCGGGGCGTGCGGACCGTCCCGGTCGCCTCGATTTCCGCGAGACCCTCCGCCTCGGCCGTCAGTACGTCCGCCTCGCCGGGCCGCATGGTCTTCAGGAAGACCGGCCGAGCGCCCGCGTCCAGCCGCCAGGCGCTCGCGATATCGCCACCGCCGACCGGGCGCGGCGGGCCGGCCAGATCGTGGATGCCCGCATCGACGAGCGCGGCTTCCAGCGCCTGCCAGTCAGGCATCGTAGAGATCGGCGATCCGTTCTGCCTGGCGCCTGAGCGCCATGCCGAAGTCGACCTCGTCGAACAGCGCGTTGATCTCGCCGAGCCGCGGGCCGACCGGGTCGAGGGGACCGTCCCGGACGGGCGCGTCGAGCGCAATACCGGTCAGCTGTCGCGCGATCTCCGCTGCCTCGCGGTGCAGCTCGAGCTTCGCCCCCAGCGTCTTCGCGCCCCGGCAGGGGACCTCGTGGACGCGATGCAGGTTCGCATAGATCGCTTCGAGGCTGCCGAAGTGCTCGAGCAGGGCCGCCGCCGTCTTCTTGCCGACACCCGGCACGCCCGGGATGTTGTCGACGGCGTCGCCGGCCAGCGCCAGGAAGTCCGCGATCTGCTCGGGCCAGACCCCGAACACCTCGGGCACGCGGTCGTAGGCGATCTTGCCCTTGCCGGCGAAATCCCAGAAGAAATCGTCCCGCGTCAGCAGCTGTGCAAGGTCCTTGTCGCGGGAAACGATCGTCGAAGGCAAGCCCTCCCGGCGGCCGCGGTCGACGAGCGTGCCGATGAAGTCGTCGGCCTCGTAGCGCGAGTCACCGTATTCGAGGATGCCGAGCGCACGCACGTAGCGGCGGCACTGCGCGAACTGCCGCTGCAGCTCCTCCGGCGCCGGCTCGCGATTGGCCTTGTAGTCGGGATAAATTTCGTTACGGAAGGAGGTCGTCAGGCTCTCGTCGAACGCGACGGCGACGTGTTCGGGACGCACCTGCTCGAGGAAATCGCCGAGGAAACGGCAGAAGCCGTACAGCGCGTTGACGGGGTTGCCTTCTCTGTCGAGCATGTCGTCGGGAATCGAGTAGTAGGCCCGGAACACGTAGACGCTCGCATCGATAAGGTATTGCATGAGTCAAGTATAGCCTCGCGACCGCCGGGCAGGCGACGAGGGCGTGGTCTATACTGCGGATCGTTTTACTGACTCTTGCCGCAACGGAGTTCTCATGCAGAGTTTTCAAGCCTGGCTGACCGCCGCCATTCTGGGTTTACTTTCATTGCAGGCCAGCGCCGATACGCAGGTGATACACGCGGGCGCGCTGCTTGCCGTGCCGGGTGAGCGCGTGCAGCGGGAGCAGACCGTCGTCGTCGTCGACGGCCGCATCAGCGAGATCCGCCGCGGCTTCGTCGACGCCGGCGAGTTCGGCAACGATGCCGCGCTCGTCGATCTCCGCGATCACTTCGTACTGCCCGGACTGATGGACATGCACGTTCACCTGCAGGGCGAGATGGGGCCCGGCAACGACCGCGACAGGCTGAAGATGTCCTCCGAGCTGATGCAGATGCGAAGCATCATGTACGCGATGCGGACGCTCCTGGCGGGCTTCACGACGGTTCGTGACGTCGGTAACTCCGGCCAGGAGATGTACGCGCTTCGCGACGCGATAGAGAACGGCTGGATCGACGGCCCCCGCATCGTCGCGGCAGGTGGCGTCGGCATCACTGGCGGCCACAACGACATCAGCGGGGTACGGCCCGAGTTCATGGAGTTCCTGACGGAGGACTCCGTATGTGACGGGCCCTACGACTGCCGGCGTGCCACCCGCAACGAAATCAAGTACGGCGCCGACCTGATCAAGATCACGTCGACCGGCGGCGTCATGACCGACCGCGCCACCGGCACGGGCCAGCAGATGGAGCTCGACGAGATCCGGGAGATCGTTCGCGCGGCGGCACGAATGGGCCGCAAGGTCGCCTCGCACGCGCACCACGAAGACGGCATCGTCGCGGCGCTCGAGGGCGGCGTTGCCAGCATCGAGCACGGCAGCTACACCGGCGAACGCGCTATCCCCCTGTTCCTCCAGACGGGCGCGTATCTCGTGCCGACGCTGCTTGCCGGCAAGACCGTCGCCACGGCCGCCGTGGAATCGAATTACATGAGCCCGGCCATCCGCGAGAAGGCGATCCGCGTCGGCAACGACATGGCCGAGAACTTCGAGAAGGCGCACAAGGCCGGCGTCAGGGTCGCCTACGGCACCGACAGCGGCATTTCGCCGCACGGCACCAACGCCGAGGAGGCCGTCCTGATGGTCGAGGCCGGCATGGCGCCGATGGACGTGATCGCCGCAGCGACGGTCAACGCTGCCGACCTGATCGACATGAGCGCAGAGCTCGGCACGATCGAGGCGGGCAAGCAGGCCGACATCATTGCCGTCGACGGGTCGCCGCTGGCGGACATCGGGGAACTCCTCGACGTCGATTTCGTGATGAAAGGCGGCAAGATCTACAAGGCGCCCTGAACGACGGGAACGGAATTTCCACGACCTGTGACGTGGACCCGTCCGGGCAGCGCCGCTTCGAGGCATCATCGAGCGTCGCCTGATACCGGCCTGAAGGATGTTCAAGACCTACCGCAAGACCGACCCGCCCGCCTGGCACCGCCGCTTGGTCGTCTTCCTGATGGGCCTGTGCGCGGCGACCCTGCTGCTGTTCGTCGTGTGGGGCTATTTCCTCTGGCTCGAGATGGACGCCGTGGACGACTGCCTCGACCGCCACGGCACGTGGAACTACGAGACCAAGGAATGCGAGGGGGCGCGCTGGGAATAGGGATTCTAGAAGCATCTGTGTGGTCGCGGCTTGAAGAGCCGCTCCTACAGCAGAAGCGTTCGACTTGTCTGGAATCCTGTATTGCAGGAGCGGCTCTTCAA
>JAZBNZ010000005.1:0-3724 GCA_036350895.1 Woeseiaceae bacterium
CGAGATCAACACCGTTGCCCGGAAACCCCCCGCGACAACGCACGATTTCACCCAGGCCAGAACGCTTCTGCTGTAGGAGCGGCTCTTCAAGCCGCGACCGCGAAGATGCCCAAACGAAGCCGCAATGCGCGCGATCCTTCGGAACCACTTGTCCCGACCGGGTTTGCGGAACGCCGCGACGCCCGTCTACACTCGGTCGGCCATCCCGCCACACCGGAGTGGACCCGTGAGCGACTCGTCTCCCCATCCCCTCAAACGCATGCTGGAACCGGCCTCGGTCGCCCTCGTCGGCGCGTCGACGACACCGAACGTCGCCGGCAACGACATGGTGCTCGAGATGCAGCTCGCGAAGTTCCGGGGGCAGATCTACCCGGTCAACCCGATCTATGACGAGGTCGAGGGACTGACCTGCTATCGCAGCCTGACCGAGATTCCCGAGTCGCCCGACCTGGTCGTGCTCGGCATCGGCAACCAGCAGCTCGAGGAGCAGGTCAAGGCCGCGATCGACATGGATGCCGGCGGTCTCGTGATCTTCGGCAGCGTCGCGCTGCCCGTCGACTCCGGCACGAAGTCGCTGCGGCGGCGCATCGGCGACATGGCGCGCGAGGCAAAGCTGCCGATCGTCGGCGGCAACTGCATGGGTTTCTACAACGTCGATCACTGGGTGCGTGCATTTCCGTTCCACCGGCCCTACGAGCTCCAGCCGGGCGGCGTCACGCTGATCGCCCAGTCCGGCTCGGTGCTCACGGCGCTGTTGTGGAACGACCAGAAACTGCGCTTCAACCTCGCGGTCTCGCCCGGCCAGGAACTGGTGACCACCGTCGCGGACTACATGGACTACGCACTGCAGCAGCCGACGACGGAAGTCATCGCGATCTTTCTCGAGGCCGTCCGGGACCCGCAGGCGTTCATCGCCGCACTCGAGCGCGCCGCCGAACTCGGTATCCCGGTCGTCATCCTGAAGGCCGGCCGCACGCCGGAGGGTGCGCGGCTCGCCAAAAGCCACTCGGGCGCAATCGCCGGTGACGATGCCGCTTACCAGGCGCTGTTCGAGCGCTACGGCGTGATCTCCGTGCAGTCGCTCGACGAGATGGCGACGACGGCGCTGCTGCTGTCCGGCGGCCGGCTGCCTGCCGACGGCGGCCTCGCCGCGATCTTCGATTCCGGCGGCGAGCGCGAGTTGCTGGTCGACATTGCCGACGACGTCGGCGTACCGATGGCGAAGATCGGCCCGGACACGGTCGAGGTACTTAAAGAGAATCTCGATCACGGCCTCGAGCCGATCAACCCGCTCGACGCGTGGGGAACCGGCCGCAACTACCAGGCCATCTTCGAGAACTGCTGGCAGGCATTGATGGACGACCCCGACACCGGCATCGGCGTGTTCGTCGCCGACCTGACCTCGGGCTTCTACCTGCACGAGTCGTTCGCGAGGATCTGCCGTCGGGTGCAGCGGCGCACCAAGAAGCCCGTCGCGATGCTGACCAACCACATCGGCACCGACTCGCAGGACCTGGCAACGCGGACGACGGCCGCCGGTGTCCCGGTGCTCGACGGCACGCTGTCCGGACTCAAGGCCGTGCGGTCCGCGATGAACTATCGCGACTTCAGGAAGCGTCCGCCGATGGAGACGCCGCCGGCGACGGCTCCCGGCATCGTCGCCCGCTGGCGCGAACGCCTCGCCCGGCCGGAGGTGCTCACCGAGGCCGAGGGCCTCGCCCTGCTCGCCGACTACGGCATCCCGACCGTGCGTCACGGCACCGCGGCCAGCGAAGCCGAGGCCGGCACCGTCGCCGCCTCGATCGGCTACCCGGTCGTGCTGAAGACCGCGACGGCCGGCATCCTGCACAAGTCCGACGTCGGCGGCGTGATCGTCGACATCCAGGACGACGCCGCATTGATCGACGCATATCGCGACGTCAGCGAACGCCTCGGTCCGGAAGTGCTGATCGCCGAGATGGCGCCGATGAATCTCGAGCTCGCGTTCGGCATCATCGTCGACGAGCAGTTCGGGCCCATCGTCATGGTTGCCGGCGGCGGCATCTACATCGAGATCTTCAAGGACCGCCAGCTGTGCCTCGCCCCGGTCGACCGCAGCGGCGCGCTGGCGATGATCGACCAGCTGGCCGTCGCACCGATCCTCGACGGCGCCCGGGGCCGCCCGGTGCTCGACAAGACCGCGGTCGCCGACGCCCTCGTCGATCTCTCGCGGCTGGCCACGGATCTCGGCGACCTGATCGCCGAGTTCGACGTCAACCCGCTGGCCGTGACGGCGGCCGGCTGTCGCGCCCTCGACGTGCTGGTGGTGCCGTCCGCGGCGACCGAGATCACGGTCGAAGTCACGTCGCCGCGGCAGCGCAAGCGGCTGATGGCCGACTCGTTCCGGGCGCTGGTCCTGCGCGAAGCCGACGGCGACGTCAGCGCGGAGATCGAGGAACTCGACAACGACGACCTCCCCGAGGGTGACGTACTGGTCAAGGTCGACTACTCGTCGCTCAACTACAAGGACGGGATGGCGCTGACCGGCAAGGGCAACATCATCCGCCACTACCCGATGGTGCCGGGTATCGATTTCGCCGGCTCGGTGCTGGCCTCCGACTCGGAGAAATTCAGCCCCGGCGACCCGGTGATTCTCACCGGCTGGTCGGTCGGCGAACGTTACTGGGGCGGTTTCACCGAGCGCCAGCGAACGCACTCCGAATGGCTGGTGCGCCAGCCAGCCGCGCTCGACAGCCGCGACGCGATGGCCATCGGCACGGCCGGACTCACCTCGATGCTGTGCGTCATGGCGATCGAGGACGGCGGCATCCGGCCGGAAGACGGCCCGGTGCTGGTAACCGGTGCGGCGGGCGGCGTCGGCAGCGTCGCCGTGGCGCTGCTCGCCGGGCTCGGTTACGAGGTCGCCGTTGTCACCGGCCGTGCCGAAACGCACGACTACCTGAAATCGCTCGGTGCCACGACGTTCCTCGGCCGGAAGGAAATGAGCGAACGGCCGAAGCCGCTCGAATCGGAGACGTGGGCCGCAGCCGTCGACACCGTGGGTTCGACGATGCTGACGAAAGTGCTGGCACAGACGCGCTACCGCGGTGTCGTCGCGGCCTGCGGCCTCGCCGGCGGCTTCGACCTGCCCGGCACCGTGATGCCGTTCATCCTGCGCGGCGTGCGCCTGCAGGGCATCGACTCGGTGATGGCCCCGGTGCCGCTCAGAAAGCTCGCCTGGGAACGCCTCGCCAGCGAACTCGACCTCGACCTGCTGCACAGCATGACGACCGAGGTGGCCTTGAGTGACCTGCTGAACGTCGCGCCGAAGATCCTGGCAGGCCAGATCCGCGGCCGCAGCATCGTCAATACGAACGCGTAAAAACACCTTGCTGGAGCCCGTCCCGACGGGAAGGTTGGTCGTGGTCGCGGCTTGAAGAGCCGCTCCTACAGCAGAAGCGTTCCGGCCTGGGTGAAATCGTGCGTTGTCGCGGGGGGTGGGACTTCCCGGGCGGCGGGGCTGATCTCGTGGCCGGTGAGGACGGCGTGGTCGCGGCTTGAAGAGCCGCTCCTACAGCAGATGCGTTCTGGTCTGGGGGAATCGTGTGTCGTCGCGGGGGGCTTTCCGGGCGGCGGTGCTGATCTCGTGGGCGGTGACGACGGCGCGGTCGCGGCTTGAAGAGCCGCTCCTACAGCAGAAACGTTTGATGCTGTTGAATCGTGGATTGTAGGAGCGGCTCTTCAA
>JAZBNZ010000006.1:0-4107 GCA_036350895.1 Woeseiaceae bacterium
CAGAAGGGCGGCGTCGAAAACGCCAACGGCCGCATCCGACGATGGCTGCCCAGAACAGCCGATCTCGATGCCATGACCGAAGCCGACATCCAGGAGATCGCCATGACCCTCAACCTAACGCCCAGAAAGTGCCTCGGCTTCAGGTCACCGATCGAAGCCTTCCTCGCCGAGCTTGGCAAGGGCGTCGATATCCGCTTTCATCGCCACGTTGCGCTTCGCGCGTGAATGTACCCGGCTGCGGATGTTGACTGCAGGGATTGGGCCAGAGACTGTCGCTGGGGAAACCTCGAAAGGAAGCTGCGGAATGTCGGAGGAGAACAAGCGCGTCGTTCGGCGCCTGCTCGAGGAGGTCTGGGGCAAGGGGAATCTGTCGGTGCTGCCGGAGGTCCTTGCGCGCGACTGCATCAGCCACGCGGCGACGGCGGGCTTTCGCCTGAAGGGGATCGATCAGTATCGACAGTTCGTCGCGACCTATCAGGCGCTGCTCGGCGATGCCGGAATCACGATCGAGGACCAGCTCGCCGAAGGCGATCGGGTGGCGACCCGGTGGACGACAACGATCCGACTGCCCATGGAGGCGGATGCGATAGCGCCGCAACCGGCAAGCGTTATTGCCTTTCATCGCCTGGCAGGCGGCAAGATCGTCGAGACCTGGTCGAGCTGGGACGTCATGGTGGCGGAGGACCTCGCGGCCGAGCACGACGTGTTGGACAGCCTCACCCTCGACATCTGACCGCCCGCCAGCCGAGAGACCCGTCATGAGCGATCGTACTTCCATCGTTTACGAGACGGCCGAGCAATGCGTCGATCGGATCATCGGCCGCGTCGGCCGCGAGCTCGTCGTCGGGGCACCGCTCGGCCTCGGCAAGCCGGTGCATCTCCTCAACGCCCTTTTCCGGCGTGCGGTCGTCGATCCGACCCTGCGCCTGCGCATCGTCACCGGCTTGTCGTTGGCGCGGCCACATGCCCGCAGCGACATCGAAAAGCGCTTCGTCGAGCCGATCGTCGACCGGGTTTTCGGCGACTATCCGGACCTCGATTACGTCGGTCCCTACATGCGAAACGAGCTGCCGGAGAATATCGAGGTAAGCGAGTTCTTCATGCGTGCCGGCTCGTTCGTCAACAACGAGGCCGCGCAACGCCGCTATATCTCCAGCAACTACACGCATGTCGGGCGGGACCTGATGCTGCAGGGTGTCAACGTGTTCGTCCAGGCGGTGGCGAAGAGAACGGAAAATGGTGAGACGTGCTATAGCCTCAGCTCGAACAGCGATTCGCTCGACCTCTTCCCGTTGATGCGCGCCGCCGAAGCCGCCGGCGAGCCAACGGCCATCGTCGCCCAGGTCAACGCCCGCCTGCCCTTCATGCCGCGCGATGCCGCGGTCCCGGCAACGACCTTCGACATTGTACTCGACAACCGCGACCTCGATCACGACCTGATCGGCACCCCGAGCGGGCCGGTTGCCATCGCCGATTACCTCATCGGGCTCGCCGCGAGCAGTCTCGTCAAGGACGGCGGCACCGTGCAGTTCGGCATCGGCTCGCTCGGCGATGCCATCGTCTACGCGCTGTGTTTGCGCCACGAGCAGAACGCCCGTTATCGGGAGATCCTCGATACATGCGGGCTCAGCGATCGGTTCAGACCGCTCATCGATCAGATAGGCGGCAACGACACGTTCGAGCGAGGCCTCTACGGTGCCACGGAGATGTTCGCCGATTGCTATCGTCACCTCTACCGGAGCGGCATCCTCAAGCGCGAGGTCTACGACGACGTCACCATTCAGCGGCTGATCAACGAGGGCAAGATCGAGGCGACTGTCGGGCCCTTGACGCTCGACGCCTTGCTTCGGGCCGGTGCGATCTCGAGCAAGCCGAGTGCGGCGGACACCGACTATCTGGTCCGTTCGGGCGTCTTTCGACCCGGGATCACCTGGAGCGACGGCGAACTGGTCACCGCCGACGGCGAGACGATCCCTGCGGATCTCGGCGACATCGACGCCCGCCGCCGGATCGAGGCGTCATGCCTGGGCTCGCGGCTCGACGGTGGCTCGATCCTGCACGCCGGTTTCTTCATGGGACCGGGCGCACTCTACGATATGCTGCGTGGTCTCGACGACAGCGAAGCCGAGAAGTTCAACATGACCGGCATCTGCTTCGTCAACCAGCTCTACGGTCACGAAGAACTGGCGATCCTGCAGCGCCAACACGCGCGCTTCATCAACACGGCGATGATGATGACGCTGGGCGGATCGGCGTGTTCCGACGGCCTCGACAACGGCCAGGTCATCAGTGGAGTGGGCGGCCAGTACAATTTCGTCGCGATGGCGCACGCGCTCGACGGTGCTCGCTCGATCCTGATGCTGCGCAGTACCCGCAGCAAGGGCGGCAACGTCTCGTCGAACATCGTCTTCAACTACGGGCACACCACCATTCCGCGGCACCTCCGGGACATCGTGATCACCGAATACGGGATTGCCGACCTGCGCGGCCGCCAGGATCAAGAGTGCATCAAGGCACTCCTGAACATCACCGATTCGCGGTTTCAGGACGAGCTGTTGGCCAAGGCCGTGGCCGCCGGCAAGCTCGAGGCCGACTATCGGATCCCGGACGCTTTTCGCGACAACACGCCGGCCCGGCTGGCGGCGACGCTCCGCCCCTATCGGGCCGAGGGTCTCTTTCCGACCTTCCCGTTCGGCACCGACCTCACCAGGGAGGAGCAGGTGCTTGCCCGGATCCTCAAGACTCTGAAAACGCGGATGGGCCGTCGCCTCGGGCTCGCCGGGATCGTCAAGGGGGTCGTGGGCACGGGTGGTGGCTTTCCGGAAGCGGCGCGGCCGTATCTGGCACGGCTCGGCCTCGAGCAACCACGAGGTCTGCGGGAGAGCATGCTGCAGCGGGTGATCGTCGCCGAATTGCGGGCCGGCGGCGTCATCTAGTCGCGGCACCCGAAGGCTCGATCTCGAACCGGCGAGCACCTTCGGAATCGTAGGGCTGCAACGCCTTCGGAGCGAAGTGCAGCCGCCAGGGCTTGCCGTTCCGGCGGGCCAGGAGGCCGACCGCGTCGAGTTCGCCCGGGATTCGGGTCGGCACACACTGCGGATGCCGTCCGATGAAGCGCAGCGCCCGCGGCGCATGCATGAACAGACCGCGCAGGTCGGCGGTCGGTGCCGTCTGCATCCAGGCCTCGGTCACGCCGAGCGCCGAATCGGGGAGCTTCTTCGGATCGATGCCGTCGGTCAGGCCGCGATCGACCAGCCGGCGCGCGGTCAGCAACACGGTGTAGCGGGCCAAGGCAGCACAGGAGCGGACGAGTGTTTGATAGGTCAGCTCCTGGTCGTCCAGCGCCGGCGCATCGAAGTCCGGCCGCTCCGACTCCTCGATGCGGCGGCGAAGTGCCTGCCAGTCGGCACCGCTGAGATCGTTGCTGCCGTCGCGCGGCGGCGCCTCTTTCAGCCACGTCGTTTCCACATGGTCGAACAGCCGGGCAAGCACCTGCCGCGCAGCACCGTCGCCGAGCACCAAGGCGACCTTCAGCAGCTCGAAGACACCCTCGGCGCCCCCCGGCAGGGTCAG
This sequence comes from Woeseiaceae bacterium, assembly GCA_036350895.1. Taxonomy (GTDB): domain Bacteria; phylum Pseudomonadota; class Gammaproteobacteria; order Steroidobacterales; family Woeseiaceae; genus UBA1847. The sequence continues at coordinate 3,574 of JAZBNZ010000006.1, forward strand.
CCTGTAGGAGTGCCATTCGTGCCCCTCGAGCACGTCCTCGAGGTAGCGCTGAGCACCGGCGTAGGCGCGCAAGCTGAGATCGAAATCGTTGCCCAACGCCTTGATGAAATTGAAGCCGTCGTCCTTGTACCGCCACGGCTCCCAACTCAGCACGAGGTCGTCGATGCGGGCGTCGGTACCCGTTGGCGCGCCTTCGAGGCTCAACAGCAGTGGCCGCGCCTCCGGCTTGAAGACGAAACGTAGATGGCCGTGTTGCACGGGGCCTCGCCGCCCGCCCGGCCCGAGCGGCACCAGGGTGAACTCGACGTAGTCGACAGCGTCGAGCGGCATCCGAACGGAGTGCAGCACCGTGGTCCGTTCGAGAATGCTGCCACCATAATTGACGTTGCGCAGGATCGCGAACGGCGCCTCGCCCTGGAGCCGGCTCGTCCGCCATTCGACCATCACCGGCACCCGCGACGCGAGGTGCCCGCCCGGCAGCAGATCCCGGTTCGAGCGCAGGCGGATGACTTGCCTGTGGTCTTCCGCCCAGGC
>JAZBNZ010000007.1:0-2960 GCA_036350895.1 Woeseiaceae bacterium
AGCGCCTCGGCCATGGCCGCGTAATCGTCTCCCGCCGACGCGGGCTTCAGGTTGAAACGCCGGTAATCGCTCTTTAGCGGCCCTGCCTCGTTGAAGACGACGCAGGATGCGACCGTCGCCTCACCCGACGTGTGGCTGATATCGAAACACTCGAGCCGGGCCGGCGGCTCCTCGAGGCCAAGCACCTCACCGAGCGCCTCGAACTGCTTCCGAACCGTCGCGTTGCTGGCAGCCCTGAGGTTCAGGCCCTGCTCCGCGTTGGTGTTCGCGAGCTTCAGCCAGCGCAGGCGATCGCCCCTGACGCGGCTGCGGATCGCCACCTTGTGCCCGGCCCGTGCACCGAGCTCGGCCTCCAGCAAGCCGGCGTCCTCGATATCTGTCTGGAGAATGATCTCGTGCGGCGCGTCCCGGCCGAGATAGTACTGCCCGACGAAGCCGTTCATGATGCGCGCCTGGTCCGTCTCACCCGGCAGCTTCGGGAAGTAGTCCCGGCTGCCGATGACGGCGCCCCCGCGGATATACAGCACCGTCACGCAGTGCATCGCGCCGTTCGACGCAAAGCCGAGCACGTCGAGATCCGCGCCGCCGCTCCTGGAGACGAGCTGGCGCGCACCGACCTTGTTGAGCCGCTTGATCTGGTCGCGAAAGCGCGCGGCCTGCTCGAACTCGAGGTTCGCCGATGCCTCCTCCATGCGCGTCTTGAAAATATCGAGGACCGCCTGGTTCTTGCCCTCGAGAAACTGCATGGCAGCCTCGATGTCGCGCCGGTACTCGGTCTCGGAGATCAGGCCGACGCAGGGCGCCGTGCAGCGGCGGATCTGGTACTGGAGGCAGGGACGTGAGCGGTTGCGGAAGTAGCTCTCGCTGCAATTCCGAATCATGAAGAGTTTCTGCAATTCGGCGAGCGTCTGGCGGACGGCGCCGGCGCTGGGATACGGACCGAAGTACTTGCCCTTGCCTTTGCGGGCACCGCGATAGAAGGACAGGCGCGGGAACTTCTGGTCGGTCGACGCGTAGATGTAGGGATAACTCTTGTCGTCGCGGAGCACGACGTTGTAGCGCGGCCGGTGCTGCTTGATCAGCGTGTGCTCGAGCAGCAACGCCTCGGCCTCGGTGTTGGTTACCGTCACTTCGACCTTTGCCACCTGGGCGACGAGCGCTGCCGTCTTCGCCTCGTTGACGCTCTTCTGGAAATAGGTCGAAACCCGCTTCCTTAGGTCGCGCGCCTTGCCGACGTAGATGACCTTGTGCTTCGCGTCGAGCATGCGATACACACCGGGACGGTGCGTGAGCGTCCTCAGGAAGGTATCGAGATCGAAGTCGTCGCTCATCGGTGCCTAAGGGTGGTCGTGGCCGAGGGCGCCTCTCGTTGCCGCGCTGCCGGGTCGGCGCTTGGGGAGCGCCACCTACAATAAATCTTTCGCCTTCGCGAACACGGCCTCGAACATATCACGCGTCAGGCGGCCCGTGTTCGTGTTGTAACGGCTGCAGTGATACGAGTCGAGCAGGTAGGCGTTACCGAGATCGTGCAGCGCGTTGTGCCCGAACTTGAAGTCCGCCTGGCGCAGGCCCAGTGCACGGATCACCGCCTTGTGCGCGATACCGCCGAGCGCGAGTACGACGGAACCCGGCGCAAGCGTCGACAGCTCACGGGCGAGAAAGGCGTTACAGGTATTGACCTCGGCGCCCACCGGCTTGTTCTCCGGCGGGAGGCATTTAACGGCGTTGGTGATGCGTGCGTTGACGAGCTCCAGGCCATCGTCGGCCGCCTCGGATTCCTGCCGCGTCGAGAAACCGAACTGGTGCAGCATCTCGTACAGCAGGATGCCGGCGTGGTCGCCGGTAAAAGGCCGCCCGGTCCGGTTCGCACCGTGCAGGCCGGGCGCGAGGCCGACGACGAGGAGCCGGGCGCCCGCATCGCCGAAGGGCGGCACCGGCCGGCAGTAGTAGCCCGGATATTTCGCCTTGACGTCGTCGAGAAACGCCGCGAGCCGCGGACAGGCGCGGCAGTCGCGGTCGAATACGCTGCCGTCGTCAGCCTTCGTCATTCATGTGCCGGATAACGGCCTCACCGAAGCCCCGGGTGCCAACGAGCGTAGCACCGGGGATCAGCTCCTCGAGCTCCTCACGAACGTCGCCCTTCTCCTTCGGATCGCGCTTCAGCTTGTGGTGAATCGCCTCGCGCAGTTTCGCGAGATCGAAGGTCAGCTCTTTCGCCGCGATGGTACGCGCAACGCCGTTCATGATGTTGTCGGCCGCCTCGGTCCAGCCGATGTAACGCAGCATCATCTCGGCCGACAGGATCAGCGAGCCGGGGTTCACCTGGTCCTTGCCGGCAAAGCCCGGCGCGGTTCCGTGGGTCGCCTCGAAGACGCCAACCGTATCGCCGATGTTGGCCCCTGGCGCGATGCCGATACCGCCGACCTGCGCTGCCAGCGCGTCCGAGATGTAGTCGCCGTTGAGGTTCAGCGTCGCGATGACGTCGTAGTCCTCGGGCTTCATCAGGATCTGCTGCAGGAAGTTGTCGGCAATGACGTCCTTGATGACGATCTCGGTGCCCGTCTTGGGGTTCCGGAACGAGAGCCACGGGCCGCCGTCTTTCTCGGTCGCCCCGAACTCGGTTCGCGCGAGCTCATAGCCCCAGTGGCAGAAAGCACCCTCGGTGAATTTCATGATGTTGCCCTTGTGGACGAGCGTCACCGAGTGATAGTCCCTGTCGATGCAGTACTGGATCGCCTTGCGGATCAGTCGCTCGGAGCCCTCGCGCGATACGGGCTTGATGCCGATGCCCGAACTCAGGGGGAAACGGATCTTGGTGACGCCCATCTCGTCCTGCATGAACTGGATGACCTTGCGGCATTCGGGTGTTTCCGCGCGCCACTCGATGCCGGCGTAGATGTCCTCCGTGTTCTCGCGGAAGATGACCATGTCGACGTCCTCGGGCGCCTTCACCGGCGAGG
>JAZBNZ010000008.1:0-18219 GCA_036350895.1 Woeseiaceae bacterium
AGGTTGAACTGGCGCAGCCGGCCGTCCTCACGCTTGGCGCGGATGAATTCGAGGACGTCCGGGTGCCCGACGTCGAAAGTGCCCATCTGCGCGCCGCGGCGACCGCCTGCAGACGACACTGTGAAACACATCTTGTCGTAGATATCCATGAACGAAAGCGGTCCGCTGGTATACGCACCGGCGCCGGTAACGTAGGCGCCCTTCGGTCGCAGCGTCGAGAATTCGTAACCGATGCCGCAGCCCGCCTTCAGTGTCAGGCCGGCTTCGTGGACCTTGTTCAGGATATTGTCCATCGAGTCGCCGACAGTGCCCGACACCGTGCAGTTGATCGTCGAGGTTGCAGGCTTGTGCTCCTGGGCACCGGCATTCGATACGATCCGGCCGGCCGGGATCGCCCCGCTCCGCAGGGCCCACAGGAAGGCCTCGTAGTATTGCTCGCGCTTCGACTCGGTCTCGACGTCGGCCAGGGCGCGAGCGACGCGCTGGTAGGTCTCGTCGATCGTGGTGTCGATCGCCGCACCATTCTTGGCGCTCAGGCGGTACTTGGTTTCCCAGATGTCGACCGATGCCGGCTGGAACTGGATATCGGTGACGGTTTGTGTGTCGAGGCTCACGGCGGACTTCATGCGTCTTCTAACTCCCCAAATGCTCCATGCGGAGAATTGTCTTGTAATGCGGTGATCGAGCTTACAAAGGGAACAGCGGTCTGAGCGCCGCTGGCACGAACGCCATGGCGAGACTCGGAGGTGACCTCGATTCCCCAAACGAACGAACACAAGATGTTGTGCCCGATTACTGCCTAGATTATGCCCGCCGGGCGCAGGTGTCAAGCGTTTCGGCATTTTTCATGTGGTGCCTTTTCCCATTATAAAACAATTAGTTATTGCCTATAAGATAAAAATCGCTTTAAAAAGTCTTCGAAAATGATGACGGTTTTGTGAAACCCCCAGACCACTAGATATAGTGGTATTAAGTGAAATACAGAAAAGCGCGTAATCCCCCGCCAAGCTTGCAAAAAACCTGCCGGCCGACCGCTTGAATCGACATCCGCCGCCCCTATCTAAGCGGCATCCGGGCGGGCTGCCGGACGTTCCGACAAGACCGCCCATGATCACAGGAAGGAGGCAAAACCAATGAACCTGACCCGCTTTGAACCCTGGTCGCTCGTCGACCTGCTGCACCGTGATCTCGACCGCATCGCAACGAGCCGCTTCGGATCGACGAGCGGCGAACAGTCGGTTGCCGACTGGGTTCCCGCCGTCGACATCGTCGAGGAGAAAGAACGCTTCGTACTCCGCGCGGACGTCCCCGGCGTGGACCCCAAGGACATCGACGTGAGCATGGACAACGGCGTGCTGTCGATCTCCGGCGAGCGTCACAACGAATCCGAAAGCCAGGAAGAAGGCGTCAAGCGTATCGAGCGCTTCACGGGCCGTTTCTACCGCCGCTTCACGCTGCCGGACACGGCCGACCCCGAACAGATTTCGGCTCGCAGCGAGAAAGGCATCCTCGAGGTGTCGATTCCGAAGCGTCCCGAAGTCCAGGCTCGGCGCATCGCCGTCGAACACTAGGCGAGAACCCACCCGCCCGCGGCGCGACTTTTGGTCGCGCCCGGGCATCTGTGTTTCTATGGCCGCCTGTAACGGATACACACCGTTCGGAACTTTCCCGCCCGACGAGGTGTCTCCCGATGTACGCGGCGCCGCCGGACCCGTCTTTCGTATTCACGCGGGATTCAGCGTCAACGTGAAAGCATTGTGTGCCGGCCGTGCCGGTGCAGCCCGATAACGCAAACTAGTGGAACGATACCCATGGTGACAGTAACCCGATTCGTCTTCGCCGCCATCGTGCTGGCCTTCACCGCGACGGCCGGCGCAGCGCTGCCGACCGAGATCGACGGTCGCCCGGTCACGAGCCTCGCACCCCTCGTCGAGAAAACGGCGCCGGCTGTCGTGAATATCCGCGTCGTCCAGACGGTCACATCACGCCCCTTCGGCGACGAAGCGTTCCGGCGTTTCTTCGGCATTCCGGACATGCCGCAGGGGCCTCGTCGTGCCGTCAGCGCCGGCTCCGGCGTGATCGTCGACGCCGAGAGAGGCTATATCCTCACAAACCATCATGTGGTTGCGCAGGCGGATGAGATCCAGATCTCGACCTTCGACGGCGAACTGCTCGATGCCGAGATCGTCGGGTCCGACGAACGCACCGACATTGCCGTCATTCGAATCACGGATGACGACCTCGAAAAGGTGAAGGGCGGCCTCGAGCAGATGCCGATTGGCGACTCGAACGCCATTCGCGTCGGCGACTTCGTGCTGGCGATCGGCAACCCGTTCGGACTCAGCCACTCGGTCACGTCGGGCATCGTCAGCGCGCTCGGCCGCATGGGTATCGGCAACGGCAACACGCTCGAGGATTTCATCCAGACCGATGCCGCGATCAACCCGGGCAACTCGGGCGGCGCGCTCATCAACATGGACGGCGAGCTTATTGGCATTAATTCCGCGATCATCAGCCGGTCGGGCGGTAACCAGGGCATCGGCTTCGCGGTTCCGACGGAGATCGCGAGCTCGGTCATGCGCCAGCTGCTCGACTTCGGCGAAGTTCGACGCGGCCTCCTGGGTGTCAACATCCAGACGATCGACCCGGAAGCCGCGGAAGCGCTCGACATCGGCACCGAGCGCGGCGCACTCATCACGGGCATATCACCCGGCTCGGCCGCCGAGCGCGCCGGCCTGCAGGTCGACGACATCATCATCGAGGTGAACTCCAAGAAGATAGAGAGCGCCTCCGAACTCGCCAACGCGATCGGCCTGATGACGTCCGGTGACGAGGTCGAGATCCGCTACGTTCGCGGCGAACGTACGCGCACCACGCGTGCCGAGCTCGGCCAGGCCGTTGCCGAGAGCAGCCGCGGCGAGGACATTCATCCAGGTCTTGCTGGTGCCGAATTTGCCAATGCCGGCTCCGGACGCGGCATCAATGGTGTCGAGGTCACCGCGGTTGCCGAGGGCAGCCCCGCCGCGCAGCGTGACATAAGGACCGGTGACATCATCACGGCCGTCAACCGCATCCGGGTGACCAGCGTCGCGGATTTCGCCGAGATCGCCGGATCCAATGCGATCCTGTTTCTTTACATCAAGCGCGACGGCCGGGATCTGCTGCGCCAGGTTCGCTGACACGATCTGTCTGCACTCAGGACCCGCGGCAGCGCCTGCTGCCGCGGGTTTTTTTCGCCCGCGACGCTAGCCCCGGGAGCGTCTTGCAAGACCGCCGACGCCACAGTAGTGTCGAGAGCCTGATCACTCGATTCGGACGTACGGCATGTCGGCAACGTCACTAGCTCACCGGACCCTGGGCGTCGCCACGGCGATGCTCGCCCTGGTCCCGGCCGCGCTCTCCCAGCCGGCCCTCGCCGACGAAACCGCCGCCGAATCGGAAGCCGCACGCAGCCTGTTCATCGAGCTGTATCCGCAGGCGGAGCTCGGCGACTGGAGCGCCATCGACGCACTCGACCAGGAGCAGCGCGCCGCGCTCGAGGCATACGCGCTCTGGCCCGATCTCGAGGCGGCCCGGCTGCGAGCGAACCTGTCCCGGGTCGACCGCGACCGAATCGATACTTTCCTCGAGACACACGGCACCCTGAAGCCGGCACGCGAGTTGCGTTACGCGTATGCCCTGCACCTGGCGCGGCGCGGTGAGCACGAGCGCTTCCTGGCCATCTACCGGGCTTTCTACCAGGGACTCGACATAGCCCGGCTCGACTGCATGGCGCTCGCTGCCGAGATCGACTCGGGTTCTGCAGGCCGTATCACCGAGCGCGGCATTGCGCTCTGGTTGACCGGTCAGAGCCAGGCCGACGAATGCAGTCCCGTGTTCGCCTGGCTCGAGGCCGAGGGCCAGCTGACGACCACGCATTACAGCGAGCGCTATGCACTCGCCATCGAGGCACGCGCCTTCGGCCGCGCGCGCTGGCTCGGCAAGTCGATCGACGACCAGCACGTGGCGAACGCCGAGGCCTGGCAGGCGGCGGCCCGGGACCCGGCCGCGTACGTCCGTGCGCAGGTGACACCGGCGACGGCGGAGGAAGCCCGTGACCGGCTGCAGTATGCACTCGAGCGACTGACCTACGCGGACCCGGTCGCCGCACTGGAACTCTGGCAAGAGGCGGCTGCGCGGCATCCCTTCACGGACTCCGAGCGAAACGAACTCGAGCGACATATCGCACTGTGGACGGCCCGTGACCGGCTGCCGGGTGCCTACGATCTCCTGTCGGCGCTGGCGCCGGCTGCGCGCAACACCGAGGTGTTGCGCTGGCGCGCGCGGACATCGCTGCGCGAAACGGCGTGGCAGCGGCTGCTCGCCGATATCGACGCGATGCCCGTCTCCGAGCGTAACGAGGACGAATGGCGGTACTGGCGGGCCATCGCGCTCGCAAACACGGGTAATTCCCAGGAGGCCGACGAGATCCTCACGGGACTCGGGTCCGAACGCGGCTACTACGGTTTCCTCGCGGCGGATGCCCTCGGCCAGCCTTACGCGTTCAGATCCGAATCCCTGCACACGGACGAAGCGGTCATCCGGCGCATTGCCGGACGTCCGGATATCGTCCGCGCCCGCGAGCTGTACCGCGTGGGACTCGACAGCCGCGGCCGCTCGGAGTGGGACGCGGCGATGTCGCGACTGTCCGCGACCGAGCAGCTGCAGGCCGCCATCCTCGCGCATCGCTGGGGCTGGCACTCGCGTGCCATTGCCACGGCGGCACGCGTCTCGGCATACGACGATCTCGAGCTCCGCTATCCCCTGCCTTTCGCCGAGCACTTCACGATCGGCGCGACCGAGGCCGGCATCCCGGCGACCTGGGCTCTCGGCGTCGCGAGAAGCGAATCGCTGTTCATGCGCGACGTACGCTCCGGCGCCGGTGCCGTCGGCCTGATGCAATTGATGCCGGCGACGGGTCGGGCCGTGGCGAGGAAGATCAACGTCAGTTACAACGGCCTCGACACGCTCATCGACCCGGCGGCGAACATCCGTCTCGGCACGTCGTATCTCGGTGAGATGACGGCTCGCTTCGGCGGCAACAGGGTACTGGCTACGGCCGCCTACAATGCCGGGCCGCACCGGGTGGACGACTGGCTGCCCGAGTCGGCCCCGGTCGACAGCCGGGTGTGGATCGAGAACATCCCTTTCAACGAAACCCGCAAGTACGTGCGCCGGGTGCTCGCGGCCGAGGCGATATTTCACTGGCGGATGACCGGCGAGACCCGGCGGCTCTCTGACCTCCTCGGCGCCATACTGCCGGCGAACCAGACGATGGCGCGCCTCGGCGACGCGGGCGATCCGCACCCCGAGCAATGAGTCGGCCTGCCCTGCTGGCCGCCCTGCTGGTCGCGGCGACTGCTAACGGACAGAGCGCCGAGGACTGGGAGCTCGAAAACGGCTACACGACCAATCTCCTCTACCTGCATGCACTGGTCAATTACGCATGGGATCTCGAGGACCAGGCGAACTGGGAGCGCCGCCGGTTTGCCGACAATGCACTGCGCGTCAACACGGGCAGCGTATCCTCGGACGAGCTGCTGACCGACGTCGAGATCAACATCAACGAGCCGCTGAACGAGCAGTGGCGCTTCTTCGGGCAGTTCACGAGGCAAGGGGCTCGACGTCGACCCGGGCGCGGCGAGCAGCTTCTGCTGGGCCTCGAACGCACGCTGTTCGGCTCGTCGGCCGTCTACGTCAGCGCCAACCCGGAGTTCGGCAAGGAGTTCCTCGATATCGAGGCCGGCTACGGTTGGTATGCCCCCGACCGGGAGCACTACCTGCGCGTTGGCCTGCGCGCCGAAGACACGAACTGGGGCACCAAGAACAAGGTCGGCGGCACGCAGGAGCAGGATCCGCTGAAGCTCGTCTGGGCGCTGCGCCTCGGCATCGGCGAGCGCGCCTGGCTCTACTCGGAAGGCAAGGCAGGCAGCGGCTACGAGCGCCGTTACGACGACGCCGAGCTCTCGCCGGACATAGCCCGGGAGGAACGGAACGAGACCAACGCCGAGATTCGCCTCGGCATGAACGGCGAACAGGGTCGTATCTGGTCGCTCGCTGCGGAGTGGTACGAATTCGAGGAACGCCGGGATTACCGCTCGCCGGGCCTCGACTACGATTACAGCAACCGGCAGCTCAACATCGGCATAGAACACATCCGGCCGCTGGGTGAGCGCCACCGCCTGCGCCTGCTCGCCCAGTTCGTCGACCAGGAAGCGTCGTCGCGCGGCTTTCGCCAGCACGACTACGACCGCCAGGACATCCTGGCCGGTATTTTCTACGAGTACCGCTGGGTGGCGAGCGGCGTGACGATCGCCTATGCCGCCGGCCAGCCCGACTTCGCCTATGACGCGCTCGACGCCGAGGCGAGCATCGACGGCGGCGACTACACGGACAAGCTCATCCTGGGCTACCGCTACACGTTTTCCGACAATGCCCTGATCCGTGCGTCGATCGCGCACGAGGTCAGCGAGACGGGCTTCGGCGGCGGAGCAGTCCAGTTCCAGATGTTCTTCTGACACGCGGCGCGCGGCGCGGCGGCGCGCGCCACGCCCCGGTCATGGCGCCGAATCGGTCAGCCGGACCGGGCACCCGCCAGACGGGATCGGACCACGACGGGCAGCGCGCGGCCGGCGCGAGCCCACCCGGGCCGGTGACTGAGCGCGAAGATCGCGGGCGTCAGCACCAGTGACAGGATGACGGCGAAACCGACGCCACCGGCGATGACGACCGCGAGCGGCGGCCAGAATTCGCCGCGGGTAAACAGGAACAGCGGCAGGAAACCGCCCATCGTCGTTGCAGTCGTAGCGATGACGTGGCGAGCCTCCTGCATCGTCACGGCGACGATGGCGTCGACGTCGCCGCCGCCGGCGGATTCGTCGGCCCGCAGTGCCGCGAGCACCACGATCGCCCCGTTGATCGCGATGCCGACGAGGCCGGCGCTGCCGAGCAGCGGATTGAATCCGAGGCTATAACCCGAGAGCCACAGCGACAGCATGCCGAGTCCGGCAGACAAGAGGGCGACCAGGCCGATGATGCCCGCGGCACCCGCGCTCCGGAAGGACAGAACCAGGGTGGTTACCATCAGCAGCAGCAGCACCGGCAGGTAGGTGGTGAGTTTGCCGACCGCTTCCTGCTGCGCATCGCTGTCGCCGTCGAGCACGAGGCTGTAGCCGGGCGGCAGCCGGAAACCCTCGGCGTCGAGCCGCGCCAGGATGGCGTTGGTGACCTCGATCGGGAGTACCCCCGGCCGGACCCAGCCGTGGATCGTGTTCACGCGCTGTCCGTCCTGGCGGGTAATCGCGCCGCTCTCCGGCTCGACCGTCACGGCTCCCAGCGTATTCGCCGGGACCCAGCGATCACCGGCGCGGAGCGGCATCGAGGCAATATCGGCGAGGGATGCACGCACCGCATCGGCGTAGCGGATGCGCACCGGCAGCTCCTCGAGATCTTCGCGTACCGAGCCCCCGGTGAAACCCTCGAGATCGCCCTGCAACTGGTTCGCGATCTCGTCGAGCGTCAGCCCGACGCGTTCGGCGTGCCCCTGGTCGGCCGCAAAACTGAGCTTGACGGTGCCGCGCAGGCTCGCCCGTGTGTGGGTAATCCCCCCGGTCGCGGACATGATGCGGCGCAGCTCCTCGCCCTGTTCGCGCAGTACCGCGAGCGACGGGCCTGCGATCCGGAACCCGACCGGCGCCTCCACCGGCGGCCCCTGCGCGAACGGGGCAACGATGACCTGTGCTTCAGGAATCTCCCGGTCGACGACGGGCTGCAGTGCCAGCACCATGCGTTCGGCGGCGGCCGGGGTCGTCGTCTGCACCATTGCCTGAGCATAGGCGGAATTACCGTCCTGCCGCATGATGCGGTTGTAATAGATCTGCGGATGGCTTCCGCCGATCAGCCAGCTGACCTGCTCGACACCGTCGTAGCCACGCAGGAGCGACTCGATCTTCATCGCCGTGTCGCGCGTCCGCGAGAGCGAGGCATCGTCAGGCATCCAGACCGCGATCTCGAACTGGTTGCGATCTGCGGGCGGGAAGAACTGCAGGCCAAGCGTGGACGCAGCGCCGAATCCCGCGATTGGCAGCACCAGCGCCAGGGAAATCGTCACGGCCGGCCAGCGGAATGCGCGCCCGAGCCAGCGATTTGTGAGGCGGGTCAACGCCGGCAGGCGGATCCCGGACTGCCACCAGCGCCGCCGCGTCCGGCTGGCCACGGAGCCGTCGAGGAAACGGCCGCCGAGCGCGGCGATGATCGTCATCGAGATGACGAACGAGGCTGCGAGGGCCAGCACGACGCTGATTGCGATCGGCCTGACGAAATCCCCGATGTTGCCGGGCAGCAGGAAGATCGGCATGAAGCCCAGCACCGTCGTGACCGTCGATGCCAAAAGCGGCGTAAACAGGTGGCCGACCGAGGCGGCAACGGCGGCTTGCCGCGACTCACCCCGCCCGAGCCGCTTCTGGATCTCGTCGGTGATGACGATCGCGTTGTCGATCAGGAGACCGATCGCGATGATCATCCCGAAAATCGACATCTGGTGAATCTGCTGATCGAAAAAGGTCAAACCGAACGCCGTGGCGAGCGCCGACAGCGGCAACGCGGTACCGACGATCAGCGCAGCACGCCAGCCGAGACCGACGAGAACGACCAGCGTGACGACGAGCGCGCCCAGCAGGAGATTTTCGCTGAGTGACGCGAGCCGGTCGTTCGTATATTCGCTCTGCCGAAACAGGACGTCGACATCGATCCCGGCTTCGAGGCCAGCCGTGAATTCTCCAATGACCTCGTCTGCCCGCGCCTGCCAGCGGTCGATACGGACGTCTTCCTCGGCGGCGGACGCCACGAAGACGACGCGTCGGCCGTCAACGTAACCGTAGGTATCCGGCGGCTCGCGCCAGCCCTTCTCGACGCGGCCGAGATCGCCGACACGGAGCTGCCGGCCCGCCTCGCCTTCCCTGAGGACCAGGTTCCGGATCCGCGCGACCGACTCCAGCTCCCCGCCGACTTCGAGAAACAGGTCGCGCGATTCGCCGCGCAGCGCACCGGCCGAATTCTCGGGGTCGGCCGCAGCGATCCGGGCTGCAACCTCTGCGGCCGTGAGCCCCTGGGCCGCGAGTTCGCCACGATCGAGCGTGATCGTCACTTCCTCGTCTGCGGCACCGTAGACCCGCACGCGCTCGGCGCCGGGGATGCCGCGAAGGCGGTCGGCGAGTTCGTCGGCGAGGCGGGTCAGCGTGCCCACCGACAGGCCCGAACCGTCCGCCGCACCGATACCGACGAGTACTGCAAACGCCGATGCGCCTCGCTCGTCATCGAAGGTCGGCTTACCGGCGCCGGGTGGCAGGACGGCTTCGGCTTCGCCGAGCTTGTCCCGGACCCTCGAGAAGGCCTGCTCGTTGGTCTCCGCCGTGATGCTGTCGTCGAGTTCGACGGCGATGAACGAAATGTTGGAACGCGACGTTGCGACGATCTTCCTGATCTCTTCGACGTCGCGCAGCTTGTCCTCGAGCGGCTTCGTGACGAGGGCCTCCACTCGCTCGGCCGATGCTCCCGGGAACGGCGTGACGATGAAAGCATTGCGGGTCGTAATGCGCGGATCCTCGATGCGCGGCAGGGTGGTCAGCGCGGAGACCCCGGCAAGTACGATCAGCAGGACCGCAAGGACGAGGAGGTGTGTGTTGCGGAAGAACAGGTCGGAGATACCGGGGCTTGTCATGGCGTCGAGTCGCTGCCCGTCACCGCCTGTGCGAGGCGTGCATTCGCATCGATGCTGACGGCCTGGCCGGCCACGACGCGATGTGTGCCCTCGCTGACGACGAGGTCGCCCGGCGCCAGCTTGCCGCGCACGTAGGCGCTGTCCTCATCGGCATGAATCAGCTCCAGCGTGCGCCCGGTGAGCACGTAGCCGTCGTCATCGGGCTCCGCGACCAGGCCCTGCCACAAACCGCGGGGTCCCTCGATCAGCGCGGCAACCGGCAGCCAGAAGCCGGCGTCGCTGACATGGCGCCGGACGTCGATTCGCGCGAGATCGCCCGGCCGCACGTCCTCAGTCGTTGCGTCAAGCACGAAGATCGTATCGAGCGTGCGGGTCGCTTCGTCGCGGCGCGGCACCACCGTCTTCAGCGTCGCGGCAACCGGCCGGCCGTTGATGCTGAGCGCATAGGCATCGCCGACCGCCAGGCTGGCGGCGGCATCCGGCGACAGGCCGATGCGCGCCTCGGGCGCCTGGATGCTCTGCATTGCGATCACCGGCTCGCCCGCTGCGAGCACGACACCGGGATCGGTGAAGCGGTTGACGACGGTGCCTTCGAACGGCGCCCGGAGCGTGGCCTTCTTCAGGTCGACCTCGATTCGTTCGAGACGGGCCCCGGCGACGCGTACCGATGCCTCGAGGGCAGCGACCCGCTGGCGCGCCTCATCGAGCTGCTGGCGGGATATGCCCTTGTGCTCGAACGCTTTCTCGGTTCGCTCGAGCGTCAGCGTCGCGAGCTCGAGATCGGCGCGCACCTGGTCGATGGCCGCCGCCGCTTCCGCGCGACTGGCGTCGAGCCTGGCCGTGTCGAGCCGGGCCAGCGCATCGCCGGGCAGGACGACGCTGCCGTCGTCGACGAGGACCTCCGCCAGCTGGCCGCCGATTTCGAAGCCCAGGCGGGATTCGAGCCTGGCTTCGACGCGGCCCGAGTAGCTGCTCGTCACCTCGTAGCCGGTATCCGGGCGCGCCTGCACCGTAGCCACCCGTACCGCGGGAGCGGTTTCGGCGGAGGTCTCGGGAACCCCGCAGGCGGCCATCCCGGCTGCGGAGAGCAAGGCGAACAGGATTCTTAAACTATTGATCATTAAAGAAATCCTCGATATGAGCTTGGTGATACGCTGCGGGCGTGGTATAAAACTGGACTGGTTAGTTTGTAATTAAACCACCACGAAACTGGACTGTCCAGTATGGATTTAAATCAAGATGTAACAGCGCGCCGGGGACGGCCGAAAAGCGAGGAAAAACGCCAGAGCATCAGCGAGGCGGCGGCAGAGCTGTTTCTCAGGGAAGGCTACGAGCGCTGCTCGATGGACAGCATCGCCGCCGCGGCCGGCGTCTCGAAACAAACCGTCTACTCCCACTTCGCGAACAAGGACGAGCTGTTCCGGAGCTGCATTGCCGGCAAATGCCAGCTGTACGACCTTCGCGTCGACCCCACGGCCCAGCCGGATCTCGAGTCCGGGCTCGCCTCGTACGCAGACGGCCTGCTCCGGCTGATTTCCGATCCGCAGGCGATCAAGATGTGGCGGCTCATGATGACCGAGGCCGAGTGCCACCCGCGCGTCGCAGAGATGTTCCACGAGACCGGTCCCGAAGAATCGCTGGCCTCGCTCACCGCTTTCATCGAGCACCACCGTGACCGGCTCGACCTCGATGACGCCGAAGCCGCGGCGCGCACGTTCGTTGCGCTGACCGAGGATCTCTACCAGTCCAGGGTGCTCCTCGGCGTAATCGACAAGGTCGAGGACGAGGAACGCCGCCGCCACGTCAAGCGAGTGACCTCGCAGTTCATGCGGCTTTACGGCAAGACCAGCTGATCAACCGGTGCCGGTGAGTTCGTCCAGCCGGGCCTCGCGCTCGGCCGCGGGCAGCTCGCCGATGGCCGCCGCCGCCGCGTAAAAACACTCGAAGTCTTCGCGGCAGTTGCGAAACAGGCGGCGGAAGGCCGGTACCCTGCCGTCGTAGGCCGACCAGCTTGCGAGCCTTGCATTATTCAGCGGCTGCTCCTGCCACCACGCCGTCGGATCGATGCCCGCCTCGCGCGCACGCGCGTCCATCGCCTCCGTCAGCGACTCGAACCGCTCGGCCTTGCCCACGCGCTTCTCTTCGGCTGTGAGCTCGCTCGCATACAGGACTGCAAGATCCTCCCGCGCGGCCAGCGCGAGGCCGGTCAGGTCGTCCGCCCAGTCCCGGTAATCGCGCCAGCGCCGGAAATCGTCCGGCCTGCCCTGCCTCGCGAGCCAGCGCTCGATCCCGAGTTCCTCGACGGCGGTGGCGAAAGATTCATTGAAGCTGGTGTCGCCCTTCACGTACAGGACCTGGTGAGCGAGTTCGTGGAACAGCAGCGCCACCAGCCGGGTGTCGTCACGCTTCAGCATCGTGCTGAGCACCGGGTCACTGAACATGCCGAGCGTCGAGTAGGCCGTCGCTCCGCCGACGAAAGTATCGTAACCCTGCTTCTCGAGCTGGCCTGCCTTCCGCCTGGCACGCTGTTCCGAGAAATAGCCCCGGTACGCGACACAGCCTGCCACCGGGAAGCACCACGTCTTCGGGTTGACGGACAACTCGCCGGCTGCAACGACGTTCCAGACGACGTAGTCCCGGTCCAGGTCACTGAAGCTCGTGTAGCTGTCGTTATCCGGGAGCCCGAGTTCCTCGATCGAAAATGCCCGCGCCGCCTTGACGAGTTCCAGGCGGCGAGCCAGCTCGTCCGGCGTGTCCGGATCGTCGAGCAGCCTGTCGATCGAGGTGCGTTTCGACAGCACCTCGAGCTGACCACCCGCGGCCTGCAGGTAATAACAGCCGCCATTAGCGGCCGCGGCAGCGACCAGGACGACGATGCGCAGGCAGGCGGAAAAAGGCGTCAATGGCGGAGCAATCCCTTTGCTAGAATCCCGGCATGCAAGTGTACCTCGTTGGCGGCGCCGTCCGGGACGAGCTCCTGGGACTCACACCCACCGAGCACGACTGGTGCGTCGTCGGATCGACGCCCGCCGAACTCGAGTCCCTCGGTTACCGGCCAGTCGGCAGGGACTTCCCCGTATTCCTTCACCCGGAGACCGGCGAGGAATTCGCGCTTGCGCGCACCGAGAGGAAGACCGCGGCCGGCTATCACGGCTTCAGCTTCAATACGTCGCCGGAGGTGACCATCGAGGAAGACCTCAGGCGACGTGACCTCACGATCAACGCGATGGCGAGGGACGCCGACGGCCGGCTCGTCGATCCGTATAACGGCACCGCCGATCTCGAGGCCCGTCTCCTCCGGCACGTCTCCGAGGCTTTTGCCGAGGACCCGGTGCGTATCCTGAGGGTTGCGAAGTTCGCGGCGCGCTTCCACGCGCGCGGCTTCCGGATCGCCGACGAGACGCTGGACCTCATGCGGGCAATGGTTGCGAACGGCGAAGTCGATGCCCTCGTGCCTGACCGCGTCTGGCAGGAAACCGAGGCGGCACTGCGCGGACCGTCGAGCCGACGTTTCTTCGAAACGCTGCGCGAGTGCGGCGCGCTCGCGAGAATCTATCCGGAGGTCGACGCGCTGTTCGGCGTACCGCAGCCCCGGCGCTGGCACCCGGAGATCGACACCGGGCTCCACGTGATGATGGTGCTCGACCAGGCCGAGAAGCTCTCGCCGAGCGGTGCCATCCGCTTTGCCGCCCTCGTCCACGACCTCGGCAAGGCAAAGACGCCGAAAGCCAGGCTGCCGAGCCATGCCGGCCACGAAAAACGCAGCCTCTCACTGATCCGGGAGCTGGCCGTGCGGCTGCCGGTACCGAAGGCGTGGCGGGAACTCGGCCTGCTCGTCGCCGAGTTTCACACGCACTGTCACAAGGCCTTCGAGCTGCGTCCCGAGACCGTCCTCAAGGTGCTGGAGAGAGCGGATGCGTTCCGGCGCCCCGAGCGCTTCGAGTCGTTCCTCGTGACCTGCGAGGCCGACGCGCGCGGCCGCCTCGGCCTCGAGGACCGGGACTATGGGCAGGCGGACTACCTGCGCGGCGCCGCCGGGGCGGCCCGGGCCGTGGATGCCGGGGCGATCGCGGCAGCGGTCGGCGACGGCGACATTCCGGGAGCGATCCGGCGCGCCCGTATTGACGCGCTCACGACCTGGAAATCGGCGTACGGCGAACGCTGACATCCCGCCCGCCGCTGCGGCGCTTACATCAGCACGTAGAGGATCACGCCCGCGAGGAACAGCCGGTACACCGCGAACGGCAGGAGCCCGATGCGCGTCACGAAGCGCATGAAGAACTCGATGCTGAGGTAGGCAACGACCGCCGACACGGCAATGCCGACGGCGAACTGTGCCCAGGGCACGACCTCGCCACTGGTCAGCAGTTTGAGCGACTGGTACACCGAGGCGAGGAATATCACGGGCACGGACAGGAGGAACGAGAAGCGCGCCGCGTCCTGGCGCGCAAAGCCCAGGAAACGACCCGCCGTGATCGTGACGCCGGACCGCGAGGTGCCCGGGATCAGGGCGAGCGCCTGCGCGCAGCCGATCATGAAGGCGTGGTGCAGGCGTACGTCGGTGATGTTACGCGCGCTCTTGCCGAAGCGGTCAGCGACGACCATGAGCACTGCGTAACCCGACAGCGTGAAGACGATCACCGACGGGCTGCGCAGGTTCTCCTCGATCCAGCCGGCGAACAACAGGCCCGCTGCGGCCGCGGGAATGGTACCGAGCGCGAGGCCGAGCGCGAGCTTGGAGCCCGGCGTTTCCATGCGGAAAGTCGCGAGTTGCAGGGTACCGGCGAGCAGCGCGGCGATGTCCGCGCGGAAGTATGCACAGACGGCCAGCAGCGAGCCGAAGTGGACGGCAACGTCGAACGCGAGTCCCTGGTCCGTCCAGCCGAAAAAGGACGGCACCAGCACGAGGTGCCCGGAACTCGAGATGGGCAGAAACTCGCTCAGCCCCTGCACGATCGCCAGTACGATTACCTGTATCCAGGTCATGTGATCAATCCCTTGAAAATCGCCATCAGGAGAGTCGGCGTGCGCGCCGCGCTACAGGCGGTGACGACGATCCGCCGTAAAGAATGCCGGCGGCACCGGGACGCGATCGCCCCGGACGAAGCCCATGCATTTGAAGTGCTCGCCCATTTCGCCGGGGAGAGTAAGTAATTTGATCTCCCGCGACAATGCGCCCGTATCGTTGCCGGCCGCGGCCAGTTCGTCGGCCAGGCCGCCGGCGAGCAGAAACTCTGCCTGCGTCGTGTAGCCGGCCAGCTCCAGCCCGGCAGCCACGCCGGCATCCGCGATGCGCGTGAAGTCGACCCACGCGGTGATGTCCTGGATGCCCGGCAGCAGGAACGGGTCGGCGTGCGCACGATGCCGGAAATGGCAGCGCAGCCAGCCGCCCGAGCGATCCGGCGCGTAGTACTCCCGGCGGGACAGGCCGTAGTCGAACAGCAGCGCCACGCCCTCCTCGATATGTCCCGCGAGATCCTTGATCCACTGCGCGGCGGCGGGACAGGTCTCCGAGACGTAGCCCTCGGGCAGCGGCCCGCCGAGATCCGCCTCGATGGCCCGGATGTCCTCTTTAAGCCAGGCCGGCGCGTCGCGCGCCTCGATCACGAGGCGTTCGCCGTCCAGCGCGACGGCAAGCCGCCGGACGGAATCCGTCTCGCGCCGAAAACGCTCGACCGGGATCGCGTCGAGCACCTCGTTGCCGAGGACAACCCCGCGAAAGCCCTCGGGCAGGTCCGACAGCCACTCCACGCGCCCGGCCAGTGCCGGGATGTCCCGGCGCATCCGCGCCTGCTGCTCGGCCACGAGATCGGGCGACACCTCGAGAATCCGGTAGCGCTCGGGCAGGCAACCCGTCTCCGCGAGCCGGCCGAGGACATCAACCGCGAGCTTGCCCGTGCCGGCACCGAACTCGAGGACATCGGGGCGGTCCATACTCGCGAGCGCCGGCTCGATCTGGCGCGCGACGACGCGGCCGAAGAGTGATGAGACCTCCGGCGCGGTAACGAAATCGCCGCCGCTGCCGAAGCGGGTACTGCCGGCAACGTAGTAGCCCAGCCCGGGCGCATACAGCACCTGCTGCATGTAGTCGGCAAAGGAGATCGTGCCGCCGGCCTCGCGGATGCGAGCCACGACGTGCTCCCGCACGCGGCCACTGTGGGCCTCGCTGTCCGGGTCCGGCGTCGGCAGCGTTATCGTTCCGTCGGCTTGCATGGCGTACCCGTCGTTACCAGAATGCTGTTTATAACCCTTAAGGACGCCCGGCTCACGTGCGCCCGACACAGAACCGACAAGGAACCGGTCCGATGCCCGACACCCTCGACAACAAGGTCGCCCTGATTACCGGGAGCGCGAAACGGATAGGCGCGGAAATCGCCCGCACGCTGCACGCCGCCGGCGCGCGCATCGCGATCCATTACCGGGGCTCCGTCGACGAGGCCGAGGCGCTCGCCGCCGAACTCAACGCGGCGCGCGAGAATTCGGCGGCGACCTTCCGCGCCGACCTGCTCGATACGGCCTCCCTGCCGGCGGTCACCGAAGGCATCCTCGACTGGGCCGGCCGGCTCGACATCCTCGTCAACAACGCGTCGAGCTTCTACCCGACGCCCCTCGGCAGCATTACCGAGGAGCACTGGGAAGACCTGATGGGCAGCAACCTCAAGGGACCGCTGTTCATGTCGCAGGCCTGCCTGCCGGCACTGAAGGCAGCGAAGGGCATCATCGTCAACATTGTCGATATCTACGGTCAGCGGCCGCTCGCGGACCATCACGTCTACTGCCCGGCGAAGGCGGGCCTCGCGATGCTGACCCGGGCGCTCGCCAAGGATCTCGGTCCCGAGATCCGCGTCAACGGCGTCTCGCCGGGCGCCATTCTCTGGCCGTCGAGCGGGATGACGAGCGAGGGCAAGCAGAAGATCCTCGACGAGGTGCCGCTCGAGCGGGCCGGCAGCCCGGCGGACATTGCCGGCTGCGTACTCTATCTCGTTCGCGACGCCGAGTACGTCTCAGGCCAGATCATCGCCGTCGACGGCGGCCGTTCGGCCGCCTGGTAAGGCGTCGTCCAGCCTCTGGTCTACCAGGCGTTCGCGTACTCGCGCCAGGGCGGGCCGCTGAGATCGGGACGTGGCGCGGTGAACACCCCGCCCGGTTTACTGGCGGCATCCAGCGACACCGCATCGGCGCTGCAGTTGCCGTTGACCAGGTACTGCATGGCCTTTTCGAGATTCGGATCGTTGCGAAGGTCGCCCAGGCCGAAGAAGTCCCCGACAGGAATGTCGAGGTCGTCCGGAGCCTCGCAACCGGTCGTCACCGGCAGGCCGTCGAAGTAATCGCCCTCGTCAAGGGCGTTGAGGTTCTTGAACGACGTCGGCCGCAGCAGGATGTCGCAGTCGCCGAGTTCCAGGCCAATCTGCCCAACCGGCTTGCCGAAGGTGCTGTCGCCGACGATCGTGACGTTCGCATCGACCGCGAGGCCGTTCGTCACGAGTTCGCTCGCCGAGGCCGTGCCGCGCGTCGCGATGACGACGAGTTCGCCGATGTCGAGCGAATTACCGAGACGCTGGAACCGGGTGATGAGCAGTTCGCGCTCTTCCTCGGTGAGCTCCGCCATGCGATCAGCGTTGAACTCGGTCTTCGAAAAGACCAGGTCGGTCGCCCCTGCGCCATCGAGCAGGTCGGCCAGCTCCTCGGCGATCGACACCAGCCCGCCGCCGTTGTAGCGCAGGTCGACGATGAGCGCCGTGACGCCCGCCGTCTGGAACTCGCTGAAGATGTCGGCGAGTTCCGGGCTCGCGGTCGAAATAAAGGTCGCCAGCTCGAGATAGCCGATCTTCTGGCCACCCGCACCGTCCAGGATCCGCCACTGCGGGACCGGGTCGATCGTCACGATCGCCTGGGTGAGCGTGACGACGAAGTCGTCGCTGCCGTCCGGATTGCCGCCGACCGGCCGCAGCAGAAACTCCACAGTGTCGTTGGCAAGGATCGCATCCACGCCGCCGGCCGCCTGGATGTCTGCAATGCTGCGGCCGTCGAGCGCCACGATGCGCTGCCCGCGCTCCATTGGTGGCGTCGAGGTGCCCGCCGGGCTGTCGGCGAATACGCGCGTCAGGCGCCAGTCGGTACTCGACAGGAAACGGCTGGAGAAGCCAAAGCCCTCGTACCGGCCCTCACCGAAAAACTGCTGATCGGAGGTCGCCGAGGTCAGGAAACTGAAGCGGTCCACGGGGCCGTTGCCGAGGTCGGGGCTGAAGCTCGCGAGGAAAGCAAGCAGCTCTTCTGCGGTCGCGAAACCCTCGAGGTCGACCGTTGCGGGCAGCAGATCGTTCCAGAGATACCAGAACTGCATCTCGTTGAAGACGAAGTCCTTCTGCGCCGTTATCGAGCAGGCGTCCGACACCGGCGGCGTCGGGGGTGTCAGGCCGCCACCGTCGCCACCGCCTCCACCGCCCCCGCAGGCGGTCAGG
>JAZBNZ010000009.1:0-3334 GCA_036350895.1 Woeseiaceae bacterium
ACGTCCCGTAGAACCGAGGAGTGTTATGTCGATCCCAGGCAAGGTACTGATAGCCCTGCTCTCATCACTTGTGGTGGCCGCTGTCGGCGCCTATCTCGAACCGTCCTACTCCTTCGTCGGCCTGCTGCTGCCGACGGCACTGGCATCGGTCGCGTCCGTGATTCTGAGCCATCGGGCGTTGCCGGTGCCCGAAGCAATCGCGACGGATACGCCCGCTTCCGCCACGGTCCGCGCCCGGGAAGAGGACCGGGGCAGCCAGCCCGGCAGCCGTTCCGGGCAGCGCGCGGATGGTGCTCGCGATGACGGGCGCCGGGAGCGGCGACGCCGCCCGCGCGAGGGCAGAAGCGCCGATAAACGTGAAGACAAAGCCGGTGACAAGTCCGCGATAAGCGCGTCCGGGTCGCCAGCCGCTGACGCGGAAACCGCCCCGCGTGGTGAGCCGGAAGAAGGCACGGTGAAGTGGTTCAACGTCACCAAGGGCTACGGTTTCATTATCCGCAGTTCGGGAGAGGAAATCTTCGTCCACCACCGTTCCGTGCTGGGCGAGGGCCGGGGCCGGCTCGACGATGGGGCCCGCGTGCGTTTCCGCGTCGCCCAGACCGGAAAGGGGCCGCAGGCCGAAGAAGTCGAGCCACTCTGAGGTGGCCGCCGCGCAGCAGCACCGGTTTCGGGGCGCTATTTTTCCAACGGCCAGCCACCCGGCCATCCGTCGCGCCAAACGCAACAACGAGGCACCGGAAATCCACGGCAACAAACTGTGGAAGTCCAGCTGCCTTATCATCGACTACCTCCACCGCAATCCGGAGCCGCGACCGCGGCGAGTCCTGGACGCCGGCTGCGGCTGGGGTATCGGCGGCATCTGGTGCGCCAGGCACTTCGGTGCGGCGGTCACCTCTGTCGATGCGGACCGTAACGTATTCCCCTTTCTGGAAGTGACGGCCGAGCTCAACGGCGTCAGAACGGAACCGCGCGTCTGCCGTTTCGAGCGTCTTGGCAAGCGCGATCTTTCCGCCTTCGATACGCTGATCGCCGCGGACGTGTGCTTCTGGGACGAGCTTGTCGGTCCCGTGGCCAATCTCGTCAACCGTGCCGTCGATGCCGGCGTGGAGCGGATCATCATCGCCGACCCGGAACGTCCGACGTTCCACACGATGGCCGAACGATGCCTGGCGCGCCATGGCGGCGAGCTGATCAACTGGCGCACGCGCGGCGCGCTTGCTGCGAGCGGCGCGCTGCTCGTAATCGATAACCGCTGACAACATCCTGAAGGCGTCTGCCCCGTACGTCGATCTCATCGTGTCCCCGGTGGCAAACACGTCGGCCGGTCGCGGTCAGTCGTCGACGAGCAGCCAGGAGGTGGCCAGATCGCGGACGTCGATCGGTTCGCCGTTGCGGAACGCGGGGCGGAAGCGACTGGCGCGAAGAAGGCGTCGCAAAACAGAAAACTCTTGGGCGCGCTCTTCCGGCACGCCCTCGCTGCTGACCTGAACACGCCCATAGGCGGACACATCGATACGGACGCGCAGGGCGTTGCTGCGCTGTCGGTCCAGGGGGGCGAGGAACTTCCCGCGCGGCAGGGGTTGGGGTCGCGCGAACCACTCCTCGAGCAGGTCGTCGCGACCGGCGGCCTGGAGTTCCTGCCAGACCGTGTCGTACATGTCGCGCGCTGAGCGCGTGGAGCCGTGCCATTGCAGCCAGTCCGCCATATCGAGGTGCAGCCCGGCACGCGCCGCGACCTCGCCATCCGGCACACGCTGCAGTGCCGCCTCCAGCAGCATTCTTCCCTGCGCCCGCGCGAGGCGTTGCAGGTTCTCGAGTCGCTCTCGCAGCGGATCGAAGTCGCGCAACTGATCGCCGCGCATGCGCGCCATCTGGGAGCGGGGCAACAGCTGCACTTCCGGTTGTACCAGGTCTTCGACGATGTACAGCGTGGCGAGCTGGCTGCGCGTCAGATCGAGCAGCCAGCGCCAGTCAAATGCCGGATCCTCAGCCACGGTCGCGAGCAAGTCGGCCTGCGTTGCATGCAGTTCGAGGAGGCGCTCACGTGGATCCCCATCCAGCTCGCGGCGCAGCGCCTCGCGCTGCCAGGCGAAATACTCCATGGTCGCCGCCCAGCGCAACTCGTTGAAGGGCGGCCGGCCCGCACCGTACAGGCGGTAGTAATAGGCGTACCGCTGATCCAGGGCTTCGAAATCACGGGCGGCACGCAAACTGTCGAGCATGGCGCGCAGCACGGGTCCCTGGGCAGCGCTGTACAATCCCTCGTTGACACGAATCAGGTGCAAGGCCTCTTCGCGTCGGGCCAGCGCCTGCGCCAGCTGACCCCGCGTCTCGAGAATCCGGGCAAGATCGGAAAGCGTTTCGGCAGCGCCCGGCGCGTAAGGTCCCTCCGCAAGGCGCTGTTCTTCCAGACGCTGCTGCAGACGCTCGATGGCGTCGGCATCAGGAGCAGTCAGCCCCGCGGCCTCAGCCCCGTCGCTCCCGACGGGCACCACCAGGACAGCTTCCTCGAGGGCCAGGAAACGCTTGCCATGAAGCTCCGGTGCCGCACGCGCGCCCTGCACGCCGCCAACGGCGAGAAGAATCGCGACGAGGTACGCCGGAACGTAATGCAGGATTTGACGCAGCAGGCGATGCATAGACCCGATATAATGACGCATCTACCTCCCCGCCACATCTGCATTTACCCATGGCCAAAACCAAGCGCCGGGAAATCCCGCGTTTCCGCTGTCCGATGATCGAGACCCATTGCCACCTCGACTACCTGGAACCCGCTGCTCTGGAAGAGGAGCTGCGCGTGGCACGGGAACACGGGATTGAGCGCATCGTGACCATCGCGGTCAGTCCGGACAATCTCGCTACGGTCCGCGAACTGGCATCAAGCCGAAACGACGTATTCTGCACGCAGGGCGTCCATCCCCACGAAGCGGAGGCGTTCAGCGATGAAGTTGCGGCGCGCATTCGTGCCGGGAGCGAGGACCGGCGCGTCGTGGCGATCGGTGAGATCGGTCTCGATTACTACTACGACAACGCCGATCGGGCCGTCCAGCGCGACGTATTCGCCCGCCAGCTCGGGATTGCTGCCGACCTCGATCTGCCCGTCGTCGTTCATACACGTGAAGCCGACGAGGACACGCAGGCCATCCTCGCGGAGCACCTGCCGCGACTGCGCCGCCGCGGCGTGATACACAGTTTCAGTTCCGGCCTCAGGCTCGCCGAATTCTGTCTGGACGCCGGTTTCATGCTCGGCTTCAACGGCATGGTCACCTTCCGCAATGCCGACAACGTGCGCGACGCCGTGACCCTTACCCCCCTCGACCGGCTGGTACTGGAG
>JAZBNZ010000010.1:0-7092 GCA_036350895.1 Woeseiaceae bacterium
CTGTAAGGCTCGAGGTTGACGTCGGGAAAGTCGAACGTCGGCTGGTTGATGTTGGTGAGCTGTGCGCCAAGCTGGTAATTCCCGGCGACCCACAGTGCACCGATGTCGACACCGACATCCTCGTCGCGAACGAAATCCGCGTTCTGGATCTCATCGAACAGCTCTTCGGAGTTGGTGATGTCGCCGAAGCGCACACTCAGCCGGGACAGCCGCTGGAGATAGAGATGCCCTTCGATGCCGAGGTACAGCGTGCCGGCATCGGTCGACCAGGCCTCGCGGCTGTATCCCAGGTTGATTTCGCTGGTCTGCGTCGACTTGCTTACGAGCGAGCTGTCGTTGCGAATCGCGAACAGGACGGCATCCTCGGTCGGTGTCAGCACGACGTCGTCGCTGACAGGCAGTATCTCGGGACGATTGCTCGGCAGCGTGTCGAGCCAGTCCTCGATGGCCTGGCGGGCCGCATCCGGATCGAAATCGATCTCCTCGGTGACGCCGAAGGCCTTGGTGTTGCCTGACCAGTTCAGGCCGAAGGTCCAGGTTCCGCCGAGGTATTCGGTCCCGATCACGACCGGGATATCCGCGGCCAGCCAGGCCCGGGCGTAGCCCTCGGCCCTGATCAGCCCGAGAAGCGCTGCCTGCCGCACGATTTCGTCGCCCAGCGCCTCAATGGCCGCGACGACGTCCGGGTCGAGCTGGTCGAGAATGTCGCCGATATCGATGCCGCCGGGGGGCTTGGCGTCAGGATCCTGCCCGGGGCCGCCACCCTCGCCGGGGTCACTCGGCTCGTAGGCCTTCGTTATCTCATCGTATAAATCGAACAGGTCCTGGATGTTGCCGTACTCGAGGCCAGCCGACGTCGAGACGATGACACCGCGGATCGCATCGTCGTCACGGCGCGCACGATCCGCAGCAGCCGCAGCAGGGTTGCTCGAGGCGGACTGCACGCGCTGACCGTGAGTAACGTCGCCGTAGGTCAGGTTGGAGCCGGGCGGATGGTAAACGGGGCCCGCCAGCGCGACCCCTGATACACCGGCTGCGACGCCAGCGATGAAACGGGAAAACAGAGTATTCATGACGTTGGGTATCTCGCTGTGGCGACCACAGGCATTCTCATCAAGAAAGGCATGGATTATATCGCCGTGGCGCAGCTTGAAGGATAGGCATTCTCCGTCACGACCTGTGCATTCGGCCGTAGCCGGGGCTCGCGACCGCCGGGGCGCAGTAGCAGAGCCGCGAACCGGACAGATGTATCAATGTGTACGTAAGGCGCCGTTTCGGTCGAGTGCCGGGCCCGCTGTTGGCATAATCGTTCGCTATGTCCAAGCCCGTCATCTACAACCCGCGCGCATCAGCCGTCGCCGAAAGGCCGATCAATGTCGATGGCAAGGGGCTGAACGGCTTCCTGCTCGACTGGTACCGGTCGGAGCCCCGCGGCGTGGTCGCAAAACCGCAGCGCCAGGTCCTGGCCGAGTACTTCACGTCGATGCTGGTGCTCTCGGCAGGCTTCAAGTACAAGCCGTCGATCGGCACAGCGAACTACCTGTACCTGGTCGACGGCGGCTGGATGCTGAGCCTGATCGCGCCGCACGAATGGTCCGAGGAACGACGCAGCGGCTTCGTGGGGACCTGCACGCTGCAGGCCGACATGACCTGGACGATCGAACCCTCGGAGAACCTCGCCGAGGACGGTCCGGTCTCCGAGGCAGTCGCCCGCTTCTATGAGGCATTTGCCGAAACGCTGGACACGGACCTGACGCTCGAGGAGATCCTGCCGTTCTACGTCGGCCGGATGCCGTATTACCAGCGGCTGTACGCGAACGCCCTGAGCCGGTCGATCCGCGGAACGGTCACCCTTGGCGACCAGCGCGACCTTCGCTCACGCGACTGGCGTCTGCTGCTCCCGGCGTTCGACAAAGCCCTGCTGGCACATGAACATCATGCCTGACCGGCAGCGGGCCGGCAGGCGGGTCAGCGTTTCACGCCGCAGGTATTGATCCCGAAGAGCGAATACACGGGGCAGCTACCCAGCGCACCCGTGACGATCGGTACGAGGCCGAGCCAGCCCCAGGGCGTTTGTGGACCGACGAATACCAGGCTCAGGATAGCAAGCCCCGCTGCGACACGGACCACGCGATCGACCGTACCTTCATTCTTTGCGAACATTTGGTGTCTCCTGTTGTTTCATTCGAGTTTCGGATGACTGCCGTTGATTATGCGCCGGTCGGCCACGGCCGTCAGTGACTCCGTCACACAGCAGCCAGGGCTGCAATCCTGTCGAGCGCCGCCGGGTCCTTCACACGAACCCACCCGCGCCCGAGTTCGACGAGACCATTATTCTCCATGCGCTTAAGGTGTCGAGACACGACCTCGCGTGCGGTACCGAGCTCGCCGGCGAGCTGCTGGTGGGTTACTTCGACCGCGCCGCCCTGGTGCATCTCGAGCAGAGCCCTCGCGAGGCGTCCATCTATCGGGGCAAGCGCTAACGCTTCGATCCGCAGGATGACGTCCGCCAGGCGCCTCGCGAAGCCGTCGAAGACATATTCGCGAAAATCCGCCGACGTCCCCAGCAGGTTCCTGAACACGTTCACGGGGACAGCCAGGGCACGTACCGCCGTCTCGGCAACAGCCTCCGCGGGGTACAGGTCGCTGCTGAACAGACAGGACGTCGTCAGCAGGCAGGAACTGCCGGGGCCGACACGGTATAGCGTCACCTCCCGGCCGGCAGCCGAGGTCAGCTGGACTCGCACCTTGCCATCCAGAACGACGAGGAATGCCTCACACGTGTCGCCCAAATTGAACACGTAACGGCCGGAGTCCAGCTGGACCACCCTCGATTGCGCCAGCAGCTGCCGGGCCGTATCGGCATCGAGCGCGGCAAGCGCTGACGGAAGCGAGGGTGGGCGCATTCCGTTCAAGGGCATCGCAGGGATCGTTCAGGACGGAACCGGGGCCCGATCAATCCTCGGCGGTCTCGAAGACGTCCAGGCCCTCCTCGAGGTAATCCGACAGCAGCGGCGTACTCAAGAGGTACTCGGCCGTATGATCGGTCCAGGATTCGGTCGCGAATTCGATGGCTTCGTCCCACTCTTCGAGTGAATAGTCGCCGCGACCCACCCACATCAGGGCAACCAGTGAAATCTGCTGTTCCGGGTCGAGATCGTTGATGACGGTCGTCAGCTCCTGGTAGTAGGGGTCGTTGCTGTAGTCCTGGGCGAATTCGAGCAGCGTATCGGCATCGATAAACTCGCTCTCTTCCTCCTGCTCGGGTAACTCCACGTCGTCGCTTTCGTGGAACTCCCGCACCCTGTCGATGATCGACCGTACGGTATCGGTGTTGAGATCGAGTTCAGGCATTGTCGTTGTCCCCACGTTGACCGGGTCCGCCGCGGGCGGTCTCCGGTATTCCGCCCGTGATCATACCTGAGTCTTGGTTGGCAGGCGGCGCCGATCAATCGGGATAACTACGAATTGTCACAGCCGCTCCGGAGGCATACATATTCAAGGTGCCGGGTGTGGTCCCGGCGCTTCAAAGTGTGAAGAGGTGAGCATTATGGCCAACGTACGCAACCTGATGCCGAAACGGGAACGTGGACGGCATGCCGGGCGTTCGATGAGGCCGTTCACCCACAGCATGGAAGAGTTCTTCGAGAACTACCTGCCACGCCGCTGGATGGAAGGCTTCTTTGAACCGTATCCATGGACTTCAACACCGTGGGCGGAAGGCGGTGAAGACTTCGCCGTCTTGCCGACCGTCGACATTCTCGACCGCGACGACGCTCTTGTCGTTCGCGCCGAAATGCCCGGTGTCAAGAAGGAAGACCTTGAAATCACGATTGCAGGCGACAGGCTGACATTCGAAGCCAAGCGCGAACACAAGGAAGAAGAAAAGAAAGAAGACTTCTTCCGCACAGAGATCGCGTATGGCCGGATGTACAGGGTCGTTCCGCTGCCGGTCGCGGTAGATGCTGACAAGGCCAGGGCAGACGTCAAAGACGGTATCGTCGAAGTCTGGCTGCCGAAAGTCGAAGTCACGCATCCGCAGAAGATCAAGGTCGCATAACCAACGGAAGCACCAGCAAGACTGAGGGGACGGCAAGCGCCGTCCCCCGTTTTATTGGCGAGCCTCGAATCCGCGTCCGGAGTCTTTGCGCTTCTGCCGGCCAACCGCCATGTGTCAGAATCCGACGGGCGAGTCGAAGGAGTACGCATCATGGGTGAGAAATTTCCGGGCCCGAAGACACTGGCCGCGCTGGAGCGCGGTATTCCGCTGTTCAAGAACGGCGCCCGATTCGATGCCGAGATGGAGCGCGCCGGCCGGCGGGGCTTCCGCCCGGTACGGCAAATCGTCATCGACCGTGCCCAGGGGGATTTCGTCTGGGACATGGACGGCAAGCGCTACATCGACTTCCAGAACGGCTGGGCGACGAACCCGCTCGGCAATTGCCATCCCGAAATCCTGGATGCCGTCGACGCGGCAAACCGCCGATACGGCTTCCATTACGACCACCCGCTGCGCTACGACCTGGCGGAGCGGCTCGCCGAGATCATGCCGGGGCGGGCGCTACCGCGCACCAACTACGAGGTCTCCGGCACCGAGGCCGCCGAGGCGGCCGTGCACCTCGCTCTCACGCACACGAAGCGGCGCTACATCATCACGTTCGCCTCGTCTTACCACGGCATGGGGCTGGCCACGAAGATCCTGAGCGGTGTCGACGGCCGGCTCGGCACGTATCTCGAGGGCTGGGGCGGCGGCGTGATCAAGGCACCCTACCCCTACAGCGAACGCATCCCTGCAGGCATGAGCGAGGACCAGTACACCGAGTATTGCCTCTGGTACCTGGACAACCATATCCCCGCGAGCGTCGCCGCGCGCGACAACATCGCCGGCATCATGGTCGAGCCCGGTCTCGCCGAGGGCGGCAACTGGATCCCGTCGCCGCGCTTCCTGCAGGGCATCCGCGAGATCTGCGACAGGAACGACTGGCTCATGATCTCCGACGAGGTGCTCGCGGGTCTCGGCCGCACGGGGCGCATGTGGGGCATCGAGCACTACGACGTCATCCCCGACATTCTCGTTTACGGCAAGAACCTCTCCGGCGGGATCGCTCCGCTGTGCGGCATCTCGGCCCGTGACGACATCCTGGGCGACAACACCCGCTTCATGTCGGGCTCGACGTTCGCCGGCACGCCGGCGGGCTGCGCCGCGGCGATCAGGACGCTCGAAATCTACGAGCGCGACCACGTCGTCGCGCACGCGAAGCGGCTGGGGAATATTGCGGCCACGATCATGCGCGGCTGGGAGGAGCAGTACGAGATCGTCCGGCAGACGCGCGGCAACGGACTGTTGCTCGGCGTGAGCTTCGGCAAGCCGAGAAGCGCGGACAGCGAGGAGAAAGACTGGTGGACGGCCCGGGCCGTGCGCGGGAAGATGCTCGAGAACGGCGTCTGGGCGATTTCCGACCACGAGGACACGATTCGGATGTACCCGGCGCTGAACATGGACGAGGCCGTATTGCGCGAAGGCCTCGCGATGATGGAAGACGCGATCCACCACGTCGAACGACACGGCCACACCGAGGGCGATGCGGCCGCGTTCCCGAGCGGCGTCGCCGGGTTTTAACCCGACGCCGGGCGACGAGGCCCGTAAGCGGAAGCGTCAGCCGGACCGGGCTCGGCACACCCGCTCCTTTGCGGGAACGGGTCTACCGCCGTAGCGGTTCATCCGGGTCAGAGCTTCAGGTCGATCGTGCTGACGCTGGCGAGACGCTGTTCGACGTCCTTCCAGTTGACGATGTTCCAGAACGCATCGACCCACTTCGCCTTCTCGTTCCTGTACTGAAGGTAGAAGGCGTGTTCCCACATGTCGAGCACGAGCAGCGGCAGCGTCGCGTTGCCGATATTCCCCTGGTGATCGAATACCTGCTCGACCACCAGCTTGCCGGCCATCGGTTCGTACGCGAGGCTCGCCCAGCCGGAGCCCTGCACGCCCATGGCCGCCGCACTCATCTGCGCCTTGAAGGCGTCGAAGGAGCCGAAATCCCGGTCGATCTTGCTGCCGAGATCACCGCCCGGCGTTCCGCCACCGTTCGGGCTCAGGTTTTTCCACAGGAGCGAATGCAGCACGTGGCCGGAGAGATGGAACGCGAGATCCTTCTCGAGCTTGTTCAGCGCTGAAAGATCGCCGGACGCCCGTGCCTCGGCCAGGTTGTCGAGGGTCGCGTTGGCGCCGCTCACGTAGGCAGCATGGTGCTTGCCATGATGAAGTTCGAGAATTTCGGACGACAGGTGCGGCTCGAGGTCCTTGAGGCCGTAGTCCAGTTCCGGAAGCGAGTAAGTGCTCATGATGCAACTCCTGTATGAACGATGGGTTCGAAAAATAGGTCAACGCGCGCAATTCACACCGCGGCGTGACGCTTATCCAGTTTGGTGTCGTTTCGCAGGCCGTCGATGATACCGGCCCTTACGCGGCGTCGTCTCCGGACTCCTTGCTACCCACTTGGTCTATCGTCTTGCCCGAAACAACGGACTCCGGCTGGGTAGACACCGGGTTGCGCCGTGCGTCGGCCTGCTCGTCATCAACCTTGATGACGAGCCACTGCTCTTGATCACCATTGCGAATCCGCTGCAGCGTGTAAGCGCCGCCCAGCTTCTCACCGTCGAGATGCACGACGGCGTGGCCGTTAGCGAGTGCCTCGGCGATGTCGACGCTCACACCGGCATCCTGGGTCAGGTTTCGGTAGTCGCCGCGATCCCAGACGATCACCGTGCCGGCGCCGTACTCGCCCTCCGGGATGACGCCCTCGAAATCGATGTAGTCGAGGTCGTGATCGTCGGTCCGGATGGCGAGCCGCTTGTCGGAAGGATCGGTCGAGAGTCCCTTCGGTACCGCCCACGACTTCAGGTTGCCGTCGACCTCCAGCCGGAAATCGTAGTGCAGGCTGGATGCGGCGTGCTTTTGAATGACAAATCGAGACATTGGAACTGCGCCCGGGAAGCGCATGCCGGAAGCAAGGCTCGTCGGATGACTCTCAACCGCACCGCCTGGCGTCGCCGCCGCACGGCCCACGGGAAGAGCCCGGGGCCTTCGAAAAC
>JAZBNZ010000011.1:0-31258 GCA_036350895.1 Woeseiaceae bacterium
ACGATCAGGCCGAGCCAGACGCCCAGTTCGGCGACGTTCATCCCGAAACTGCGCACGACGTAGCTCGGGATGAAATTGACGAGTGCGTAACCGACGAACGCCGACAGGCCCGCGGCGAAGGCCATGTGGATGAACGACGAACGGCCGCGCAGGAAGCGGAACACGACGGCGAGCCGCGGCTGCACGCCGCTGTGAATGCGGGCTTCCGAGGCGCCGCGCACCGGCTCGGTGACCGTGAACCGGACGACCAGGGCCAGGAACACGCCCGGAATGCCGACGATGAAGAACGCCTCGCGCCAGCCGATGTTCTGCACGACCCAGCCGCCCGCGAGGTAGGCGAGCATGATGCCCGCCGAAATCCCGAGCGTGTAAAAGCCCATGGCCGTCGAGCGGCTCTCGGGCGGGTAGTAATCGGCAATCATCGAGTGCACCGGCGGGCTGCAGCCGGCTTCGCCGATGCCGACGCCGATGCGCGCCAGCGTCAGGTGCCAGATATTCGCGGCGAGTCCGGATACGGCGGTCATCCCGCTCCAGATCGCGAGCGCGAGCGCGACCAGGTTTCTCCGGTTCCAGCGATCGGCGAGTTGTGCGATCGGGATGCCGAGCGTGACGTAGAACAGGGCGAACGCCGTACCGGTCAGGAAGCCGAGCACGGTATCGCCGACCTGGAATTCCTGGCGGATCGCCGGCAGCAGGATGGCGAGGATCTGCCGGTCGATGAAGTTGAACATGTAGACAATGGTCAGGACGACCATCGCGTAGCGCCGCGCCGCGGCGCTGATATCGCCGCCGGTATCGGCCGACGGCCCGGCTTGACTCATTTCGACGCCGCCGCCGGAACGCTGCCCGCGCTCGGGCGTCGCGTATCGGAGGCACCGCGGAATACGCCGTCCTTCAGGGCGACGCTTTGCAGGCTGCCGATCGTGAACGTGCCGCTCCGCACCGCGTGACCTTTCGCCTCGAGCAGGCGGATCGTATCCGGGCTGTAGCCTGCCTCCATCCCGAGTACGTCGGGATACCACTGGTGGTGCATGCGCGGCGCCGCGGTCGCTTCGGCGATGTTCATGCCGTGATCGACGACGTTGACGATCATCTGCAGGACCGTCGTGATGATCCGGCTGCCGCCGGGGCTGCCGGTCGCGAACCACGGCTTGCCGTCGGCAAACACGATCGTCGGCGTCATAGAGCTCAGCGGCCGCTTGTCCGCCTCGATCGAATTGGCCTCGCCGCCCAGCATGCCGAACGCATTGGGGACGCCCGGCTTGGCGACGAAATCATCCATCTCGTTGTTCATCAGGAAACCCGCGCCGTCGATCGCAATGCCGGAGCCATAGGACAGGTTCAGCGTGTAGGTATTGCTGACGACGTTGCCGTCGGCATCGATGATCGAGAATTGCGTCGTATCGGGGCTCTCGGGACGGGGCGCAATGCCGGGCCGGACCTCGTCCGAGGGCCGTGCACGATTCATGTCTATCGTGGCGGCCAGTGCCTTGCCGTAGTCCTTGCCGGTCAGCCA
Source organism: Woeseiaceae bacterium (assembly GCA_036350895.1). GTDB lineage: Bacteria > Pseudomonadota > Gammaproteobacteria > Steroidobacterales > Woeseiaceae > UBA1847. The sequence continues at coordinate 1,517 of JAZBNZ010000011.1, forward strand.
CTCGACGGGGACCGGGTAGAAGTCCGGGTCGCCCAGGTGCTTGCTGCGATCGGCAAACGCGAGCCGCATCGTCTCGGCCAGCAGGTGGACGCTGTCGGCAGCGCCGGCACCCAGGGCCGCCACGTCGAACTGCTCGAGGATGTTGAGCATCTGCAGCACGTGTACGCCGCCGGAGCTGGGTGGCGGCATCGTGACGATCTCGTAGCCCCGGTAGGTGCCGCGTACGGGCTCCCGCCAGACCGGCTCGTAGCCGGCCAGGGCCGCCTCGTCGATGAGACCGCCGTTTTTGTCCATATCGACCGCGATCAGCTTCGCGACCTTGCCCGTGTAGAAGCCGTCGCGCCCGCGCTTCGCGATCGCCTCGAGCGTCCTCGCGAGATCCTTCTGCACCAGGACCTCGCCAGGCACGTAGGCGGAACCGTCGGGCTTGTAGAAGTAGCGGCAGGCCGCCGCGTTCGCACACAGCCGGTCACGCCTGAGCGACAGGACCGAGGCCATGTCGTAGGTGACGGTTACGCCGTCGCGGGCAAGTTCGATCGCCGGCTCGAGCAGCCGTTTCCAGGCGAGGCGACCGTAGCGCTGATGGGCTTCCCAGAGTCCGGCCACGGTGCCCGGCACGCCCGACGCCAGGTGCGAGAAGCGCGCCTTATCGTTGTCGACGTTGCCGTCGGCATCGAGGTACATGTCGCGGGTCGCGCCCGGCGGCGCCATTTCCCGGTAGTCGAGCGAGGTCGTCTCGCCGGCCGCGGCATCGTGGATCAGCATGAACCCGCCGCCGCCGAGGTTGCCGGCGCGCGGCAGCGTGACGGCAAGGGCGAAGCCAACGGCGACGGCTGCATCCACGGCGCTGCCCCCGTCCGACAGCACCGCTGCACCGATCTCCGCCGCGATACGGTTCTGCGACGCGACCATGCCCGCCGACCCGAACACCGGGTGGGTCAGGTCGCCGTAGCGAATTACGGGCTGGTCCCCTGTGTCGGCTGACACGCCACCCGAAACGAATACCGCGAGCGCGGTAATGATCAGTGCTAGCGAGCGCATGGCGCCTCCTGTCCTCGCGAAGGAGTTCGTTCGCACCCGAACGGCACCTCGAGGCGCCGTCGCCCTCCTCCTACGGCAGGATGGCGCGAAACGTGAAGAAAAACACGATCGCGAGGATAGCACCCGCAGGGATCGTCACAACCCAGGACAGGAAGATGCGGCCCACGACGCTGAGGTCGATGGCCTCGATGCCGCGCGCCATGCCGACCCCGAGCACGGCACCAACGAGCGTATGGGTGGTCGAGATCGGCATGCCGGTGCCGGACGCGACGACAATCGTCGTCGCGGCTGCGAGCTCCGCCGCGAAGCCGCGGCTCGGCGTCAGGTGCGTAATCTTCGAGCCCACCGTCGCGATAACGTGGCGGCCAAAGGTTGCCAGTCCGACTACGATGCCGATGCCGCCGAGTACGAGCACCCACATCGGCAGCGCGGACTGGGAGGCGATCGCGCCGGACTGTGCGATGCTAACGACGGCTGCCAGCGGGCCGATGGCGTTGGCGACATCATTGGAGCCGTGCGCGAAGGCCATCCCGCAGGCGGTAACGACCATCAGGATCCCGAACACGCGTTCGACCGAGTGAAAGTGCTGGTCCTTCTCGGCGGCCGGATCCGGCTTGATGCGACGGACGGCAAAGCCGCCGATGATCGCGATCACGGTCGCGATGCCGATCGCGAGCAGGTAGGCATCGCGCGTCGACAGCGTCAGTCCGACGTGCTTCAGCCCCTTGAGGATCGTCACGAGTGTCATCGTGAAGGCCGCCAGGAAGATGTACATCGGCACATAGCGCCGCGCCCGTTCCAGCGGGTTGTCGTGCTGCAGCACCAGGAACAGGACGCTCTGGTAGATCAGGAAGGCAATGAAGCCCGCCGTCAGCGGCGAGACGACCCAGCTCAGGACGATAGACCCGACCTCGCCCCAGTGCACGGCGTCGACGCCGATACCTACGGCCGCGAAGCCGACGATGGCGCCGACGATCGAGTGGGTCGTCGACACCGGCCAGCCCCGCCGCGAGGCGACCAGTAGCCAGGTACCGGCGGCGAGCAGCGCCGAGAGCATGCCGTACACCAGGAGCTCGGGGGATCCCTCGATACCGTCGGTATCCACGATGCCCTTGCGAATCGTCGACGTGACGGCCCCACCGGCCAGCACCGCTCCGAGGAATTCGAAGATGGCGGCAACCAGGATTGCCTGCCGGATCGTCAGGGCCTTGGATCCGACCGATGTCGCCATCGCGTTGGCCACATCGTTCGCGCCGATGCCCCACGCCATGAACAGGCCGAACAGCGCCGCCAGGCCGATATAAATATAGAGAGCTTCCATCGTGCGGCGGCGTCAGGCAGTGGCGGCTAGCGCGCGAGCAACACGTCGAGCCGGTGGCCGACCCGCCCTGCCATGTACGCGATATCGGTGACCTGGTCGATGACGCGGTACAGGAACACGGCATGCACCGGATCCAGCGACGACTCGATCTCCACCAGGTCGGTCATCAGCTGCTGCTGCCGGATGGCCGTTTCCGCGTCTATTCGCTCGATATCCTCGATCATGTCCTCGACCAGCTTCGCTTCGGCACCGCGGAATCCCGAGGCGAAGAGTTCGTCCAGTTCGCGGACGCTTTTCAGCGCCTGGGCCGTCGCGCTGATGGCGCGCGCGACGAAGTCGGTGAAATGCCGGACGAGGTGTTCCGGGATTTGCATGCGACGAATCAGGACGACGTTCGCGACAGCGAGCGCGAGATCCGGTATCCGGTCCTGGACGGCCAGGAGTTCGAGGAGATCCTCGCGAGGGACCGGCATGAAGAGGCTCTTCGGCAAATGGACGCGGATTTCCTTCTTGAGGCTCTCCGCCTCGCGTTCCAGTCGCTCGATCGTGTCGCGGATCTGGCCGGCCGCGTCCCAGTCCTGTGCAATGACAGCCTCGAAGAATCCGGTCAGTTCAGCGGCCGCCCGGTGCCCCAGGTCGATATGCTTCTCGAGCGGCTGCACCGGAGACGAACCGAAGATGTTTACCAGCATGGTCGTCGTGTTCCTGTCTGTCTCAACGACGCGGCGGGGGGCGAATCGGCGGCAGCGGCGGCCTGCCCTCGCGGCGGTGGCGCAATCCTAGCACGGGCTTCCCGAACTGTTTCACTGCTCGAGGCGCCGGCCACCGAAAGCCGCGCGATACCTGCATGTTACACTCGGCCGCCGCCCGCGCGGGCCCTTAACCTTCCGTTAACCTGAGCAACAAAGGACATTCCCGGCATATGGCTCACTGGCTGATGAAATCCGAACCCGACGTTTACGGCATCGACGACCTCGAGCGCGACAAGCGCGAACCCTGGGACGGCATTCGCAACTACCAGGCTCGCAACATGATGCGGGACGACATGCGGGTGGGAGACGACGTGTTCTTCTATCACTCCAACTGCAAGGAGCCCGGGATCGTCGGCCTCGCAAAGGTCGCCAGCAAGCCGTACCCGGACCCGACCCAGTTCGATCCCGAATCGAAGTACTACGACCCGAAGAGCAGCGAAGACAACCCGCGCTGGTGTCTCGTCGACGTGAGCTTCGTGCGCAAACTCGACCGGACGATCACGCTCACCGAACTGAAGGCCATGCCCGAACTCGACGGCTTCGCGCTGACGCGCAAGGGCAACCGGCTGTCGATCATGCCGGTCGAGCCCGATCACTGGGACCTCATCCTCGGCCTCGAGTAAGCGATGCTCCCCCGACTCGCCCTGGCTCTGCTCGCGCTGGCATTGTTCGGCGGCTGGTGGACCACGCCTTCGCGGCTGCCGGAGCCCGGCAGCGCGCCCGCACTGCCGGCCGACCTCGATGCGTGGCTCGACGGCCGCGAAGCCGCCGTCGACGAACGTTTCGGCATCGTGCCGGGCACCGGCAAGCGCATCCTCTGGAACCAGGCCGCCGGACGAAAAACCGACTATGCCGTCGTTTACCTGCACGGCTTTTCCGCATCCCGCGTCGAGATGGCGCCGGTCCCCGAACTCGTCGCCCGGGCACTCGGCGCCAACCTGTTCGAGACACGGCTCAGGGGCCACGGCCGGCGGTCCGAGCGCCTCGCCGGCATCCGTGCCGAGGACTGGCTCGCAGACGGCGTCGAGGCGCTCGCCGTCGGCCGCGCGCTCGGCGAGAAGGTGGTCCTGATCGGCACGTCGACCGGGGCCACGCTCGCGCTCGCACTCGCCGATTACCCGCTGTTCGACGCGGTGGACACGCTGGTCCTGGTCTCACCGAACCTGGGCGTCGAGGACCCTGCTGCGGACTGGCTGACGCGTCCGTACGGCCCGCTCCTGGCCCGCGTCATGATCGGCGAGTACCGCGAGTGGCAGGCCGTCAACGACGCGCAGGAGACTTACTGGACGACACGCTACCCGACGGCCGCGGTCGTCGAGGTGATGCGGCTGCTCGAAGTGGCGGAGGCGAAGGTCGCGACAGCCCGGGTACCGCGCGCCCTGCTCGTCTACTCGGAAAAGGACCAGGTCGTCTCGACCGCGAAATACCAGGCCGGTTTCGAGGCGCTCCCGGCCGGGGTCAAGTCACGCTTCGAAGTCGTCGAGACGTCGGACCCGGCCTTCCACGTGCTCGCGGGCGACGTTCTGTCACCAGGGTCGACGCAGCCGGTAGCGGAGCGAATCGCGGACTTCGTTCGCGACGGCCGGCCTACACCGTCGCAAGCGGACGCGCGCCCAGCTCGACGAGCCGCGCCCTGACGGCGCGCGATGCGCCTAGCGCAAGCATGATGACGAGGTCGCCTTCCGCGGCCCACGCCAGGGCGGCGTCGAGCGATTCGAGTTCCTCTTCGTGGTGGTCGATACCGTCCGCTGCCATCCCCAGGCGGAGCAGTTCGCCACGGATGATCCGGTAGACATCGCCGCGCTCGCGGCCGCGGTGGTACTGGGCGAGTTCCGAGACGATCACTCGCTCGAGGCCGATCGCGAACGCGTCGCGGGTCAGCTCCTCGATCAGGCTGTCGGGCCTGTCTCCGGCCTGGCCGAAACACAGCACGCGGCGCGCGGCCGGTATCGACTCGGCCATCGCGAACAACGCCTGCATCGCCGCAGGGTTGTGGGCGAAATCGATCAGCACGCGGCGACCGTTCAGCTCATAGAGATTGCAGCGCCCGGGGTTCTCGTCCTGGGACATCGATGCCAGGCCGCGGCCGATCTCTCCGAGGCTCGCGCCGAGGCACCAGGTCAGCGCCGCGGCGGCGAGCGCGTTGGCGACGTTGTGCCGGGCAATACCCTGCATCGTCAGCGGAATGTCCCTGACGTCCGCAAATACCGTCGTCGCCGTATCCTCGAGCACCAGCAGCTCGTCGTCGCGGCGGAAGAACAGGGCCACCGAACGGCCGGGCAGGCCGTCGAGGTCGTGGCGCTCGGTCGAGAACCAGACGATCTCGCCGGGATACCCCTTCGCCTTTTCGACCAGCCGCGCGTCGTCGGCATTCAGCACCAGGCGTCCGTGGTCGCGGACCGCTCGGCTGATGACCCACTTGACGTCGAGCAGCTCGGCCACGGTCTGCGAGCCGAAGTCACCGAGATGGTCCTCGGAGATGTTGGTGATGAGCGCGGCGTCGGCTTTGTAAACGCCGAGGCCGCGGCGCAACAGTCCCCCGCGCGCCGCCTCGAGGACGGCAGTATCGATGCCCGGCTGCCGCAGCACGGTCCGCGCCCCGCCGGGTCCCGACCAGTCGCCGCGGTCGATAACGTCGTGATCGACGGCAATCCAGTCGGTCGAGCTGAGACCGACCGTCTGCCCTGCGTCCATCAGGATGTGCTGCGCCAGGCGAACCGTCGTGGTCTTGCCGTTGGTACCCGTCACGATCCCGATCGGCACGTCGCCGAAGCCGGACCAGTCGATCGCCGCCGGCGCCGGGAGCGCCTTCACCGGCCAGGTCGTCGAGTACTTGCCGAGCCCGAGCGAAACCTCGTCGTCGTCCCACAGGAAACTCACGCCGCGTTCGGCAGCCGCCGCCTCGAGCGCCAGCAACCCGGGATTCACCTCGTCGGCGTAGGCCTCGCGCGCCGCCGCCAGCCCCTCGGCGTAGTCGGGTTCGTCGCCCTCGCCCATCGCGGCGGCAACCTCTTTGTAGGCCCATTCGTTGATCATGCTGGCCGCGTACAGCGAGTCGATCGGTACCGTGAACGCGACGCTCACGCCGCCGGTCAGGCGATGCTCACGAAACTCGGGTTCGGGCCAGTCGAATTCGGTGAGCATGCGCCGCACCGCCCGCTCCCACAGCGGCACGAACTCGTCGATCTCGCCGGCCGTCGCGGCGACGTCGAGGACGGCGGCCGGCCCGTCGAACAACAGGCTCGGCCCGGTCAGCCTGCGCGCATCCAGAAACTCCATGCGTCGTCCCCGCGGCTCAGTCGCTCTCTTCGTCCCGGGCGATACGGACGCCGCGCTCGTCGCTGATGATCTCGACGTCGGTGCCGAACTGGAAACCCTCCGTCTCCGGCAGCTCGATAGCCGCCATCGTCTTCTTGCCCGATACGTCGGCGTGCGCCCCGGAGTTGAAGTAGATGATCTGCTTCCACGAGCGTTTCACGTTGTCGGCGAGGACGAGCACGAGGTCACCGGGCTCGGCGATTTCGAGCGCCCTGAGCGTCGCCTCCTGCTCGTCGGGGATGACCTCGATCTGCTCGGTCGAAACGCCTTCCTCGAGGAGCTTGTTCTTGAGCATCACCGCCACCTCGTCATGCCCGCGACCGCGACGATTGTCGTCGCAGCGGCAGATGAAGTGGTCGAAGTGGCCTGCCGCAATGGCCGCGATCTCGCGAATGTCCTCGTCGCGGCGGTCGCCCGGCGCCGCCAGCACGACGATCCGGCGCCCTTCGACGCCGAAGCGGTCCACCAGCCCGCACATCGCCTTCACGGCCGCCGGGTTGTGCGCGTAGTCGAGGATGACCTTGAACGGATGCTCGTTGTAGATGTTCATCCGTCCGGGCGCCTGGAAGAAGCTCGAATCGAAGGTCCTGAGCCCGTGGCGAATGTCTTCGAGCGTCACGCCGAGGTTGTAGGCGAGCGCCGTGGCGAACATCGCGTTCTGGACGTTGTGCATCGCGCGGCCCTCGACGGTCGCGGGGATCAGGTGGGTCCAGAGCAGCGGCGTATACGTCTCGTTCTCGTACATCGCGATCATGTGGCCGTTCATGCCCTGCTCGAGTACGAAGGCGTGGCCGCCCGCGCTGATATGCCGCTTCACCAGGGGATGGCCGGGATTCATCGTGATGTAGCAGACGCGTTCGGCACGGGTGTAGTCCGCCATCTTCAGGCAGCGCGGGTCATCGGCATTCAGCACCGCCGCGTCGGTCGCTATCTCGACCGGTACGCGCTTCACCTCGGCCAGCTGATCCAGCGTATCGATGCCGCGCAGCCCGAGATGGTCCGCGGCGACGTTCAGGCAGCAGGCGACGTTGCATTCGCGGAAACCGAGGCCGCTTCTCAGCATGCCGCCGCGCGCCACCTCCATCACGGCCGCATCCACCGACGGGTCGCGCAGGATCATATGGGCCGAGACCGGGCCGGTCATGTCGCCGGACACGGAGAGCTTGCCGTCGATGTAGACGCCGTCCGTCGACGTCAGGCCGACGGTGCGGCCGGACAGCTTCAGGATGTGCGCCAGCATGCGCGAAGTCGTCGTCTTGCCGTTCGTGCCGGTAATCGCCGCGATCGGGATCCGGGCCGGCGTATCCGGCGGGAACAGCATGTCCAGCACGGCGCCGCCGACGTCCCGCGACTTGCCCTCCGACGGTGCCACGTGCATGCGGAAACCCGGCCCGGCGTTGACCTCGCAGATCGCGCCGCCGGCGTCACGATAGGACTCGGTGATGTCGCGCGTCAGGAAGTCGACACCGCCGATGTCGAGGCCGATCGCCTTGATCGCGCGGATGGCCATCTCGCGATTGTCGGGATGGATTGAATCCGTCACGTCGATCGCGGTACCGCCGGTCGACAGGTTGGCGGTCGAGCGCAGGTAGACGATCTCGCCCTCGGGCGGCACCGTCGTCCGGTCGTAGCCGAGCTTCTTCAAGAGCCGTTCCGCCTGGTGATCGAACTCGAGTCTCGTCAGCACCTTCTCGTGGCCGACGCCGCGGCGCGGATCCCGGTTGACGATGTCGACGAGCTCCTCGATCGTGTGCCTGCCATCGCCGACGACGTGCCCGGGCACACGCTTGGCCGCGGCCACGAGTTTGCCGTCGATGACGAGCAGCCGGTGATCGAGGCCCTCGATGTACGACTCGACGATGATCGAGCGACCGTGTTCGGCGGCCTTCTCGAAGCCGGCCTCGACCTCCTCGGCCGTCTTCAGGTTGATCGACACACCGCGCCCGTGATTGCCGGAGAGCGGCTTGACGACGACGGGGTAGCCGATCTTCTCGGCAGCGCGCACCGCCTGGCTGGCCGCGCGCACGATGAACTGCTGCGGCACCGGCAGACCGAGGTCGCGAAGGATCGAATTGGTCTCTTCCTTGTCGGCCGCGAGCTCGACGGCAATATTGCTGGTGCGCCCGGTCGTCGTCGCCTGGATACGCTGCTGGAAGCGCCCGTAGCCGAACTGCACCAGGCTGTAGTCATTGAGGCGCAGCCAGGGAATACCCCGCTCCTCGGCCGCCTTGACGAGCGACGCGGTACTGGGCCCCAGTGCCCGCCTTTGCGCGTAGCGGATGAACTCGTCGCGGGTTGCTTCGAAATCCCAGTCGGGTCCGGGCGCCGCTTCGGGCTTGAGTTCCGCCGGCAGCAGGCTGTGCAGGAGCTTGAGCGCCAGCTGTCCCGCCTCGAGGCCGACCGGCTTGTCGAGGTACTCGTACCACATGTTGTAGAGCCCGGGCTGCCCGTCGATCGAGCGTGTACGGCCGTAGGTCACCGGCGAACCCGCGACGTTCTGCAGTTCGATTGCCACGTGCTCCATGACGTGGCCGAGCCAGGTGCCCTCGCCCTCGCGCATGCGGCGCACGAAACCGCCCGGCTCGCTGTAGGAGCAGCCGTGTTCGTCCAGACCGGGTAACGCGACGAGCAGGGCTTCTATGAAACCGTCACCGAGCTTGCGCGTCGGCCATTTTTCGAGACCTTCGAGATCCAGGACGTGCCGGATCACCGGCGAGTGCGCGTAGATGGAAGGGCCGACGTATACGTTGGTACTGACTATTTTCATTCTGTTTGAGCGTCCGTCGCCGGCCGTCCGGCGATCATCAATAGGCTATTCGGCGGTCGCTTCCCGCGACACGCCGTCGAAGCGCCCCCCGGCGACGAGAATATGCAGCTGGATGCCGAGCAGGCTGACCGGTTCCCCGCGCCGCGCGCGGTCCATCGAGGAGTAGCTTAAGTGAGTCGGGTCGACGACCGTGATGCCGCCGGAGCCCAGCACTTCGAAGCGGTCGCCTGGCGCGATGAACGCAGCCGTGTCCTCGTCGAGACCGACGCCGACGGCGAACGGATTGTAGGCCAGCGCCGTCAGCAGCCGGCCGAGGCGGTCGCGCTCGCGGAAGTGCTGGTCGACGATGAACTTGTTCGTGAGACCGAGACCGGGCGCCATCGTGACCATGTCCGGGCTCGGCGTCGAACCCTCCTTGCCGCCCGCGATCATGTGCTCGGCCATGAAAGCCGCCCCTGCCGACGTCCCTGCCACGTGCATGCCGGCCGCGTTGCGCCGCCGGATCCGTGTGGCCACCTCGGTGCCGCCGATCGTCGTCGAGAGACGCAGCTGGTTGCCGCCGGTCATGAAGACGCCGTCGGACTTGTCGATGTACTCGAGGTCAGTGCTTTTCTGGCAATCCTCGCGCGTCTCGAAGTTGAGTACGCGGGCGTGCTTCACACCGAGCTTGCGGAACAGCTTTTCGTAGTTCCGCCCGGTGTCTTCGAGCTCGGATGCCGTCGGAATGATGCTGATCCGCGAAGACTTGCCGCCGCAGATCTCGACGAAACGGTCGAGAATCTCGGGGTTGTGAAGTTTCTCTTCGGCGCCGCCGATCGGGATGATGTAACCGCGATCGGCGTTGTTTACGGGTTCTGATGGACTCATTGACTCTTTATCTTTATCTCGACTTCGGAATTACGGGTCTCGGCGCTCGAACACACCGTGGATGATCGTCTCGCCGTCACGCACGTGCCAGGCACCTGCCGCCATCACGTCGGCGACCCGGTCCTCGTCATCCAGGACGACCAGGTCGGCGCTGCTGCCCTCCGCGATACGGCCCCGGTCATGCAGCCTGAGCAGCTTCGCGGCATTGCTCGTGAATGCCGGCAGTACCGTCTCGAGGGGCAGGTCCTCCGCGACGAGCGCGGCCAGCGTCTCGACGAGGCAGGCCGGGCTGCCGACATCCATGTGCTGCATGACGCCGTCGGCGTCGAACACGGGCAGGCAACCGCCGCCATCGGAACTCACGGTCACGCGGTCGGCCGGAGCACCGGACTCGAGATAGCGGCAGAGGGCGACGGCCGCCGGCAGGGACGGGTCGCCCTCCTCGACCGGGTACGCCGTGATATCGACGGTAGACCCCTGCCTGGCCAGTGCGAGTGCTTCCTCGAACAGCGCCGGCTGTCGGTTGACGTGCGTCGGGTTGAAGACGCGGGGCGGCAATTCGCTCGCCGCCAGGGCCTGGCGGACCAGCTCGAGCCCGCGGCCGCCGTCGCCGAGATGCAGGTGCAGGATACCGGCCTTGCCGGTCATGATGCCGGCCACGTGCGCCTCGCTGGCGACGCGGAGCAGCTCGTCGAGCGTCGGCTGGCTGGAACGATGATCGCTGATCGCCAGTTCGCCGACGCCGATGACCGGATCAATGAAGACGATGTCCTTTTTAACGCTGCCGGTGATCGTCACCGGCGGCAGGTGGTAGCCGCCACAGTGGCACCAGGCGCCGATACCTTCCTCGCGTAACGCGTACGCCGCCGCGACCAGGCTTTCGGTATCCCGCGTCACGTCGTCCGTACCGAGTACGCCGACCACGCTGGTCACGCCTGCCCGCGTGAAGCGCGACAGGGGAACGGGCGGTACCCGGCTGGCGAAACCGGATTCACCGCCGCCGCCGGTGAGATGCGCATGACCGTCGACGAGGCCCGGGATCACCCGGCGGCCGCCGAGGTCGACCTCGTGCGTCGCCGAGGGCGCCGTCTTTTCGTTCGTGGCCGTGATGCCGACCACGCGGCCGCCCGCGATGAAAAGGTCGCGGACGCCCAGCGGTTCGGGCGCAAAGACACGGGCATTGGACAGACGCAGCAGCATGGCGCGAGGGTCGTGGAAAGGGTCGGCAATTGTACACGAGGCACCGGCGGCTCGCGTACACTAGCGGCATGAACGAACTCCCGCTGGGCAAGCCGACGAGCTACCCGGACCGCTATGCGCCGGACCTGCTCTTCCCGATCCCCCGTGCCGATGCAAGGGCCAGGCTCGGCATCGGCGACCGGCTGCCTTTCGACGGTGCGGACTTCTGGACCGCGTGGGAACTCACCTGGCTCACGCCGTCCGGAAAACCGGCGATCGCGGCGGCAGAGATCCGCGTGCCCGCATCCTCGCCGAACATCATCGAATCGAAGTCGCTGAAGCTCTACCTCAACTCCTTCGCGATGACGATACCCGACCACGACGCGGGCCCCGCCGCGACGATCGCGCGTGACCTGTCCGACTGCGCGGGAGCGGCGGTCGAGGTCAGGCTCATCGAGACCTCGACGATTACGCCGCTGCCGGGAACGACTCTCGACGACCAGGCCGTGAGCATCGACAACTACGACGTCGATGCGGACCTGCTCGAGATCGACGCCGACACGCGGGAGGCGAAGACCTGGCACTCGGGGCTGCTCAGGAGTCTTTGCCCCGTGACGGCGCAGCCCGATTTCGGCTCTGTGATCTTGCGCTACGAGGGGCCGCGCATCCGGCCGGAGAGCCTGCTGCGCTACATCGTATCGTTCCGGCAGCACCAGGACTTCCACGAAGCCTGCGTGGAGCGGATGTTCCGCGACATCACGGAACGCTGCGCCCCGGAGCGACTGACGGTGTACGCCCGTTACCAGCGGCGCGGCGGACTGGATATCAACCCGTTTCGATCGAGTTTCGAGACGACGCCCCCGGTCCTTCGCGCCTGGAACCAGTGATGTCGGGACGGCTTGTACTGCTCACATTGCTGCTGGCCATGGCCGGCTGCGACCGCGGCGGGGAGACGCTGCGCCTGCTGCGCCCGTCGGTCGGGCTGGATGCGACGATAGCCGCGGAACTCGAAGCCCTGGTCGACCGGCACCCGGATCTCGACATCGAGATCGTGGATCCGCCGGAACCCGGGATGCGGGCAGTCGAGGTGCTGGCCGGCGGCCACGCCGACCTGGCCATGCTGACGAACGCGGAGCGCTATGACGAACGCGTCAATCTCGTTGTACCGCTCTATCCGAGCGTGCTGCATATCCTCACGAGCGAGGACCACGCGACCAAAAACATCCGCGACCTGTTCACGAACAGCGAGGTCTACGCAGGACCTCCCGGATCGATAACCCGCTGGATCGTCGCCAGGATCACTGACGACCTGCACGTGCCCGACACGGACTTCGAACTCGTCGACACCGTGTCGTCGTCGACGAACGTCATTATCGTCTTTGCACCGATAGATCGTGAGCAGATCATCTCGGACGAGCGGCTCGTCGGTACGCGGATGTTTTCGCTCGGGACACCGGCCCACATCGGCACCGGTACGAGCATCGATCGCGCAACCCTGCTGAATCCGCGGCTGCGCGCGTTCGTCATCCCGGCCGGCACCTATGACGCTCTAACCCCGGAACCGGTCGTCACACTGGCCGTCGACAACCTGCTCGTCGCGCGCCGCGATCTGCCAGCTGCGCTGGTCTACGATCTCTACGCCGAAATCGTGCGCCGCCGGCCGGCTCTCTTCGGCGACCGGCCCGAGCTGTACCAGCCACTCGACGACGATCTTGCGGATGCGAACTGGGCCTTCTCGATGCATCCCGGGGCACTCGACTACCTGCGCCAGGACGAACCGACCTTTGTCGAGCGCTACAGCGGCGTCGCCGAGGTCCTGGTGACGATCGTGATCGGCGTGATCAGCGGCGGCTATGCCCTGCTCCGGATCTATCGCATACGCCGCAAGAATCGTATCGACAGGTTTTACGTCGAGGTCATCCGGGTTCGCGACTCGGTCAGGCCAGATGCGAGCGAGACCGAGCGCGAGGCGGCAATCGCCGAGATACGCGAGCTGCAGGATCGCGCTTTCGGGATGCTGGTCGAGGAACGGCTCGCGGCCGACGAGAGTTTCCGGATCTTCATCGAGCTCACGAACAACTCGATCGACAGGCTCGCGGCCAGGGGCTGACTCAGCGCCGCTTGAGATCGTCTTCGGACAACTCGTGGCCCCAGCCCTGCTTGGCCTCGAGGTAGCGCCGGTTGCTCTCGGTCACCCCCGCGACGTGCTTGACCGGCGTCACGGCCGTGACGCCGTGTTCCGCCAGGTCGGCGAGCTTCTTCGGGTTGTTCGTCAACAGGCGCAGCGGCCGGTCACCCACGAAATACCTGAGCAGCGTCGCCGCATCGCTGAAGTCCCGGCTATCGTCGGGCAGGCCGAGCGAACGATTCGCCTCGTAGGTATCCTCACCGGCGTCCTGCAGGATGTAGGTGGCCGCCTTGGCCCACAGGCCGATTCCGCGCCCCTCGTGCCCCGACATGTAGACCAGGACGCCGCCCTCGGGATCGTCGGCAATCCGCTCGAGCGCACTGGCGAGCTGCGGTCCGCACTCGCAGCGCTCCGAGCCGAAGACATCGCCGGTCAGGCAGCTCGAGTGAACGCGTACCAGCGGCTCACGCCACTGCCCGGCATCGCCGATCACGAGTACACTGTTGACCGCCATCGAAGAGGCCAGCCCCGAAAACAGCCGCTGCGAATTCTCGGCGCGCAGTTCGGCCGCCAGTAACTCGAGCTTCTTGAGCTCGGTATTGCGCACGCAGGCGTACCAGTCCACGCGGTATTCCCGCCCGCGGAGCGACAGCGGCAGCGGGATGGGGCCGAGGATCGAGATCGTGCCGCCGGGGACGGCGTCGGCATCGGGTTCGACGCGCTCGCCGTCGCGATTGATGCGGACCAGCTTGCCTTCGGCGAGGAGGCGCTCACGGACGCCGGGATCGAGGTAGGTGAACATGCCGCGAATTATGCCGCCATCCGGCCCCCGAAATCTCCACCCGTGATCACCGAAAGGGCAACCGGAGGGCCTTATCACCGGCGGCCCGCCGAGCGGGCGTGCGGCCGGTGCCGAATCCGGCTACCGTCGACTCCTCCCGGCTGACGCCCGGTATGCGACGGGCAAACCGGACAGCAGTCCGATTTTTTCTTCAGCCAATCCATGGACTTAAGATTGTGTCTTACATCGCGGTCCGCGATAATTCATGATCATCTACTGGTAATGCAGGAAGCGACCATGTCCGCCGACATCAATGAGCCTACGGTATTCATTGTCGACGATGATCCGAGTATTCGCATCGCCATGCAGGCGCTGATGGACTCCGTCAATCTGCGCCACGAGATTCTGCCGAGCGCCGACGAGTTCCTGGCGCGCCACGGCGACCAGCAGACCCCGGGCTGCCTGGTGCTGGATATTCGTATGCCCGGACTCGGCGGCCTCGAGCTTCAGGATGCCCTGCTCGAGCGCGGCAACGAGATCCCGATCGTCTTCATCACGGGGCACGGTGACGTGCCAATGGCCGTCGAGGCGATGCAGAAAGGCGCCGTCGACTTCATCCAGAAGCCGTTCCGTGACCAGGAACTCCTCGATCGAATCCACCTGGCGCTGCGGACCGACGAGGAGCGGCGCGCCGAGGCCCATCGCATCGACGAGGTCCAGTCACTGATCGATCGCCTGACGCAGCGCGAACACGAGGTCTTCGACCTGGTCGTGACCGGCAAGCCGAACAAGGTCATTGCCTACGAACTCGGCGTCAGCCAGCGGACGGTCGAGATTCACCGCGCCCGGGTGATGGAAAAGATGCGGGCCCGCTCACTCGCCGATCTCGTGCGCATGCACATCGCGAGCAACGAGGGTCACGCGTGAAGGCGTTCCAGCTCGTTCGCGCAGTCGATGCAGTATTCGGCAACCGGCGTCGCCCTGAGCCGGGCGACGGCAATCGGATCGCCGCATTCCTGGCACAGCCCGTAATCGCCGGCATCGATACGCTGTAGCGCGGCGGATATCGCCCTCAGGTCCTCGCGGGTGTCGTTGCCGAGCGCATCGACGACTTCCTGGTCCTCGAGTTCCTTGGCCATTTCTCCCGAGTCCGCGTTGAAACCGCGACGCAGATTTTTCTTGATGCGTTCGAGCCGCTCCTCGAGCAGTACCTTTTGCGCTTCCAGCGCATCGCGCATGCGCGCTATCTCGGCAGCTTTCATCGATTTCTCTCACTGAGACCTCAGCAGATCAGCATAGGGTGATTCGCCCCGCCGCTGTAATCCGTACATATCCGTAAGGCTCTGGATACGTACAAACCGTCAGTTCCTAAGGATGACGCCGGATATTACGATCAGTGCGTCCGCACTAGGCTTTTGCTTACGAAAGTCAGGTTACAACGATTAAATCTCGCAGGTAGTGTCATGGAAAAGGTGTCCAAGATTCTTTCGGTCATCGACCCGACGGTCGAAGACCAGCCCGCCCTGAGGCGCGCCGCCTGGCTTGCGGAAGCAACCGGGGCCGAACTCGAGTTGCTGGTTTGCTACTACAATGAATACCTGAGCGGTGACCGACTGTTCGACTCCCCGTCACTGGCCAAGGCCCGCGAGGAAGTGATCGCGAACCAGGAACGACACCTCGAGGAACTCGCGGAACCGATCCGCAGCAAAGGCGTCACCGTCAAGACCTCCGCTACCTGGGATCACCCGCTCTACGAGGGCATCGTCCGGCACGCGGTCGAATCGAATGCGGACATCATCTTCAAGGACACGCACCATCACGATGTCGTGACACGGGCATTGCTGTCGCACACCGACTGGAACCTGATCCGAACGTGTCCGGCACCGCTATGGCTCGTCAAGCCGCGGGAAACTGCGAAACTGCCGGTTTTCCTCGCCGCCATCGACCCCATGAACCAGCACGACAAGCCCGCGGCGCTGGACGACGAGATCCTCAAGATCTCCAAGGCTCTCGCAGCGGATCTCGGCGGCGATACCTACGCTTTCCACAGTTACGATCCGCAGATCGCGGTCGCCACGGCCACCGCCAATGCCTATATCCCGGTATCGTTGCCGTTCGATGAAATCGAGCAGCAGATGCGCGAAGAGCACGAAAAGCGTTTCCGCGAAGTCGTCAGCTTCCACAATATCGACTCCGATCATGCCGTGCTGGCCGCCGGCGTAACGCACGAGGAACTGCCCCGTGCCGCCGAGGAACTGAATGCCACGGTCGTCGTGATGGGTGCCGTCGCCCGGAATCGCTGGAAACGGCTGTTCATCGGGGCCACCGCGGAGCGCACGCTCGAGCATTTGCCGTGCGATCTCCTGATCGTCAAACCCGACTGGTTCCAGACCCCCGTTGACCTCGACAAGCACGAGGCAGCCTGAGAACCGGTCCTGACCGCAGGCCTCCGGCCTGCGGTTTTTTATTCGCCGGGCGAATTACGCAGCGGCCCAGCCGCCGCCGGGCGCTTGTCATCGCGGACACGAGGCCTGTTTGATGTACGGAACCTTCAAGCTTATCCACGCGGCGACCGCCGTCCTGACGATATCGGGATTCCTGCTACGGGGTTTCTGGATGTTCACCGAGAGCCCCCTGCTCAAGCACAAGCTCACGCGCGTGTTGCCGCACATCGTGGACACGCTGTTCCTGGGCTCCGGAATTGCCCTGCTCTTCTTCATCGGCACCGCCCCGCTCACCAAGCCGTGGATGCTGCTGAAGTTCGCGGGGCTCATCGCCTACGTCGTGCTTGCCGTCATTGCCCTCAAGCGCGGCAGGACGATGGCAACGAAAGCCACCGCGTTCGTCGCAGCCCTCGCCGTATTTGCCTACACCTACGGCGTTGCCGTCTCGATGTCACCGGCGAGCTGGCTGGCCGTCCTGGCAGGCTGAATCGAAGGGGCTAGTGTCCTGTTTGCCTGATTCCTTGACTCTCAGCGCTTTCAGCAGCGCGTCCTGCGAGGCGCAGGCGTGCAGGATTAGCGAGCTACTTCAAGCGACTGCAACACGGCAGGACGGGCTGCCGGGAGCGCCCGCAGGGAAAGCCTGCAAAGCGCTACTGCGGCGTTGCAGCCCTTGGCAAGGGCCAGCCATTACCCGCGGGCTGCGCCTTGCACTAGCGCTTTGCAGGCTTTCTGAGAGTCAAGGAATCAGGCAAACAGGACACTAGTCCCTCGGAACGACGCCGGTATCGACCGCGCGACGCGCGATCGAGAGGAGGAAATCGGTGTCGACAGGCTTGGACAGCAGCGAGCAGTTGTCGAGCAGTCGCGCTTCCTTGACGACCTTTGACGTATCGCCGCTGACGATGAAGGCCGGAATCGTCGCATCGAAATATTCGCGGATAGCGCTGACCGCCTCGACGCCGGTCGAACCGTCAAGCAGGTGGAAGTCCGAAATGATCAGGTCGGGCTCGGCGTCGATGTGTTCGATCAGCGTGCGGACCTCTGTCGCCGAGGCGGCGGCCGCAACGCGAAAACCCTCGGCCTCGAGCAGCAGTTCCCATGCATTCGCGACGGCGACGTCGTCCTCGATCAGGACCAGCAAACCGGTCGCGGCCTCGTTGGCGACGCCGACAGCCTCACCGTCCTCCAGGAAGGCGTCCTGGTCAGCGGCGACGGGCAGCCAAACCGAGAAGCGAGACCCCTTGCCAGGCGTCGATTCCACGTCGACCGGGTGCTCGAGGAGATCGGCGAGGCGCTTGACGATGGCGAGCCCCAGTCCGAAGCCCTCGGTGCTCGCTCCGGGCGACTTGCACTGGTGAAACTCGGTAAAAATGGCTTCGAGCTGATCCGCATCGATACCGATCCCGGTGTCGATCACGTCGATCCGGCAACGATTCCCGTCGGTCGTGGCCCGGAACGTAACGTTGCCCGAATGCGTGTAACGGATGGCGTTCGAGACCAGGTTCTGGATGATCTCGGCCAGCAGGTTCGGATCGCTGCGCACGATCGTGGTACAGGGTTCCGCCAGGAACTCCAGGCCCTCCTGGATGGCTTGCCGGCCGAATTCGGCCGACAGCCGGTCGACCAGCCGCTGCACCGGGAAGTCCTCGAGTTCCGGTCTTACCTTGCCCGCGTCCAGCCGGCTGATGTCGAGCAGCGAGTTCAGGAGATTCGTCATTGCCGTCAGCGAATGATCCTGGCTCTCGATCATGCCGAGCGCCTTCGGATCGGTGACCGTCCGCCGCAGGGCGCCGTTCAGGAGGCTCAGCGCCTGGACCGGCTGCCTCAGGTCATGGCTCGCAGCGGCAAGGAAGGCGCTGTTGGCCTTGTTGGCACGCTCGGCCGCCTCCCGCGCCGCGACCAGCTCCGCCTCGAGCTCTTTCTGCTTCGACACGTCGCGAATGACGCTCGAGACGTACTGCCCCGAGCTGATCGTCACGGGAGACAGGCTGATTTCCACCGGGAACTCGGAGCCATCCCTGCGCCGTGCATACAGTTCGAGGCCGGACCCCATCGGCCGCAGCGACGGGTTGTCATCGAAGGATTTCCGGTGCTTGGCGTGGCGAAGGCGCAAGCGCTCGGGAAGGAGCAGTTCGACCGGTTTGCCGAGGAGCTGCTCGCGGTCATAGCCGAACATGCGTTCAGCCTGGTTGTTGGCGACCGCGACCCGGCCTTCGGAATCAATGATCACCATCGCGTCCGGCGCCGTTTCGAGCATGGTCCGGAAGAACGCGCTGGTGTCGTCGAGCCTCTTGGAAGCGGATCCGCTCAAAAAACTGAACATCGAGAATGGAGTTCCGGCCAGTATAGCGTTTAGTACAAGGACGTAAAGTGGCCTTTCCTGACCGGCAGGGAAATACGTAAGGACACGTATACGGCAAGCCCGAGGCCGTTGCTAACCTCGCGCAGTACCGCGCCCGCGCGCCAGAACCTGGCTCGCTGCGGGCACGGTGAAAGGATTTTCGGCGTGCTCTATACTGCCGGCGAAGATTGTGAGTAACTTCGCGGGTTCGCCAGGGCTCGAGGTCTCCGACGGGCGTCGTCGTCGGCCCCGGTCCGGCACCGCCATCCGTAAACCCGATGATTGAGGGGAGTCCCTTGGAGACCAAAGCACAGTACAACGATACTGTTGTGCGCCAATTCGCCATCATGACCGTGGTGTGGGGCGTCGTCGGCATGCTGGTCGGCCTTATCATTGCCGCACAGCTCATCTGGCCGGCGCTGAATTTCGACCTGCCGTTCCTGACGTTTTCGAGACTTCGGCCGCTGCATACCAACGCCGTCATCTTCGCGTTCGGCGGCTCGGGGCTTTTTGCCACCGCTTATTACGTCGTCCAGCGCACCTGCCACGTGCGACTCGCGTTCGACAAGCTGGCCGCCTTCACGTTCTGGGGCTGGCAGCTGATTATCGTGCTCGCCGCGATTACGCTGCCGCTCGGCATTACCCAGTCCAAAGAGTACGCGGAACTCGAATGGCCCATCGACCTGCTGATTGCCGTGGTCTGGGTCGCATTCGCCATCGTCTTCTTCGGAACGATCTACAAGCGCCGTATCAAGCACATCTACGTGGCCAACTGGTTCTACGGCGCGTTCATCATTACGGTCGCGATCCTGCACATCTTCAACAACCTGTCGGTACCGGTATCGCTCACGAAGTCGTACCCGATCTATTCGGGCGTCGTCGATGCCATGATGCAGTGGTGGTACGGCCACAACGCGGTCGGCTTCTTCCTGACGGCAGGCTTCCTGGGAATGATGTACTACTTCGTGCCCAAGCAGGCCGGCCGGCCGGTCTATTCCTACCGGCTGTCCGTGGTCCACTTCTGGTCGCTGATCGCGATCTACATGTGGGCCGGCCCTCACCACCTGCACTACACGTCGCTGCCCGACTGGGCGCAGACACTGGGCATGGTGTTCTCGCTGATCCTGCTGGCGCCGAGCTGGGGCGGCATGATCAACGGCATCATGACGCTGTCCGGTGCATGGCACAAACTGCGTAACGATCCGATCCTGAAGTTCATGATCGTCGCACTGTCGTTCTACGGCATGTCCACGTTCGAAGGCCCGATGATGTCCATCAAGACCGTGAATGCGCTGTCGCACTACACGAACTGGACGATCGGGCACGTCCACTCGGGCGCCCTCGGCTGGGTGGCGATGATGACGATCGGCTCGCTGTACGTACTCATTCCACGGCTCTGGAACCGGGAGGGCATGTACTCGACGAAACTGATCGACGTTCACTTCTGGACCTCGACGATCGGCGTCGTTCTGTACGCCGTGGCGATGTGGATCGCCGGCATTACCGAGGGCCTGATGTGGCGCGCGGTCAATGACGACGGCACGCTGACCTATTCCTTCATCGAATCGGTCATCGCAATCGAGCCGTATCACATGCTGCGTCTGCTCGGCGGCCTGGTCTTCTTCTCCGGGATGCTGGTGATGGTCTACAACGTCTACATGACTGTTCGGGAACAGAAGCCGCAGCCGGTTCAGGTTCTCGAGCCGAGCCACTAGGAGCGATCAGCATGCGTCACGAAACTATCGAGAAAAGCGTCAACCTGATGATGGTGCTGATCGTGCTTGCCGTCAGTGGCGGCGGCCTGATCGAACTCGTCCCGTTGATGATGTCGCCGGAGATCACGGAAGCCGCCGAGGGCGTCGAGCCCTACCCGCCGCTGCGCCTGGCGGGTCGCGACGTCTACGTGCGTGAAGGCTGCTACAACTGCCACTCGCAGATGGTCCGGCCCTTCCGCAGCGAGACAGAGCGCTACGGCCCCTACTCCATTGCCGGTGAGTCGGTCTACGACCGGCCCTTCCAGTTCGGCTCGAAGCGCACGGGCCCCGACCTCGCGCGGGTCGGCGGCCGCTACAGCGACGAGTGGCACTACGTGCACCTTCTCAACCCGAGAGACGTCGTGCCCGAGTCCAATATGCCGGCGTATCCCTGGCTCGAGCGGCGAATGGTCGACGGCGACCTCGTGGTCACGAAAATGAAGACCCTGAAGATGATGGGCGATCCGTATACCGACGACCAGATCGCCGGAGCAGCGGATGCCGTCGAGGGCAAGACGGAAATGGAAGCGCTGATCGCCTACCTGCAGGGACTCGGCACGAACCCGCGGGTACGGCGCTGACGTGGACATCAATGATTTTCGCAGCTTCTTCCTGGTACTGATCTTCGTGGGCTTCGTTGGCGTATGGATCTGGGCCTGGAGAAAGGAACGCAAGCCGGACTTCGACGAATCCGCCCGGCTGCCCCTGGAAGAAGACAAGGTGAAAAAAGATAACGAAAGGGAGACGGGCTAATGCCTACGTTCTGGCATATCTATATCGCAGCCGGCACGCTGTTGACGATATTTTTCTGCGGCTGGCTGATCGCCTGGTCCGCGAAACAGGGGCCGCAAAACAAGAGTGACGAGGAGACCGTCGGCCACGTCTGGGACGGCGACCTCGAGGAGTGGAACAACCCGCTGCCCCGCTGGTGGCTGTACCTGTTCTTCATCACGATCTTCTGGGGTCTCGGCTACCTCGTCGCCTTCCCGGGTCTCGGTGGTTTCAAGGGCCTGATCGGCTGGTCGTCGACCGGCCAGTACGAGCAGGAGATAGCCGCGGCGCGTGAGCGCTACGAACCGATCTATGCCGAGTACGCCGCGATGGACTGGGATGCACTGGTCCGCCATCCCGAAGCTCGCCAGCTCGGCGCCAGCCTGTATGCGAGTTACTGCACGACCTGCCACGGTTCCGATGCCCGTGGCGCAAAAGGCTTCCCGAATCTCGCCGACGACAACTGGCAGTGGGGCTCGTCCGAGCAGCAGATGATCGCGACGATCACCAACGGCCGTGTGGCCGTCATGCCCGTGCTGACGCCGGCGCTCGGCGGCGACGAGGGCGTCAGGAACATGGTGACCTACGTGCGTTCGCTGTCCGGGCTGGTCGAGGCCGATGCTGCCGCCAAGGCAATGCAGCCGATGTTCACCTCGCTGTGCAGCGCCTGCCACATGCCGGACGGCTCCGGAAACCCTGCGCTGGGTGCGCCGAACCTGACAGACGATGTCTGGCTGTACGGCTCGTCGGCGGAGGATGTCGAGTACACACTCCGCAACGGCCGTAACGGCGTCATGCCTGCGCAGAAAACACTGCTGGGTGACGATCGGATTCGCATTCTCGCGGCGTACGTCAGGAGTCTGTCTGTCAGCACCGGCGCAGCCAGCGGCTCGCGCTGATATCGGTACCGCATGGCCTCGGACGAATACAGGGGAGCCCGGAAGTGGAGCCGTAACCGCCAGGCTATCGCGATCGTCGTCTGGATCTCTTTCCTGACCGGGGCGATCGGGACCATGCTGTTCTTCGCTTTCTTCGACCCGGTGGACCTGACCGGAATCTTCGACCCCGACCTCGAAGTCAGCCGCGACGCAGGCTACGCGGCTGGCTTTTTCTTCTTCTGGGTGCTGGCGGCCGTGAGTTCGGCACTGACTGCCTGGCTGGTGCGCACCGCGCCGAAACGCGACGCGAAAAAGCAGCAATGAGCAACAAGACGACGAGTACCCCGGCAGAAGTAATGCCGGTCTACCAGAGCGCGGAGAAGATCTACCCGCGCGAGATGGCCGGGCGCTATGCGACGTTCAGCCGATGGTCCACCGTCGTCCTCCTGGGGCTTTTTTATCTCGTACCGTGGCTCCAGTACGATGACCGGCAGGCCGTTCTGTTCGACCTGCCGGCCCGCAAGTTTTACCTGCTGGGACTGACCCTGTGGCCGCAGGACTTTCCGTTCCTCGCCCTGCTCCTGATCATCGCCGCGATTTCGCTGTTCTTCTTCACGGCACTGCTGGGCCGCGTCTGGTGTGGCTTCGCCTGCCCGCAGACCGTCTGGACCGAAGCTTTCATCTGGATGGAACAGTGGACAGAAGGCACCCGGTCACAGCGGATGAAGCTCGACAAGGCGCCGATGAGCTGGAACAAGTTCCGGCGCAAGTTCTCGAAACAGTTCCTGTGGATCACGTTCTCGCTCTGGACCGGCTACACATTCGTCGGCTATTTCACGCCGATCCGCGAGTACGGCGTCGAGTTGGTCAATTTCCAGGTGGGCGGCTGGGCCCTGTTCTGGACGCTCTTTTACGGGTTCGCCACCTACGGCAACGCGGGCTACATGCGCGAGCAGGTCTGCAAGTACATGTGCCCGTACGCGCGCTTCCAGAGCGCGATGTTCGACAGGGACACGCTGATCATCTCCTACGACGAGAGCCGCGGTGAGCCGCGCGGCAGTCGCAAGCGCGGTGTCGACTACCAGGCCAGGGGACTCGGCGACTGCATCGACTGCACGCTGTGCGTGCAGGTATGCCCGACCGGCATCGACATCCGCGATGGCCTCCAGTACGAATGCATTGCCTGCGGCGCCTGCGTCGACGCCTGTAATTCCGTGATGGACAAGATGAATTACCCGCGCGGGCTCGTTCGGTACACGACGGAGCATGCCGTCACCGGCGAGAAGACCCGGATCATCCGGCCGCGTGTCATCGTTTATGCCTCGTTGCTGACGATCCTCGTCGGCAGCCTCGTCACGGCGGTCGCCCTGCGTACGCCCGTCATCCTCGACGTACTCCGGGACCGCAACGCGCTGTACCGCGAGCTGCCCTCGGACCTGATCGAGAACACGTACACGATCAAGCTGATCAACCAGTCCAACGAGACCCGGGAATTCGTCCTCACGGTCGATGGCCTGCCCGGTCTCGAGCTCGCCGGTATTCCCGAGACTATCCTCGTCGAGGGCGGCGGCGTGAAATCGATACCGGTCCGCGCCCGCATGCCGCGCAGCGAGATCCGTGGCAGCCGCGAGATTGCCTTCAAGGCGACGGCAACGGACAATCCGGACGTCAGCCGCGTTGCCGAAAGCCGTTTCGTCGGCCCGATCGGCTGATCCCGGCCGAAACGCCTTTCACGCAACCGCAGGGAGCCCGCAACGATGACTGAAGACACTGGATCGCTGCCGTGGTATCGGCACTTCTGGCCTTGGTTCATCATTGCGCTGCTCGCCTCCGCGGTCACGGCGAGCCTTTACACCTTCTACATTGCCTCGCAGGGCACGGATTCGCTCGTCGTCGCCGGCGACGGCGGCACCGATGTCCTTACCGAGCGTAACCTCGCGGCGCAGGTCGTCGCGATGGACCTCGGGCTCACGGCCGAGCTGATCATCGATACCGAGACCGGCAACGTGCGGGCGATCCTCACTTCAGGTTCGCTCGAAAGGAATCCGCCCACGCTGGACCTGTGGATGTCCCATCCGACCTTCGCCGACCGCGACGAGAGGACCGTGCTGACGACGGCACCGCCCGACGAAAACGGCCGCCTGACCTGGGCCGGTGTCCTGCTCGACGTGCCCGTCGGCAAGCGTTACGTGGTCCTGAGCCAGGCCGACGAGTGGCGCCTCAACGGTGTCTGGGAAGACGAACCGATCATCCGCCTCTCGCCCGCCGGCCCGACGGTCGATGAATGATGACACGGCGTGCTTTCACTGCGCGCTGCCGGTCATCGATCAACGCTATACCGTAGACATCGATGGCGAACCCCGGGCCGTCTGCTGCCCGGGCTGCAAGGCCGTCGCCGAGCTGATTCGCGATTCCGGCATGAGCCGCTACTACGCGCTCCGCGAAGCACCGGAGCCTGGTGTCGGCAAGCCGGAGGAAGATGCCGGCGAGTGGGAGGTCTTCAACCGGCGCGACATGCTGGACGCGTTCGCCGCCAGCGACGCCGACAGGGCCGAGGCGACGATCTACGTCGGCGGCATGTACTGTGCCGCGTGCTCCTGGCTGATCGAGACGACGCTCAAGGGCACCGCCGGCGTTGCCGAAGCGGACGTCAACCCGGTGACGCATCGTCTCCGCGTCGTCTTCGACAGCACGGTCATCGGTCTGGGCACCCTGCTCGCAACCCTGTCGCAGCTCGGCTATTACCCGCAGCCCCTCGCACCCGACAGCACAGCGGCGCCGGAAGTCCAGGAGCAGCGCGCTGCTCTCAAGCGCCTGCTGGTCGCATCGCTCGGGATGATGCAGGTCATGATGTTCGCCGTGGCGCTGTACGCCGGGGAATTCCAGGGGATCAGCGCCGACATGGAGCGCTTCCTGCGGCTGGTCAGTTTCTTCGTCACGACGCCAGTCGTGTTCTACTCGGCACGACCGTTCTTCGCGAGCGCCGTCCGCGGCATCCGCACGCGGCACCCGGGCATGGACCTGCCGGTATCCATCGCCATCGGCGCGGCCTATACCGCCTCCGTCTGGTCGACATTTTACGACGGCCCTGCGGTCTGGTTCGACTCGGTGACGATGTTCGTGTTCTTCCTGACCGTCGGCCGCTTCCTCGAGATGCGGGCCAGGCACCGCTCCATCGATCGCAGTGTCGCACTGTCGTCGATCCTGCCGAACACGGTCATCCGCGTCGACGATGCCGGCGAAACCACCGTGGCCGCGAACCAGCTCGTTGCCGGCGACGTCATCCGGATTCGCGCCGGCGAGCCGATACCGGCTGACGGCGAACTCGTCGACGGCACGACCAGCGTCGACGAGGCCCTGCTCTCCGGTGAATCGCGCCCGCAGGCGAAGGCGCCGGGGGATACCGTTTTCGCCGGCAGCGTCAACCTGGACCAGCAGGTTCTCGTCCGGGTGCAGAGCACCGGCGTGGACACGACGCTCGGGACCATCGGCCGTCTCAGCGAGCGTGCCCGCTATGCACGGCCCGCGTTCGTCCGCCTGGCCGACCGCGTCGCGAGCTACATCGTCGTCGCGATTCTCGTCATCGCCGCATTCGTAGCCGCGGCCTGGGGCTACTACATGCCCGAGCGCGCATTCGAAGTGACGCTGTCGGTCCTCGTCGTCACCTGCCCCTGCGCACTCGCGCTCGCGACGCCAGCCGCATTCGCCGCAGCCGGCAGCCGCATGGCGGAACTCCGCCTGCTCGTGACCAACGGCGATGCCGTCGAGAGCATCTCGCGCGCGACGCACGTCGCCTTCGACAAGACGGGTACGCTGACGCGCGGTGAGCCGGTAATCGTCGAAACCCGGCCGCTTGCGGAAGACCAAAGCGCAGCCGACCTGCTCGAGATCGCCGCCGCGCTGGAATCCGCGTCCACCCATCCGCTCGCGCGCGCGTTCCATGCCGTCGATACGCCGTATCGGCCCGAACAGGTCGAAACGCACGTCGGCGCGGGTCTCACAGGCAGTGTAAACGGCAAGCGCTACCGGCTGGGAAGCGCCGATTTCGTGCCTGGCGCAGGCCGCTACGCCGCGGAGCTGGCCGACGACCGGCCAACGATTTACCTGGGCGATGACGACCGGCCGCTGGCCGTCTTCGTCGTCGACGACGCGCCGCGCGAGGATGCGGCCGCTACGCTCGATACGTTGCGGCGTATGGGCCTCGGCATATCATTGATGAGCGGCGACCGCGAAGCGGCGGTCTCGCGCCTCGCCGGCGAGCTCGGCATCGGCGATTACGCGGCCGAGTGTACGCCGCAGGGCAAGCTCGACAGGCTCGCGGCCCGCCAGCAGGCTGGCGAAGTCATCATCATGGTCGGGGACGGCATCAACGACGCGCCGGTGCTCGCAGGCGCCGACGCCTCGATCGCGCCCGCCCACTCAGCCCTGCTCGCGCAGACCAGTGCCGACGTCATCATGCTGGGTGACCGCCTGGGTCCCGTCGTGACGGCGATCGAGCTGTCGCGAAAGACGCTCCGCATCGTCCGCCAGAATCTCGCCTGGGCAATCCTATACAATGCCTCGGCATTGCCGCTGGCGATCGCGGGCTACGTACCGCCCTGGCTTGCCGCCATCGGTATGAGTGCGAGCTCGCTGATTGTCGTCCTGAACGCACTGAGGCTGAGCCGCGCCGGCAACGACTCGCGGGTGATCACAGCATGAGCATTCTCTACGTCTTGATCCCACTGGCCCTCGTCGTCCTCGGCATTGCCGTGTGGGCCTTTTTCTGGGCGGTCGGCAACGGCCAGTTTGACGACCTGGATACGCCCGCAACCCGCATCCTGCTGGACGACGACACCAGGCCCGCGGACGACCCCGAGGAATGAACGACCCGCTCCTCGCCGCCCTGGGCGCGGCGCTCGTCGCCGGTTTCTTCGGCAGCGCCCACTGTCTCGGCATGTGCGGCGGGATCGCGGGCCTTTACGCAGTGCGCCTCGAGGTCGCGGCGCTGTCACGCCGCCTCGGCCTCGGACTCGCCTACAACCTCGGCAGAATCCTGAGCTATGCCGTGCTCGGCTTCCTCGTCGCCGGAATCAGCCGGACCGCCGCCGGCATCATCCCGGTGCTCGCGGGACCGATCAGGCTGGCTGCGGGTCTCCTGATCGTACTGGTCGGCGTACAGCTCGCCTTTTCGCTCAGGCCCCTCGACTTTCTCGAACGCGGCGGCGCCGCCGTCTGGCAACGCATAGCGCCGTCGGCGAAGCGCCTGCTGCCCGTGACCTCGTCGCCTCAGGCGCTCGCACTCGGATTCCTGTGGGGTTGGCTGCCGTGCGGACTCGTATACAGCGCGCTCCTGATTGCCGCCACGAGCGGCACGGCGCTGAACGGCGCCCTCGTCATGACCGCGTTCGGACTCGGCACGCTGCCGGCCATGCTGCTCACGGGCCTGGGAGCGGCGAAGTTGCAGGCCTTCATGACCCGCACGTGGGCACGGCGCGGTGCTGGGCTGGTGGTGATAGCGATGGGGCTGGTCACGCTGTGGATGCCGCTGGTAAAGCTTCTTGGATCCGCGCCGACCGGCCACCATCACTGAGCGAATCACGAAGGGCCGGGGCCCTGGGAACGATCCTCGCTGAATGCCGAGCTTTCGTCGCGCTCCTTCGCCTTCTCGACCCGGTGCAATTGCCATAGGCCGACGGCGATCGCCGACAGCATCGTAATCATTGCGAGTATGAAAATCGGACTCGGTAAGGTCATGTGTCCTCCTTGCGGGTAACACGATACGGTTTACCGGCACCCAACCGGGAATCGGCGTCGCTATCGTGTTGTGAATGGCGGCGCGAACAAGGCGCCGTAAGACGACGACTACCCTAACGCAAGGAGCGCCGGGTTCGGCAGGACGTTACATTTTGTTATGCCGACCGTGACCGGCTCGCCGCGCGCGCAGAGAGTACGCGCCGCGGCGGCCTGAAGCCGGGTCAATCGCCCGGGGCAGCCTCGGGCTGTGGCCGGTCGTGAGTCACGTAAATCAGGGCATCGGTATCGAAACCGGCCGCGGCCGCTGTCGCCAGCAACTCGTCGAGCGTGTCCTCCGGCAACTCGGTTTCACGCGCCAGGATCCAGAGGTAGGAGCGGTTCGGCCCGACGACCAGCGAATAGCGCTCGGGATCGACGGCAACGACATTGTAGCCGCCATAAAAGGGCCCGAAGAACGACACCTTGAGCCGGCCGATGTTGGGCTCCTCGACGAAAAACGCCTTGCCATCCGCCTCGTCCCACTCGCTCTTCGCCTCGCGATAGCCGCGATTGAGTACGTTGATGCCGCCGCCGTCACGCGGCGTGTAGGTCGCCGTCACGTTCGACAGGCCGCGCTCGAAGCTGTGATCGAGACGCGCGATCTCGTACCAGGTGCCGAGGTAAGGCTCCAGCTCGAAGTCGTCGACCACTTCGACGCCGTCGGGCACCCCGGTGCAGGCGACGAGGAATGCCGCCGTGAGAACGATCGATAGCTTTTTCATACTTCCTTCCCTGCCACCGCGGCCGTGAACACGACGTCGGTGGAACTGTTGAGCGCCGTCTCGGCGGAGTCCTGCAGGATACTGATGACGAAGCCGACCGCCACGACCTGCATCGCCACGTCGTTCGATATTCCGAACAGCGAACAGGCGAGCGGTATCAGGAGCAGCGATCCGCCGGCCACACCGGAGGCGCCGCAGGCCGACAGGGCGGCGACGACGGAGAGGAGCAGCGCCGTGAGGAAATCGACCTCGATCCCGAGCGTGTTTGCCGCCGCGAGCGTCAGCGTCGTGATCGTGATCGCGGCGCCGCCCATGTTGATCGTGGCGCCGAGCGGGATCGACACGGCGTAGGTGTCCTCCTCCAGTTCGAGCCGCTCGCACAGCGCGAGATTGACCGGCACGTTCGCGGCCGAACTCCGCGTGAAGAAGGCCGTGATGCCGCTCTCGCGCAGCGCCGTCAGCACGATCGGGTAGGGATTGCGGCGTGTCTTCGCGTAGACGATCGCGGGATTCAAGACGAGCGCCATCAGCAGCATGCTGCCCAGCAGGACCGCGAGCAGCTGGGCGTATTTCCCGAGCTCGCCGAGGCCCTCCGCGGCGAGATTGCCGGCCACGAGCCCGAAGATCCCGACCGGTGCCAGCCGGATGACGATCTGCACGATATGCGTCACGGCGTGCGACAGGTCGGACAGCATTGCCCGGGTCGAGTCCGCGCCGTGCCGCAGGAACAGGCCGAGGGCGATACCCCACGCGAGGATGCCGATGTAGTTTGCCGTCGCGATCGCGTTGACGGGGTTGTCGACGATCTTGAACAGGAGCGTGTTGAGGACTTCGGCGATCCCCTGCGGCGGCGAGAGATCTGTCGCAGTCGCAACCAGCGTCAGCGTCGTGGGGAACACCTTG
>JAZBNZ010000012.1:0-11724 GCA_036350895.1 Woeseiaceae bacterium
GAGACCGAGTTCCGGAATCGTTACCAGGGCGCCATCGGGGTCGGCTCGGATACGGGTATACGCCTGCAGACGAACTTCAGCCGCCACCCCATGTCGTCCCGGGGTGACCGCATCGATATCGGCCTCGGCTGGAGAGAGGTCGATGAAGAGACCGCGCTGCGGGCGACGTACCGGATTCCGCGCCCGGCAACCCGCCGGCACTACTGGCTGGTCGACAGCACGGCGCGCGCGGAAAACCGTGACCTCGAGGTCAAGCGCAGCGACGAGGACACCAACTTCATCCAGGTCGCCAACGGCAACATCGAGGACCTGCATGTGCGCTTCGGCGAACTCGCCATTCGCAACCGGCAGGGCGGGGACGAGCAGATTTTCACCACGCTGTTCGGCCAGGTGCTGACCACCCGCAACGAGTATGCCGTCGGCGGGGTCGTGGAAGGCGTATCGATCACGGCAGGTGATATCGAGGATGTCGTCCGCGGCAGCGATACGGCCGCATCGACCGGCCTGGAGGTCCGGTGGGTGGACGTGCAGGGCAAGGGCTTCGATATCCGGGGCAAGCGCGATACGTTCTGGGCCTTCACCTCCCTGTACACCGAGAACGAGGACTCCGGCTTCACCCAGCTCTACCTCGCGACCCGGCGAATCTATCGCGTCGGCGAGCGATTCAAGTTTCTCGTGCGGGGCGAGGTCGGTTACACGGACAGCCGGGTCGACGAGGTACAGCTCGATCTCGGCGATTCGTTATCCGATACGGTCGAACTGTCGGTCACCCGCATGCCGACCTTCTACCGGTTCCGTACGGGCGGCAGCGGGAGCGTGCGCGGCTACGGTTTCGAACAGCTCAGCAACAACAACGTCGGCAGCAACAATGTGCTGACCGGCAGCGTCGAAGTCGAGATGCGGCTGGCGCAGCGCTGGTCGGCGGCGGTCTTCGCTGATATCGGCAACGCGTTCAACGACTGGTCGGAACCCCAGCTCAAGACCGGTATTGGCGTTGGCGTGCGCTGGTATTCGATCGCGGGACCGATATCCATCGATGTCGCGCAGGCCGTGGATTTCGAAGGCCGCCCGTGGCGCATCCACTTCACGATCGGGACGGCACTCCTGTGACGCTGCGCCGCGCTGCCATCGTGTTGCTCGCCCTCGCAAGCGTCGCGGTGGCGGGGGTTTGGGGCGTCCTCAATACGCAGTCGGGCGCACGCTGGGTGCTGGCACGGGTCCAGTCCGCGACGGGAGGCGCGCTGTCCTGGGGCACGGTCGAGGGCAGCATTGCCGGCGGGCTCGTCGTGGACATGCCGGCCTATGCGAATGACGCCGTGCGGGTCAGCATGCGGCGACTGAGCCTCGAGGCCCACGTCGACCTGTTCCCGCTGACACTCGTCGTGGCAGCGGCCGAGGCGGACGGCCTGCTGGTCGAGTTGCCGGGTGAGGGCGAGGACAGGGTTTCCGCTGACCCGCCGGACGGCGAGCGCATCGTCGAGTCGCTCGCGCTGCCGTTTGCCGTGACGGTCGACGATGCGGCCATCGCGGGCTTTGTTCTCAGCCGACAGGGTGATGAGCTGATCGACATCGATCGGCTGCGACTCTCGCTGGACTGGCACGAAAGGATTCACGTCAGGTCGCTGACCGTCGAACGCGACGATCTCCGGGCAACGGCGCTGGCGGACCTGCTGCTGCAGCCGCCGTTCGACCTGACCGCCGCGGTCGACGTCGCTGCCGACCCGGCGCTGACCGGCTTGCCGAACGCGCTGGACGTCGCGCTGCGAGTCGACGGCTCGCTGGAGCGGCTCGGTATCGAGCTCACCGAGACCGGCGCGGGCCTCGCCGTGAGCGGCGAGGTGCTGCGCGTGCTCAGCAAGCCCGCGTGGAATCTCGAGGCGACGCTGACGAGATACGAGGTCGTCGACTCGCGAGGTCTCGTCGTTCGCGATGTCGAACTGGAGACGTCCGGCAGTCTCGAGCGTTTCGAGATCGACCTGGCGGGCGAGGTGCTCGGCATGGTCGACGGCGCCGATGGCGTGCTGCACCTGGATCTCCTGGCTGCCGGCTCCCTGCAGGCCCTCGACGTCGAGTCGCTGAGCCTCGGGCATCCGTCCTTCGACGCGGAGATCCGGGGCAGGCTGAGTACGCCCACAAGGTTCGCAGGCACGGTCGAACTGCGGCGGCTCGCACTGGAGGCGTGGCTGCCCGCGCTCGACGCGCCGCACACCGTGGCGGGCCGCGCCGGGGTCGATCTGTCGCCCGAACGCCTCGTCGTTACCGCGGGCGAATTCGGGCTCGCCGGGGCGCCTGCCACGCTGTCGCTGGCAGCGGAGTTCGACCTGGCATCCCGCAACGTGATGGCCGAGCTCGGCTGGCGCCAACTGCGCTGGCCGTTGCTGGCCGCCGATGCGCGCCTGCAGAGCCCCTCGGGCCAGGCAACGCTGTCCGGAACGCTCGATGACTGGCAGGCCGAGGTCAGTACCGTGCTGGCGGCCACCGATGTTGCCGAGGGACGGTTTCGGATGCGCGGTGCCGGGACGACCCGGGCGGCGACGATCGATATCGTCGACGGCGAGGTCTTCGGCGGCCTGCTCGACGGGGCGGCGGCGCTCGACTGGTCGAACGAGTTCGAGTGGCAGGCCGAGGCCAGCGTGAGGGGGCTCAGGACTGCCGTGCTGGCACCTGCGTATCCGGGAATTCTCACCACGCGCGTGACAGCGGCCAGTATCGATTCGCCGGCGAGCGTGGCGCTCGAGATTCTCGACCTGCGCGGTACGATACTCGACCAACCGCTGGCCGGGGGTGGCCGGGTGGCTGTCTCGCGCGACGGGCTCTCGGCCGACGCCTTCCGGATAGTACACGGCGCGGCGGAAGTGAAAGCCGACGGTGACCTGTACGCTCCGGCCGGCATGAGCTTCTCCGTGAATGTCCCGGACCTGGCTCGCTACGGAGCGTCGCTGGGGGGCGATGTCGAGCTCGAAGGTAACGTCGGGTGGGGCGGCATGCCGCCGCGCCTCGAGCTGACCGGCAGCAGCCGCTTTGTCAGGATCGATGATCTTCGCATCAGTGACGTTGCGATCAACAGCCGCAAGACCGCGACTGGCGGCGTCGTGATCGATACCCGGGCCGGCGAAGTCGCTATCGGCCAGCGCCGGCTCGAGACCGTCCGAATGCTTGCGACGCTGGAGGCCGACGAGCAGGACCTGTCGCTTCGCTTCGAGGCGCTCGACAGCGAGGTCGAATTCGCGATGGCGGGCTCCTTTGCCGACACGCCGGCCGTCCTCCCGTGGACGGGCGAGATTCGCGCGTTGTCCATGGCGATGCGGACCGGCGAGGGGGGCAGCCTGGATGCGCCGGCACCGGTTCGGCTGTGGCGGGACGCTGTCGTCCTGGAACGCTTGTGCCTGTCGGGGAGTCTGCGCGGCACGCTGTGCGCCGTTCTCGACGTCGGC
Source organism: Woeseiaceae bacterium (assembly GCA_036350895.1). Taxonomy (GTDB): domain Bacteria; phylum Pseudomonadota; class Gammaproteobacteria; order Steroidobacterales; family Woeseiaceae; genus UBA1847. The sequence continues at coordinate 3,435 of JAZBNZ010000012.1, forward strand.
GCCGAGCGAGGCATCACGTTGGAAGCCGAGGCGGTCGAGGTGCCGGTCGACGTGCTCAACGCATTCCTGCAGACAGGCTTCGAGTTCGAGCAAACCGTCTCGGGTTCGGTGGTGTGGCGGCAGCCCGCCGGGGACAGGGCGGACGGTCGGGGAGCGCTTGGGTTTTCCGCCGGGACGCTCAGGAGTTCGCGTTTTCCCGGCCTCGATCTCGAGACCGGTGCCGGAGTCCTCGATTTCGAGGTCAGAGCCGGGCAGCTCCTGTCCGGGCGGCTAGACCTGCCTGTCGGCGCCGACGGCTTCCTGAAGGGTGACTTCCGGATTGCCGACCTCGCACGCGGCGTCGCGAGCCCCGTGGAGGGCTCGCTCCAGGCCCGCACCCGCGACGTGGATGTCCTTGCCGTGGTGCTTCCCGATACCCAGGATGCAAGCGGCAAGCTCGACCTGGACGTCACGATCGGCGGCACGGTCGACGCACCTGCCGTGCTCGGCGTGGCGGTACTGGAAGATGCCGCGGCGACGTACTTCCCGCTCGGTCTCAGCCTGTCCGCAGTCAACCTGAGGGCGGATTTCGACGAGAACGGCCACGTCGATCTCGAGGGGTCGTTCCGCGCCGGCGAGGGCCGCGGCGAGATCCGCACGACGACCCGCAGCGCGAATGGCGAGGCTGCCGGCATTCACGTCGGCATCCGCGGCAGCGAGCTTGCGGTGATCGACCTGCCGGACGTGAGCGCGGTCGCCGATGCGGATCTGAGACTCGATTACCGGGACCGGCGTCTCGACATCGACGGCACGCTCGACATTCCCCGGGCGCGCGTGCGACCGGTCAACCTGGCGACCTCGCGCGTCGACGAGAGCGAGGATGTCGTGATCGTCTCGGGTTCGCTGCCGGATGCGGGAGTCACGGAGGAGAAACCGGCCGCGATCGAAATTTTCGGCAATCTTGAGCTCGGGATGGGTGATGACGTCAGGGTTGTCCTCGATCGCGCGAGCGCTTCGATTGCCGGCCGGGCCGAGTTCGAGTGGTCGGGCGACCCGGTGCCGATCGGCAACGGCCGCTACGCCATCAACGGCACGGTGCAGGCCTTCGGCCAGGTGCTTGACATCTCCGAGGGTGCGGTCCGCTTCCCGTCCGTGCCCGTCACGGACCCCCTGCTCGACATTCGGGCCACGCGGGAAATCTTCGGCAACTCGCAGGTCAAGCGGGCGGGCGTGCTCGTGCAGGGGCCGCTCAGTCGCCCGACGATCGAGGCGTATACCTACCCGATGACGACCGAGGAGCGCGCGCTGACGCTGCTCGTCACCGGCAACGATTTCAATGCCGAGCAGGGGGTGGGCGCCATCGACTTCGGAACCTACATTGCGCCCCGCCTGTTCCTGAGCTACGGCGTCGGCGTGTTCGATCGTGAGAACATCATCAGCGCACGCTATGATCTCAAGCGCGGCTTCGGTATCCGGGCGACGTCGGGAGAAAACGCGTCCGGCATCGACCTGACGTATCGCATCGAGCGGTAGCCGCAGTTCATCACGCAAAGTCACCGTGCGGGAAAACCGGCATCCCCCACGGCAGGAGTAGCCGATGCCAGACCCATTGACGATAGCCGAGGCGGCAGCCGCGGCGCGATCGGCGGCAACGAGGCTTGCCGGGCAGGTCGTGCACACGCCGCTGCGGCCGTACCCGGCGCTCTCCCGGCGGACCGCGGCCACGGTCCTCATGAAATGCGAGAACGAGCAGCACACCGGCTCGTTCAAGTTCCGCGGTGCCCTGAATCGCCTGCTGACGCTGGATCCGGCGACGCGGCGGCGCGGTGTCGTCGTTGCCTCGAGCGGCAATCACGGGGCGGCGGTAGCGCGGGCAATGCAGGTTCTCGACGTCCCCGGGATCGTGTTCGTGCCGAAGCACGTGTCCGAGCGCAAGCTCGACGCGATCCGGGAGTACGGCGCGACGGTGGAGCTCTACGGTGACAACGGGCTCGATACCGAGCTCTACGCGCGGGCTCATGCCGAGGCAGAGGGCATGTTCTACCTGTCACCCTACAACGATCCCGAGGTGATCGCGGGCCAGGGCACGATCGGCGTCGAGCTGCTGGAAGACATGCCCGACATCGACGTCGCCGTGATCGCCGTCGGCGGCGGGGGCTTGCTCGCCGGCGTGGCGAGCGTCCTGAAGTCGGCGCGTCCGGGCATTCATATCGTCGCGGTACAGCCGGAAGCGTCGCCGGTCATGGCGGTCTCCGTCGAGACAGGCCGCGTCGTGGACGTCGCGGAGGAGACGACGCTGTCTGACGGCACCGCCGGCGGTGTCGAGGCGGATACGATCACCTTCGACCTGGTCCGGGACCTCGCCGACGAGTTCGTGCTCGTGCCCGAGCGGGACATTGCGGTCGCTATCCGCGACCTGCATCGAGAGGAGGGCATGCTGGTCGAGGGGGCCGCTGCGATGACGCTGGCCGCGGTCGCGATGCGAGCGGACAGCCTGCGGGACCGCAAGGTCCTGGCCCTGATCTGCGGCGGCAACATCGCGCCGGCGACCGTGGATCGTGCGATGGGACTCGCGGCCGACGTGACGCCTTCCGGCGGCTAGGGAACTGCCGGCCGCGGCCCGCCGGACGCGTTTTTGCAACCGGATGCCGCCGGGCGGCATCGTAAAGAGACGAAACCAGAAAACGGAGAGTCTCATGCGCACGACTACCCTGTTCCTTGTGATTCTGTTCGCGGCCCCGGCGCTCGCGGACTGGGAAGACTACGACTACCGGGAAGAACGCGACCTGACCCTTGCGACGGCCGGCATTACCTCTTTCGAGATCGAAGCCGGCGCCGGCAGCCTTGCGATCGCCGGCGTCGACGGCACGCAAAGTATCGACGTCACGGCCACGGTGCTGGTGGAGGGTGCCGAGGGTGACAAGGCCGCAAGCTTCATCGAGCAACGCATGGTGCTGACGCTCGAACGCGACGGCGACCGGGCGCGGCTCGTCGCGGACTTCCGCGATGCGATGAGCTTCGGCAAGCGGGGCGCCATCGCGCTCGAGATCCGGATGCCGGAGGGCATCGACCTGCTTATCGACGACGGCTCCGGTTCAATCGAGGTCGTCGGCACCGGCGCGGCCGTCGCCATCGACGACGGTTCGGGTTCGATCACGATCGCGAACAGCGGCGACGTGAGCATCGACGACGGTTCCGGCTCGATCAAGGTCAGCGACGTGACCGGCAACGTGGACATCGATGACGGTTCCGGCAGCATGACGCTCGAGCGTATTTCGGGCGACGTGGTCATCGACGACGGCTCCGGTTCGATCTACGTTACGGACATCGGCGGCGACTTCACGGTCATCGACGGTGGTTCCGGGAGCATCAACCATTCGGCCGTCGCCGGCCAGGTCGATCTGCCCGAGGACTGAGGTGAAGCCGGTCCCGGGGCTGCTAGAATGGATGCCCATTCACGCAGGTTCCGGGGCTCACCATGGCAGACAGCAACGATTTCGATCCGAAAATCCTGAAACTGTTCGACGGCTACGTCCACGGGATGATCAGCCGGCGGCAATTCCTGGAACGGGTGGCCGGCCTGACGGCGGCCGGTGTCTCCGCCGCCGGCGTGCTTGCGGCGCTCAGCCCCGACTATGCGCTGGCCCGGCAGGTCGACCCCGACGACGAGTCGATCACGGTCAGCTACAAGAAGTACGCCTCGGCGAAGGGCGCCGGGGTAATGCAGGGCTACTACGCCCGTCCCGCCATTATCGATCACAAGCTGCCGGGGGTCGTCGTGGTGCACGAGAACCGCGGCCTCAATCCCTACATCGAGGACGTTGCCCGACGGCTGGCCGTCGCCGGTTTCATTGCCTTCGCGCCGGATGCGCTGTTCCCGCTGGGGGGCTACCCCGGCAACGACGACGACGGCCGGCAGATGCAGCGCGAGCGCGACCCGCGGGAAATGTTCGAGGACTTTTCGGCGGCGATCGACTTCCTGCAGGAGCATCCCGACTGTAGCGGCAAGGCCGGTATCGTCGGGTTTTGCTACGGCGGCGGCGTCGTCATGCAGATGGCCGTCGAGCGGCCGGACCTCGGCGCCGGGGTAGCCTTCTACGGCCGGCACCCGGCCGGCAGCGAAGCAGCGTCCATCGAGGCGCCGCTGCTGATTCATCACGGCGAGCTCGACGAGCGCGTCAACGCGAGCTGGCCGGATTTCAAGGCCGGTCTCGACGAGGCGGGCAAGGACTACGAGCAGTTCGTCTACGCCGGTGCGAACCACGGCTTTCACAACGACACCACGCCGCGCTACGACAGCGAGGCCGCCGAGCTCGCCTGGCAGCGGACGCTCGGTTTCTTCACCCGGCACCTGGAGTCGTAGGCAGGCGTCATGCGCATCCTGCCGGTCTCCTGGTCGCTCTGCCTGCTGGCGGTCGCGGCCGGGCAGGCCACGGCGACCGAGAGCAAGACGGTGGTCGGTCCCGCCAACGTGTCACTGGCCGATGGTGCGGCCGCGCTGATGGCCGGCGACGCAGAGACCGGTGTCCGCCTGACCCTGGAGGGTCTCTCACGGCCGACGCGCGAGCGTGACCGGATCGCGGCGTGGGCCAATCTCTGCGCGGGCTACGTCATGCTCGAAAACTACGCGGCTGCGCTCGGCTTCTGCGACCGCGTCATCGCCACGGATGACGACAACTGGCGCGCGTACAACAATCGCGCGCTGGTGCATATCTTCCGCGGCGATTATGCCGCTGCCGCCCGGGATATCGACAGGCTGGAAGCGCTGCGCCCGAACGCGCGCACGCTCGAAAAGGTCAGGACGATGCTCCTCAACGAAACCGATCCCGTCCGGCCGACGGTGACGGTCGACGACCGTCGCCAGGAGCCTGATTGACGTCGGTCGCCCGACCAGCCCTCAGTCCGATGCCGCCAGCGCGAGGACCCGCTCGGCGGCCTCGGCGAGGTCTTGCCCGATGCTGACGATGCCTTCCTCGTGCCCCGCCATTACCGCGAGCCCGCTCTCCCGGAAGTGCCCGCTCGTCCAGAGCCGCGTGAACTCCGCCGCCATCGCCGGCGTGCCGTAGGGGACGTCGGCACCGGTCGTCGGCAGGACGTCGCGCCAGCGTTGCCAGAGCGCCGCGCTGTGGACGTGCACCACGGCGTTGATGGCCGTCGACAGCGCGTAGATCGCCGCGTGCGTCATCGCTTCCGACGACGCGCGCACCGGGCCGGTCGACCAGACCGTGTTGTGCACGATGTCGGTCTTCGTGACGAGCGCATAGTGGCCGGGCGCCGTCCGCTCGAGGTGACCGGTCTGCGTACCGGTGATGATGAACTGCCCCGGTTCGCCGGCACGAATACTCAGGTTGCCGTAGCCGACGCCGAGGTCGGCATAGTGGCCTACCAGGCCGGCGTCGAAGAGCGGCTTGCGCCAGCGCTCGAGTTCGGCCGTCAGCGCCGCGGCGGGCGCCGGCCCCTCGGTCCAGCGGCTGACGTACTTGATATAGCCTTCGTCGATCGCCACGGCCTCACGGAGCCCCTGCAAACTCGGGAAAGAGCGCCTCCAGGCCCTCGCGGCTGGCGTTCGCGATGCCGCGCTCGGTAACGAGTCCGGTGACGAGGCGCGCCGGGGTGACGTCGAACGCGTAGTTGGCCACCGGCGTCCGGCTGCCGATCGTCCGCACCGTGGTCCGCCGGCCGTCGCTGATGCCGTAGACGTCCGTCACTTCTGCCGGGTCGCGCTCCTCGATAGGAATATCGCGGATGCCGTCGTCGATGCCCCAGTCGATCGTCGTGGACGGTAATGCCACGTAGAACGGCACGCCGTTGTCCCTGGCGGCGAGGGCTTTCAGGTAGGTGCCGATCTTGTTGGCTACGTCACCGCTGCGCGTGGTCCTGTCGGTGCCGGTGATGACGAGGTCGACCTTGCCGTGCTGCATCAGGTGGCCGCCCGCGTTGTCCACGATCAGGGTGTGAGGGACGCCGTTGTGCGCGAGTTCGTAGGCCGTCAGCTGGGAGCCCTGGTTGCGCGGCCGCGTCTCGTCGACCCACACGTGTACCGGGATGCCGGCTTCGTGTGCAAGGTAGACCGGCGCCGTTGCCGTGCCGTAGTTCAGCGTCGCGAGCGCCCCCGCATTGCAATGCGTCAGCACGTTGACCGGTTCGCCATCTTTCCGGTCGGCGATGTCGCGGATCAGTTCCAGCCCGTGCCGCCCGATGCCGAGGCTGATCTCGACGTCCTCGTCGCAGATCGCCCGGGCCTCGTCGGCAACGGCGTCGGCGAGCGCCGTATCCGCTTCCCTGGCGGTACGCGCGAGGACCCGGTCGATCGCCCAGCGGAGATTGACGGCGGTCGGGCGCGATTCGGCGAGCCGCGCCGCTGCCGATTCCACCTCGGAGCGGCCGCCCTGCCGGGCGGCCAGGTACAGGCTGTAGGCTGCCGTTGCGCCGATCAGCGGCGCGCCGCGGACGAGCATGTCCGCGATCGCCGTGTAACCGTCCCGCCAGTCGGTGAGGCCGACGACGACGTAGTCGTGCGGCAGCTTGCGCTGGTCGATGATACGAACATCGCCGTCGCCGTCGAGCCAGATCGTGCGGAAGCCCTCCCGGCAGGCGAGCATGCCGCTTTCGGGATCAGGCATCGATGCCGTGCTGCAGCCGCGCCGCGCGGAGCGTGTTCGACATCAGCATCGTGATCGTCATCGGGCCGACGCCGCCGGGGACCGGCGTCACGGCGGCCGCCACTTCCATCGCGGCGTCGTAGTCGACGTCGCCGGTCAGCTTCGAGCGTTTTTCGCCACCGTCCTCTATCTCGATCCGGTTGATGCCCACGTCGATCACGACCGCACCCGGCTTGACCCAGTCACCGCCGACCATGTGCGGCCTGCCGACCGCGGCAACCAGGATGTCGGCGCCGCGCGCGACGGCGGCAAGGTCCGGCGTGCGGCTGTGGCAGATCGTGACCGTGGCATTCGCCGCGAGGAGCAGGGCGGCCATCGGCTTGCCGACGATGTTCGAGCGGCCGATGACGACGGCGGTCTTGCCGGAGAGATCCTTACCGAGCTGCTCCTCGATCATCAGCATGCAGCCGGCCGGCGTGCACGGCACGAAGGCGTCCCGGGTCGCGCCCGCGGTCAGCTTGCCGATGTTCACGTAGTGAAAGCCGTCGACGTCCTTGGACGGCAGTATCGACTGGGTGATGCGCGTTTCATCGATATGCTCCGGTAACGGCAGTTGCACGAGGATGCCGTGGATCGCCGCGTCGCCGTTGAGCGAGTCGATCAGCTCGAGCAGTTCAGCCTCGCCGACCGTGGCGGGCAGCGCGTGCTTGACGGAATGGAAGCCGCAGGCTTCGGCCGTGCGCTGCTTGTTGCGCACATAGACCTGGCTGGCGGCGTCCTCGCCGACGATCACGACCGCGAGCCCGGGTACCAGGCCGTGCTGCTGCTTCAGTGCGCTCGTTTCCTCGGTAATCCGTGCGCTGATGGTCGCCGCCATCGCCTTGCCGTCGATCCTGGTTGCCATGTCCTTCCTTCGTCTGGATGTGCTCTCGCAGGGTGCCGCGCATGGTAACGCCGACCCCGGGGCCGGTAAACTTGGCGGCCCGACAACACGAGGAATATCAGTGTCCAATCCATGGCTCGACCGCTGGCGACAGGGCCAGATCGGCTGGCACGAAACCCACGGCAACCGGGGCCTGAAGGCCCACTGGTCGGTCTCCGGGCGGAACGTGCTGGTACCGCTGTGCGGGAAATCGGCCGATCTGCTGTGGCTCGCGGAAAAGGGCAATCGCGTGACCGGCGTCGAGCTCTCGCCGATTGCGGCCGAGGCCTTCTTCGCCGAACACGGCCTGCCTTTCACCGAGGAGCGCTCGGCCGCAATGCCGGTGTATGCCGCGCGCGAGCTGCCGCTGAGGCTGGTCTGTGGCGACTATTTCGATTTCGAGGAGACCGGCTTCGATGCTCACTACGATCGCGGCGCGCTGGTTGCGCTGCCCCCGGAGCTCAGGCCGCGTTACGCCGGGCACACGCTCGCGCGACTGACCCCGGACGCCCTGCAGTGTGTGATTACCCTTGAATATGCCGCCGGGAATACCAACGGCCCGCCGTTTGCCGTCCCGGATGCGGAACTGCTCGAACGGTGGCCCCGGCTGGAGCTTCGGGATCGTTACGACGATTCCGCGGCTATGCCGCCCAAGTTCCGCGACGCGGGCGTCACGGAACTCTACGAAAAGGTCTGGATGACGCCCGACTGAGCGGACGGGCGGAAGCGGGTCAGATGCCCATTTTGGAGAGCGTATCCGCGATCTCGCGCGCGATTCGCTCGAGCA
>JAZBNZ010000013.1:0-28212 GCA_036350895.1 Woeseiaceae bacterium
CATTACGCCCAACGACAACCTGAAGCTCGACATCCGTGCCGGCGCCTCTGAAGTTTCCGGCGGCGCGATCAACTTCAACGCTGCGTTCGCGATCCCGGCCTTCGAGGCCGCATTCGGCAGCCCGGCCTTCTACCAGGACGTCAACACGGCGCCGATCCGCTTTGCCTTCAACGTGCCCGGCGAGAACGAGCAGGAGACGCAGGACTTCGCGATCAAGGCTGACTGGAACTGGGGTGGCGTGGACGTGACGGCACTCTTCTCCTACAACAACCTCGAGGAGTACCTGCTCTCCGACGGCACGGCCGCGACGTTCTATGGCTACGAGCTGACGCCGGCCTGCCAGAACGATCGTGCGACGCTGAACAACCTGCCTGTCGAGGCCGGTGGTGCAGGGCGCGAGGACCTGTTCGGGCCGTTCGGCGCACCCTTCATCGTGCTGCCGGGGAGTAATGGCGGTCCGACGGACTTCGCGGGCGTCTACGGCCCCTACACGCCGACCGCCTGCGACGGCTACCAGTACCAGGAGCGTAACCAGGAAGACACCGGCTTCGAACTGCGCTTCACGTCGCCCCAGGATCAGCCGCTGCGCTGGATCGCCGGCGTCTACGCCGCCCAGATCGAGCGTGACGTCGTCGTGAACTACGGTGCCGACCAGGGACAGGGCTTCCTGCGGCAGTCCTACGTCGACCCGACGGGGCCGAACCCGACGGACATCCTGTTCGACGATACCTTCGATACGGACGTGATAGCCGTATTCGGTGAGCTCGCCTACGACTTCACCGACACCGTCGAGGTCTCGCTCGCCATGCGCTACGACGAAGAGGATCGCAAGGTCTCGAACAACGTCCCGAACGTGGCGGCATCCGGTCTCAACGTGAATACGCTGGATCCGGTCACGGGCCAGCCCGGACCGATCAACCCGGGCTTCCTCGCGAACCCGGACGGCATTCCGGACCGGTCGCGCAAGTTCGAACAGTTCCAGCCCAAGCTGACGGCCCGCTGGTCGGCTACCGAGAACCTCACGGTGTTCGCGAGCTACGGCATCGGCTTCCGCAGCGGCGGCTTCAACAACCTCGGTACTGCCGACCTGCTGAACTTCTGGTTCAACGAGGGCTTCGGCGGCCCGGGTGAGCTGGTTGGCGCCGGGCTGACGATCAACGACGATTACGACAAGGAGGTTTCCAACGCCTTCGAACTCGGCATCAAGTCGAGCTGGTTCGACAACCAGCTGCAGCTGAACGCGTCGGTTTTCCGCACTGACGTCGAGGACAACCAGTTCTTCGAGTTCTTTGCCGGTCCCTTCGGCATCCAGCGCGTCGTGACCACGATCGACGAGATGTACATCCAGGGCTTCGAGGCGGACTTCAACTGGCTGGCGACCGACTACCTCTCGGTGTTCGGCGGCATCGGCCTGCTCGACTCCGAGATCGAGAAGAACACCAACCGGCCGCTCACGGTCGGCAACGAGGTGCCGCAGGCGCCGGGCGAAACCGCCAATCTCGGTGCGCAGCTGACGCTGCCGATGGGCCCGAGCTTCGACTTCTTCGCGCGCGCCGACTACCAGTACGTCGGCGAGATGTGGTTCCACACCCTGCAGGGCGAGGAGACGCCGACGATCTGGCAGGCATTCGGCCTGCTTCCGGGTGCGGTCAACCAGAACTTCTCGAAAGCCAAGCGTGACGCCTACGGCACGCTGAACCTGCGCGCCGGCATCCGGGGCGAGCGCTGGTCGCTGGTCGCCTGGGCACGCAACCTGACCGAGGAGCGCTATCTCGAGGAAGTCATCCCGGCGCCGGAATTCGGCGGATCGTTCATTCATCCTGCCGCACTGCGTGGCTACGGCGTCGACTTCCAGTACGACTTCTAGTCGGCGGAGACCCTGCTGAGTGCACCGGCGCGCCTGATGGCGCGCCGGTGCCGCATTACCGCATGACATGAGCGACGACGATCTCAACGAGAATTACCGGGGCGCTTTCGACGGCAGCCTCGGTTTCGGCCATTCGCCGGCCCTGATCCTGATCGACTTCGTCGAGGCCTATTTCGCGAAGGCAAGCCCTCTCTACGCCGGCGTGGAGGATGCGCTGGCCGTGGCGCTCAGTCTTCGTGATGCGGCTCGCGGGGCGGGCGTCCCGGTCATGTATACGAACGTCGTTTACGAGTCCGGTGGCGCCGACGGCGGCGTGTTCTACCGCAAGGTTCCGGCGCTCGAGGTGTTCGAGCGCGGCAACCCGCTCGGCGACTGGCCCGAGGGGATGGAACCCGCAGCCGGCGAAATCGTCATATCGAAGCAGTACGCGAGTGCGTTTTTCGGTACCTCGCTGGCGTCGACGCTCACGGCCAATGGCATCGACACGCTCATCATCACCGGCGTCACGACCAGCGGCTGCGTTCGCGCGACCTGCATCGACACGATCTCGCACGGGTTCATCCCGGTCGTGGTACGCGAGGCCGTGGGTGATCGTCACGAGGGCCCCCACGAGGCCAACCTGTTCGACATGAACGCGAAGTACGGCGACGTGGTCGGTGCAGACGTCGTCATCGAATACCTGAGGACACGAACGTCATGAGCAAGCAATCCGTCCAGATCGTCGAAGTCGGACCCCGCGACGGCCTGCAGAGTGAACCCGAGATCCTCTCGACCGAGGCCAAGAAGACCTTCATAGAGATGGCGATCGATGCCGGCATCCGCCGTCTCGAGGTAGCGAGCTTCGTGCATCCGAAGCGGGTCCCGCAGATGGCCGATGCCGAGGCGCTGATCGAGATACTGCCGGAACGCGACGACGTGTCGTACATCGGGCTCATCATGAACGAGCGCGGCCTCGATCGTGCGCTGACCACGAAGATCCACGAGATCGGCATGGTCGTGGTGACGACGGATACCTACAACCAGAAGAACCAGGGTGTGCCGTCCGGCGAATCGGTCAAAGCCTGGCAGGCGATCAGCCGGCGAGCGAAGGCGGAGGGCCGCAGGGCCAACGTCATGATCTCGGCGGCCTTCGGCTGTCCGTACGAAGGCGAGGTCAGCATCGACCGCGTCCTGGAACTGGCCGAGCAGCTACTCGAGTCCGAACCGGCCGAGCTCGGCATCGCCGACAGCATCGGTGTCGCCGTGCCGGCGCAGGTCACCGAGCTGCTGGGACGGGTCATGGAGCTCACCGGCGACCTGCCGATCCGCTGCCACTTCCACAACACGCGCAACACCGGGCTTGCCAACGCCCAGGCCGCGCTGGACGCGGGCGTAACGTTTCTCGATGCCAGTACAGGCGGGATAGGCGGCTGTCCGTTCGCGCCGGCGGCGACCGGCAATATCCCGACCGACGATCTCGTCTACATGTTCGACCGCTCCGGCATCGACACCGGCGTATCGCTCGAGAAGATCATCGACACGAGTCGCTGGCTCGAAGCCGAACTCGGCCGCGGCGTCCCGGCGATGCTGCCGAAAGCCGGCATGTTCCCGACGGCCGCCTGAGCGTGCCGGCGACGCGCATTCATCACGTCAATTTTGTCGTCCGCGATCTCGAAGCGGCCTGTGGGCGCTTCGAAGCGACCCTCGGTCTCGATCCGTTCGAGATCGTCGACCACCCGCCGCGCGGCTCCCGTATCGCGCGTTCAAAAGCCGGCGAGTCGTGGATCGTGCTCGTCTGTCCGCACGACCCGGCGTCCGCTCCGGGCCGGCACCTGGCCGAGCACGGCGAAGGCTTCTTCCTGCTGTCGATCGGCACCGACGAGTTTCCGTCGGACTCCGGCGTTCGGGCGGGCATCGACGGCTGGCGGGTCGCTGACGTCGGCGAGGCCTGGGGCGCGATTCTGCAACTCACCGATGATTCGTCGCCGCGGCCCCCGACATGAGTCCGGCTCGACGATTGAGGTGATAGCCGTGCGCCAGCGGCAATGACCCGTTACCGAGCCTGAAGCCTACGGCGAAGAACCATTGCGGTTCTGCGCGGGCGTCGACGCGCATACCCTGGTCATCGGTAAAATGGTGCTGGCGGTCGAACTCGTAGCCGAGCGACAGGTCCAGGCTGGCCCCGTCGTAAAGGCCAAGGTTCCAGGAGAGCTGGCTGCGCCAGGATTCGAAACGGTAATCCCACTCGCTCGTGAAGTCGTCCGTACGGACATGCCACTGGCTGCCGGCGGGAAACACTTCGAGCGAAATCCTGTGTCGATCCGAAGGCCGTATGTGAATCGCGGGGTCCGGCCAGGCCAGCCTGATACCGACGCCGTCACGCGGCGCAAGGTTGAGGCCGATCACCGGGTAGGTCGTGGACTTGCCGAATGCGCGATCGTGCGCCACGCCCACGAGCCACGGCCGCAAGGGATCGGCGCCGCTCGCTTCGATGCGTGCGCTGACGTAGAGGTCGTCGCGGCTGCCGCGATCGAAGAAATCCTTGAGCACGTTCGACGACGTGAATATTCCGGGCGCCGCGTGCGCCCGGATGTGCCAGCCGTCACCGGGAACCGACAGCCAGATCGGCAGCTGTACGCGATGCAGGTCGCGGTTACGGCTGTCGACGGCATCGTACTCGTAGTGCGTGTACTGGTAGTCGACACCGAGATCGAGCGTCGCTGCGCCGAGCGAAAAGCGGGCGAATGCGCTGGCCGCCTGGCTGTCTTCCGCTGCGACCCGGCTCCCGGGGCCTCTGCCGTCCAGATCCGTCGCCGGTACCCGGCTGGCATTCCCGGACAGGTAGAGTGGTCCTGGCTCGCCGCCGAGCGACAGTGCCGGGGCCAGGCAAAGGCAGGCAGCGGCGACGACAGCGCGAGTCGACAGTCGCAGCCCGGCCAGGGCTCGACCACTACCCGGGCAAGCGTTGATCGCCACGGGCAATGCAGGCGCCTGCATGGCGGGTCTCCCTCGCGAAAGCGGTCGACGCATGATCGGAGAAAACCGGCCGATTGTCATTCCTCCACCCGACGCCACGCCGATAACGTGCGGAGCGGATCAGAAACTGCGTTTCGATTCGAGCAGGAACTGCACCGAGTCGATACTCGAATCCCCGTCCAGCGGGAATGCAATGTCGAGGTGGATCATCTTGTTGGACGAGGCCCGGGTCGGCGCGAAGCGGAACCCGAAACCCACGTCCCGCAGCCAGCCCAGTTCGGGTTCGCCGATGGGGTTGCGGCCCCAGGTCCGGCCGACATCGGCGAAGACCGCGCCGCCGACCCGGAACAGCCGGAAGGGGTACCAGTTCGTGAAAAACCGCTGCTCCACCGTGAACAGGAACTTCGAATCCCCGGTCTGGTAGCGCAGCGGATAGCCCCGAAGGCCGGTGTCGCCGCCGAGCTGGACCGGGTTGTCAAGGTCGAGGTTTTGCCCTGCCGTCGCCGACAGGGTCAGGAAGAACGTTCGCTGTTCGGCCCAGTGCCAGTAGTAACGTGCGTTGACCGAGGCCAGTGCGTTTGCGGTCGTGCCGCTTTCGTGGCGGCCGCTGGCCGCGAGGTCGAGGATCAGCGCGCTGGTCGAGAAGTTGCCGAAACCCTGTGTCAGGCTCGCATTGAAGATTGCCGCATCGCGGTCGGCGCCGAAGGCTTCGTCGGACCAGCCCAGCGAAGCGGCGAAACGGGTCCCGAGATAAAAGTCCTCGGTCTTGCCGATCTGGTTACGATTGTTACCCGTTTCGAAGTCGTCCTCGAGGATTTCGATGCCGACGAAGGGGTACACCAGCTTGCGGTCGGCGGGAATCGCCGTCTCGAGGCTGGAATCGGGGACCTCCGAGAAGCGGTTGTCATCGTAGACGACGCCGCCGGTGTAGCGGCGTATCCAGCGACCGACGCGACCCGTCGAGCGCCCGCCGAAGAGGGTGTAGTAATCGCGGTCGTGACTGAATTCGGCTGCGGTGTCGCCGAGGCGGTACAGCTGGGTGTTGCGGACGTCGTCGAGCAGCGTCGTGCCCGCCGTCCAGCGCGTGTCGAGCGCAACGAACGGCCGGGTCAGGCTGAGGAGGTTCGAACGGCCGTCCGAGTTGTCCGCCAGCCGGCCGAACAGCGACCAGCGTTTGCTCGTGATGTTGTTATCGGCGAACTCCAGGCTCGTCGTCGTGCGGTCCACGTTATCGATCCGGGCGAGGCGCACGAGCTGGCCGCGCCCCAGCAGGTTCGTCTCCTCGACCCCGAACTTCGTCCGGTTCTCGCCGCCGCTGCGAGAAAGGGAGAGATCGGGTACCAGGGTCCAGACGTCACGCGTCGCGACCTCCACATCGACACGATTGCCGTCGACGGCGACCGGGCGCACGACCGCGTCGAAGAAATACTGGTTGCGGCGGAGTATGCGACCCGATTCGTCGACCAGCCGCTGGGAATAGGGCGTCTCTTCCTCGATCAGGAGCTGGCGCCGGATGACGGACTCGCGGGTGACGAAGTGCCACTTGTTCGCCAGTTGGTAAAGCCAGTTGTTTTCCCGAGGGTTGGACATGTCGAACACGTTCTGCCGTTCGAACAGCAGGCGGCCAATCACGGCATCGTCGGGGATGGCCTCGGCGGATAGCGTCGGCCGTTCCGTACCGACGAAGTCCGGGTCGCTCTCGCGCTCCGACTCGAGCTCCGCCGAATCGGCTGCGAGGGCGGCGGACGTTGCGGCGAGTGCGGCCAGTAGCGTCGCGAAAATGACGAATGTACGGTTCACTGCAGCGGCGAAGTCCAAGGAACAGGTTGCAGTTGCAACGCTAACACAGTCGACAGCCGGGCGAAGGCGGCACCGTGCATCGACGGGGGCGATGAGTATAATCGACCACTCGAGAGCCGACTGCGACACCACCATGACGGGCGACCTCATTGACCAGGGACTCAAGCTCATGCTCGTCGGAATGGGCACCGTCTTCGTGTTCCTGTCGACGCTCGTCGTTGCGATGCGCGTCATGTCCGGCCTCGTTCGGCGCCTCACTCCCGCGCCGATTCCCGCATCGGCTGCAGCCGATGCGGACCAGGTGGCAGCCGTAGCTGCCGCCGTCGAGCACCATCGACGCTCGATCCAATCCTGATTTCTGACATTTCCGGTCCTGTTTCATGAGTGAAATAAAACCCCTCGGGATTACCGAACTCGTGCTGCGCGATGCGCACCAGAGTCTCCTCGCAACCCGCATGCGTATCGACGACATGCTGCCGATCGCAGACAAGCTCGACCGGGTCGGCTTCTGGTCGATGGAGTCCTGGGGCGGAGCCACCTTTGATGCGTGCATCCGTTATCTCGGTGAGGATCCGTGGGAGCGCATCCGGCGCCTGAAAGCCGCGATGCCGAATACGCCTCAGCAAATGCTCTTCCGGGGGCAGAACATCCTCGGGTACCGTCACTACGCCGACGACGTCGTGCGCAAGTTCGTCGAACGGGCCGCGACCAACGGTGTGGACGTCTTCCGTATTTTCGACGCCCTGAACGACATGCGTAACCTCGAGACCGCGGTGAAGGCGACGCTCGAGGTCGGCAAGCACGCGCAGGGTGCGATGTCCTACACGGTAAGCCCGGTCCACACGATCGATCTCTGGGTCGATCTCGGCAAGCGTATCGAGGACATGGGCGCGCACTCGATCTGCATCAAGGACATGGCGGGGGTGCTGAATCCCTACGTGGCCTTCGAGCTGGTGAGCCGACTCAAGGAAACCGTCTCGATCCCGATCCACATGCAGTGCCATGCCACGACCGGGATGTCGACCGCGGCCTGTGTGAAGGCCGCCGAGGCAGGTATCGACAACATCGACACGGCAGTTTCCTCGATGAGCATGACCTACGGCCACTCGCCGACCGAGACGCTCGTCGCGATCCTGGAAAACACGGATCGTGCGACCGGGCTCGACATCCAGCTGATCGAGGAGATCGCGGCGTACTTTCGAACCGTGCGCCGGAAGTATGCGAAGTTCGAAGGTGGCCTGCGGGGAGTCGATTCCCGCATCCTCGTCGCGCAGGTGCCCGGCGGCATGCTGACGAACCTCGAGAGCCAGCTCAAGGAACAGAACGCCGGCGACAAGCTCGACGACGTGCTCGAGGAGATCCCCCGCGTTCGCGAGGATCTCGGCATGCTCCCGCTCGTGACGCCGACCTCGCAGATCGTCGGTACCCAGGCCGTCATCAACGTCCTCTCCGGCGAGCGCTACAAGGTCATCTCGAAGGAGACGGCCGGCATCCTCAAAGGCGAATACGGTGCCACGCCGACGCCGGTCGATGCGAAGCTCAAGGCGCGGGTGCTGGAGGGCGGCGAGCCGATTACGGTCCGTCCCGCCGACCTGCTCGAGCCCGAACTCGAGGCGCAGACGGCCGAGTTCGAAAGGCTCGCGGCCGAGCGCGGTATTCGTGTCGCGGACGCGGCGATCGACGACGTCCTGACGTACACGCTGTTCCCGCAGATCGGGCTCAAGTTCCTCGAGAACCGGGACAATCCCGGTGCCTTCGAACCCGCCCCGGGCAGTGAGCCCGAAGCGGCCGGCGCGACACCTGCTGCCGCCCCGGTCCCGGCAGCAACGCAAGAGCCTGCGACCTACACGGTGCGCGTGGACGGCAAGACCTACACCGTCGAGGTGGCGGCCGGAGGCGAGAGCGGCCGGGTCGTCGGCGCCCAGCCGCCGGCGGTCACGGCGGCTGCGCCGAAAGGCAGCGGCGAAACCGTCAAGGCGGTGCTGGCCGGCAACATTTTCAAGGTCCACGTGGCAGAGGGCGATACGGTCAGCGAGGGTGATCCGCTGCTCGTCGTCGAGGCCATGAAAATGGAAACCGTCGTGGCTGCCCCGGCCGCCGGGACCGTGCAGCAGGTCTTCGTCAGGGAGGGCGACGCCGTCGCCGTCGGTGACGATCTCGTGACGCTCGGCTGAGCGGCGGGCGCGGCGACATGGAAATGATCCGCGAGATCTGGTTCGGGAGCGGCCTGTACCAGGCCACCTGGCAGCAGGCCGTCATGCTCGGCATCTGCGGCCTGCTGCTTTACCTCGGCATTGCGAAGAAATTCGAGCCGCTGCTCCTCGTCACGATCGGCTTCGGCGGCCTGTTGTCGAATATTCCCGGCGCCGGGATCGCCACCGGGGACGGCTTGCTGCACCTTGCGTACATCGTCGGCATCGAGACGGGGGCGTTCCCGCTGATCATTTTCATGGGGGTCGGTGCAATGACCGACTTCGGGCCGCTGCTGGCCAACCCGAAGACGCTGTTTCTCGGCGCGGCGGCACAGTTCGGGATATTCGCCACGTTGCTCGGCGCACTCGGCCTGACCGAGCTCGGCTGGATGAATTTCTCCCTCAGGGAAGCCGCGGCGATCGGCATCATCGGCGGGGCGGACGGCCCGACGGCCATTTACGTCGCGGGCCAGCTTGCGCCGAACCTGCTCGGCGCGATTGCCGTCGCGGCCTATTCCTACATGGCGCTCGTGCCGCTGATCCAGCCACCGATCATGAAGGCGCTGACGACCGAGTCGGAGCGCAAGATCCGCATGGTGCAGCTGCGCGAGGTGTCGAAGACCGAGCGCATCCTGTTCCCGATCCTGCTGCTGGTGCTGGTCGGCCTGTTGCTGCCGTCCGCGGCGCCGCTGCTCGGCATGCTGTGCTTCGGCAACCTGATGCGCGAATGCGGCGTCGTCGAGCGCCTGTCGAACACGACGCAGAATGCACTGATCAACATCGTCACGATCTTCCTCGGGCTCGCCGTGGGTTCGAAGCTGTCAGCCGACCAGTTCCTGGTGGTCAGTACGCTCGGGATTCTGGTCCTGGGTATGGTCGCTTTCGCGATCGGCACCGCCAGCGGGGTACTGATGGGCAAGCTCATGAACGCGCTATCGACCGAAGACATCAACCCGCTGATCGGCGCCGCCGGCGTCTCGGCAGTGCCGATGGCGGCGCGGGTCGCCAACAAGGTCGGCCAGGAAGCCAACCCGCACAACATCCTCCTGATGCATGCGATGGGGCCGAACGTGGCCGGCGTGATCGGCTCGGCCGTCGCGGCCGGCATCATGATCCTGTTTACGGGCTAGTGTCCTGTTTGCCTGATTCGTTGACTCTCAGAAAGCCTGCAAAGCGCTACTGCAAGGCGCAGCCCGCCGGTAATGGCTGGCCCTTGCCAAGGGCTGCAACGCCGCAGTCGCGCTTTGCAGGCTTTCCCTGCGGGCGCTCCCAGCAGCGCGTCCTGCCGTGTTGCAGTCGCTTGGAGTAGCTCGCTAATCCTGCACGCCCGCGCCTCGCAGGACGCGCTGCTGAAAGCGCTGAGAGTTAACGAATCAGGCAAACAGGACACTAGGCGGCCTTCTTCCGGCCCGCGAATTCCTCGTAGTGGTCCATCAGGACCTGGGAGACGCAACTCGTCAGGCGCTTGCCCGTGGCGATGTGCAGGAACTCGTTCGGGCCGTGCGCGTTCGAGTTGGGGCCCAGCAGTCCCGTGATGAGGAACTGCGCCTCGGGGAATTTCTCACCCAGCATGCCCATGAACGGGATCGTCCCGCCGGTGCCCATGTACATCGACGGTTTTGAGAAAAACTTCTCGGACGCGACCTGCATCGAGGCTTCCAGCCACGGCGCGACGGGCGGCGCGTTCCAGCCCGCCATCGCCGAGTCCGGCGTGAATTGCACCTTCGCGTTCGGCGGCGGATCCGCTTCGAGGATCGCCTTGACGGCATCGGCCGCGGCGTCGGCGTTGCAGGTCGGCGGCAGCCGGAAGGACAGCTTCAGTGTCGCCCCGGGGAGCTGCACGTTGCCCGCGTTGACGAGTTCGGGGATGCCGGACGCACCCGTGACGCTCAGGGTCGGCCGCCAGGTGTTGTTCAGCAACAGCTCGTAGGGCGACTCCGACAGCCGCGGGGCATCCACGGCCCACGGGTATTTCTCGAAAACCGACGGACCGAGGGTCTCGGCGGCCTGCCGTGCCTGCTCCAGGCGTTGTTCGGGGATCTCGACGTGCAGCGCCCCGGCGGTAATCTTGCCGGTCGATTCGTCCTCGAGTCGCGACAGGAGCTGGCGCAGGATCCGGAAGTAGGACGGGACGACCCCGCTCGCGCTCCCGGAGTGCACGCCCTCGGTCAGCACGTCGACCCGCAGCGTGCCGGTCAGGTTGCCGCGCAGCGACGTCGTGCACCATAGCTGGTCGTAGTTGCCGCACTCGGCGTCGAGGCACACGACGAGGCTCGGTTCGCCGATGCGGTCGGCGAGTTGCTCGATGTAGTAGGGCAGGTCGAAGCTGCCGGATTCCTCGCAGCCCTCGATCAGCACCACGCAGCGTGCGTGCGGGATGCCCTGCTCCTCGAGCGCGCGGATCGCCGTCAGCGAGCCGAAAGTTGCATATCCGTCGTCGGCGCCGCCGCGGCCGTAGAGCTTGCCGTCCCGAATGACGGACTTCCACGGGTCGAGATCCGGATCCCAGCCGCTGAATTCAGGCTGCTTGTCATAGTGCCCGTAGAGCAGGACGACATCGTCCGACTGTCCCGGGATGTCGATGAACAGGATCGGTGTGCGCCCCTCGAGCTTGATGACCTCGACCGTCATGCCGCGGATGGGCTGCTGCTTCGACCAGGCTTCGAGCTGGCGTACGGCCTTTTCCATGTGGCCGTGCGCCTCCCAGTCCGGATCGAAGTGGGGGGATT
This sequence comes from Woeseiaceae bacterium, assembly GCA_036350895.1. GTDB lineage: Bacteria > Pseudomonadota > Gammaproteobacteria > Steroidobacterales > Woeseiaceae > UBA1847. Next base: position 11,544 of record JAZBNZ010000013.1, read on the forward strand.
TGTTCGGGATCTCTATGTAGTCACACAGCTCCGGGATGATCTCGTCGTCCCAGAGCTTCTCGACGAATCGCGCGGTCTTGTCGTAGTCCATCATTCGGGATCAATTCTCCTTGAAAAAGCGTATGAGTGTTTCGGTCATCCGCTGTGTCGTAATGAATGACCAGCTGTAGTCGGCGTCGTAATCGGCGAGGGGATTCGCGGCGAGGATGTCGTCCGCGCTCATGCCCTTGTCGACGAGTGCCTTCACGCGGATCCGGGCGTCTTCGAGCATTGCCATATCGGCGATCATCCCGGCCTTGTCCGTGACGCCGCCATGCCCGGGGATCACGATCGTCTCGTCGTCGATCATGGCGAGCAGTTGCTTCTGCGCCGCAATGTAGCCGTCGACGTCGCCGCCGCTGTCGAGATCGATGAAGGGGAATATCCCGTGGAAGACGACATCGCCGCTCGCCAGTACGTTGGCATTCCGGAAATAGATCGCGGCATCGCCATCGGTGTGCGCCGTTTTCACATGGAAGACGTGCGCCACTTCACCGTTGACGTGAAAGGTGACGGCGTCGTTGAACGTGATCACCGGCAGGCCGCCGGGGCCGCCGGCAGGGGTGGAATCCTCAACGAGGCGGCGCCGGATGTTGTCGTGCGCGATGACAATGGTCCCGTTGTCCGCGAAGCGGGCGTTGCTGCCGGTGTGGTCGCCGTGCACGTGCGTGTTGATCACGAAGTCGACGTCGCGACCGGCAATCTCGCGAGTCTTCTCGACGAGCATGCCCGCGACGATGCCGAGACCGTCATCGATCAGGACGACCTGCTCGTCGCCGGTCAGGAGCGTCATGTTGCCGCCGGCGAACCCGTCAGCGCCCTCCAGGACGTAAATGCCCGGGGCGACTTCGGTCGACGTGATCGAGGTGACGGCGTTCTGCGCGAAGGCGGGCGCAATGAAGCCTGCGAGGGCGAGTAGGGCAAGGCGTGTCATTCATACACTCCGCGAATCGGCAAGGCGGTAGTGTTGCCGAATACGTGGCCGAGTGCCACCCCGGTCAGTCGCTGCGGTTGCTCGGAAACGCGAACTGCGACGCTTCGCGCACGCCGCCGGAGGGCCAGCGCTGTGTCACCTGCTTGCGGCGTGTGTAGAAGCGGATGCTGTCGGGCCCGTAGGCATGCAGGTCGCCGAACAGCGAGCGCTTCCAGCCACCGAAGCTGTGGTACGCGACCGGTACCGGCAACGGCACGTTGACGCCGACCATGCCGACCTCGACGTTGTCGGTGAAATAGCGTGCCGCCTCGCCGTCGCGCGTGAAGATGCAGGTGCCGTTGCCGTACTCGTGGTCGTTGACGAGCCGCAGGGCCTCTTCCTCGGATTCTGCGCGGACGACGCACAGCACCGGTCCGAAGATTTCCTCGTTGTAGATCCGCATGTCGCGGGTCACGCGATCGAAGAGGCAGGGGCCGAGGAAGAAGCCGTCCTCGGTGCCGTCGACGACCAGCGAACGACCGTCCACGACGAGCTCCGCGCCTTCCTCGATGCCGAGATCGACGTAGCCACGCACCTTGTCGCGATGTTCGCGCGTCACGAGCGGCCCCATGTCGTTGCTTGCATCGACGCCGTTGCCGACGCGGATCGCGTTGGCCTTCTCCTTCAGTCCTGCGACGACGCGGTCCGCCGTTTCGTTGCCCACGCAGACGACGACCGAGATCGCCATGCAGCGCTCGCCGCAGGAGCCGAATGCTGCGCCGATCAGGGCGTTGACGGCGTTGTCGATGTCGGCATCCGGCATGACGACGGCATGATTCTTGGCGCCGCCGAGCGCCTGCACGCGCTTGCCGTTGGCCGCACCCGTCGAGTAGATGTACTCGGCGATCGGCGTGGAGCCGACAAAGCTCACGGCCTTGACGCGAGCGTCGTCGAGCAGCGTATCGACCGCCTCCTTGTCACCGTTGACGACGTTGAAGATGCCGTCCGGCAGGCCGGCCTGCTTCAGCAGACGTGCGATGTAGAGTGGTGCGGACGGGTCCTTCTCGGACGGCTTGAGGACGAAGGCGTTGCCGCAGGCAATCGCCATTGGAAACATCCACATCGGAACCATCGCCGGGAAGTTGAACGGTGTGATGCCGGCGACGACGCCCAAGGGCTGGTGATCGGACCACGTGTCGATGCCGGGCCCCGCGTTTCTCGAATACTCGCCTTTCAGAAGCTCGGCGATGCCGCAGGCCTGGTCGACGACCTCGACGCCGCGGCCGAATTCGCCGAGGGCGTCGTCGATGACCTTGCCATGCTCGTTCGTTATCAGCCCGGCGATCTCCTCGGCGTGCTCCTCGAGCAGCTGCTTGAAACGAAACATCACGGCGGCACGCCTGGCCGGCGGCGTGTCGCGCCAGGCCGGGAAAGCGGCTTGTGCCGCGGCGATTGCGTCGCGAACCGTGTCGGCGCTGGCGAGGGCGACGTGGCGTGTCACCTCGCCGGTCGCCGGGTTGTAGACAGGCTGCGTACGCCCCGAATCGGCGACGTCGCGGCCGCCGATGAAATGCCCGACGGTCTTGACGGCGTCGACGGTCGTTGCGGGTGCCCCACTCATGATCGGGTCCTTTAGTCCAGCGTGTCGAGGATGCGACGGACGGCGTCGAACGACGCTTCCATTTCGTCCGGCTTCGAATTCAAGAACGGCGAGAACTGCAGGACGTCCATACCGTTACGGATGACCAGCTGCTCGTCCCAGAAGGCGCGCTTGTGCACCTCCAGGCCGCGTGCGCCGGGAGCGCCGTCGCGCGGTGCCAGTTCGATCGCGCCCATCAGCCCGAAGTTACGGACGTCGATGACCTTGTCGTGTTCCCTGAAGCTGTGCAGGAGATCCTCGAACAGTGGTTCGAGGCTGCGCGCCTGGTCGAAGATGCCTTCCTCCTCGTAGACGTCCATTGTCGCGAGACCGGCGGCTGCCGCGACCGGGTGCCCCGAGTAGGTATAGCCGTGGAACAGCTCGATCATGTGTGGCGGCCCCTGCATGAACGCTTCGTGGACCTCGTCGCGGACGAAAACGCCACCCATCGGGATGACACCGTTCGTCAGGCCCTTGGCGGTCGTGATGATGTCGGGCGTGACGCCGACCCGCAGTGAGCCGAAGGCCTCGCCGAGACGCCCGAAGCCGGTGCAGACCTCGTCGAAGATCAGCAGTATGCCGTGGCGATCGCAAATCTCGCGCAGCCGCTCGAGGTAGCCGACCGGCGGTGGCAGTACGCCGGTCGAGCCCGCGACCGGCTCGACGATGACGGCGGCGATATTGCTGGCGTCGTGCAGCATGACGAGACGCTCGAGATCGTCGGCGAGTTCGGCGCCGTGGGCCGGCAGGCCGCGGCTGAACGCGTTTCTCGACAGGTCGAGCGTGTGGCGGATGTGGTCGGTTCCGGGAATCAGGTTGGCGCTGAACGCCTTGCGGTTGGGCACCATGCCGCCGACGGACATGCCCCCGAAATTCACGCCGTGGTAGCCGCGTTCGCGACCGATCAGGCGCGTGCGCGTGCCTTCACCGCGCGCCCTGTGATAGCCGAGCGCGATCTTGAGGGCAGTGTCCACGGACTCGGACCCCGAGTTGGTGAAGAAGACCCGGCTGAAACCCTCGGGCGCCATCGCGACCGTCCGCTCCGCGAGCATCGCGGCCTTGTCGTTGCCGATCTGGAAGGCCATCGCGTAATCGAGCGTGGCGACCTGTTCCTGTACGGCGGCGACGATCTTCGGGTGGCAGTGGCCGACGCCGCAGGACCAGAGCCCGGAAAACGAGTCGTAGAGCTTCGTACCGTCGCTCGCCGTGTAGTAGTGGCCGGCGGCGCCGGTGATCACACGCGGCTTCGACTTGAAATCCCGGTTGGCCGTGAAGGGCATCCAGTAGGCATCGAGAGGCAGGGAAGCGCTCATGGGGGAATCTCCGCGTACGGCAAAAGACGACAGTGTAATGGCCGTAGGCGATGTTAAACAATTTGTTTTCTGTGGTTTTTAAAGTATTGATTTTCAATGACCAAATGCTATTTTTGTTTATTAAGCTAAACACTGGAGGGGAGCACATGGAGTCGGACATCGGCGAGAGGCTGAAGCGCCTGCGCGAACAGCGCGGCCTGTCCCAGCGTGCGCTGGCCCGGCAGGCCGGCGTTGCCAATGCCACGATCTCCCAGATCGAGTCCGGCAAGCTCAATCCGACGGTCAGCATGCTCAAGAAGGTCCTGGACGGCGTCCCGGTCAAACTCAGCGAGTTTTTCGCCGACAGCACGGAACAGCCCGACCGGGTCGTCTTCCGGGCCGGGGAGCTGACGGAAATCACCGAGGGCGGCGTCTCCTACCGGCAGGTCGGCGCCAATCTCGCCGGACGGCAGATCCAGTTCCTGAAGGAACGCTACGCGCCGGGCACGGATACCGGCCGGCATGCGCTCGTCCATGACGGTGAGGAGTGCGGCATGATCATTTCGGGTCGCCTGCAGGTCATCGTCGACGGCCGTTCGAGCGTGCTCCACCCCGGCGATGCCTACTATTTCTCGAGCCGGCTCCCGCACCAGTTTCGGAACCCGGGCCCCGAGCCCTGCGAGTTGATCTCGGCCTGCACCCCGCCGTCGTTCTGAGCCGGCGCGCTTCGTCGTTCAGAAGTCGGCGCCGACGAGGAACAGGAGCCCCGAATTGGACAAAAGGGCCACATCCCAGCCCAGCCGGTCTTTCTGGTAGCCGATCGTCGGCACGATGGCGAAAGCCCAGCCGTCGCCCCAGTTCAGCGGCGACGTGTCCTGGTGCTCTCCCTTGTAGCCGTGCGCGATGCCCCCGGTGAGCTTGATATGCACGCCGGGCGCCCGTTTCCACGGGTGAAACGCCTTGCCGACGTAGGCGTACTGGGAAAACTGCCCGAACGAATTATTGAATACCGAGAAACCCAGGATTGGCTTTCCGGGGCGGCGTCGCTCGATGCCGACGAACCATGGCGGCCCCTCGTAATCCTCGTCGTCGCTATAGTGGATATAGCTGCCGCCCTGCAGGTACCAGGATGCGTCGCGGGCCGTTTCCGTCTCCTCGGCCCGGGCCGTTGCCAGCGCGCACAGTAAAACGATACCCGGCAGCAGGCAGCGCAGGGCGCGAGGGGGTAATGGCTCGTCGCTGTTACAGGTGTTGTTTCCGCGGATCATCGGCGCTTTCTTGTCGTGTCGAGTCCGGAATTCCGCATGGCGTCCATGCGCGCTCAGGCTTGGCGGTTGTTGGATACTCCGGGATAGTCCCGGCGTCCGGTCGATCAGGGACGGCCGCCGCCAACGACCCGGATTCTATCGCGGTTTCGCTGCATTACCACCCTTCGCGGGCAATGCAGGCGCCCGTTTCGGGTGGAGCCTCCGGGTGGCAGTTTAGCGCCGGCGACTAACGGTTTTCGGGTATGGCCATTTGCCGGAGCTTGGTTCAAAGTACCGGGCCTCGACCGCCCGACGACGACTATCAGTGCCATGACCACATTCGGAACCGAATTCTGCGATTCGTTCGCGACCGCCCGCTACGAGAATGAGCGGTGGACAGAGCCCCGTATCGAACCGCTCGCCCCGCTGTCGCTGCATCCCGCGGCGCACGTCCTGCATTACGCCAGCACCTGCTTCGAGGGCTTCAAGGCCTACCGCTGGGCGGACGGCAGGGCGCACATCTTCAGGCTGAAGGATCACGTCCGGCGCATGCAGGCCAGCGCGCGGTCGCTGTACCTGCCGGTCCCCGACGCGGATCTGCTCGCGAACATGGTCATCGAACTGGTCGCCCGGCACATGGACGAGATCCCGTCGCCGCCGGGTTCGCTGTACCTGCGGCCGACGCTGATCGGTACGCTGGAAAATATCGGGGCGGCGGCGTCGCCATCGACCACCGCGCTGCTCTACGTGCTTGCGTCGCCCGTCGGCGACTATTTCGCGAGCAGTTCCGGCACGCTCAAACTGCTGATCGAGGAGCGCGCCCGGACGACCGAGCAACTGGGCAGTACCAAGACGGGCGGCAACTACGCGGCGGCGCTCGGGCCGACGCTCGAAGCAAAGGCGAAGTACGGCGTGCAGCAGGTGCTGTTCTGTCCGAACGGCGACGTCCAGGAGACGGGCGCCGCGAATTTCCTCCTGATCAGCGACGACGAAATCATCACCAAGCCGCTCGACACGTCATTCCTGCACGGCATGACGCGGGCGTCCGTCCTCCAGCTCGGCAAGGACCTGGGTTACCGGATCAGCGAGCGCAATATCTCGGTCGACGAGTTGCTCGAGCTTGTGAAGACGCACGAGGCCACGCTCAGTGGCACTGCGGCCACGCTCGCACCGGTGGGCATGCTCGTCTACCGTGGCAGGGAGCTCACGGTCAAAGACGGGGAGGCCGGCAGGAACACGCTGCGGCTGCGCGAGGCGCTGCACGCCATCCATTACGGCGACGCGCCCGACACGCACGGCTGGCTGACGGAAGTCCCGGCGGCTAGATAGCCTTGGAGAAGCGCTCGGCCGGGGCGAAGGCAAGATGCCGGTCGAACACCATCGCGATATTGCGCAGCAGGAAGCGCCCGGTATCGAGGATGCGGACCGAGTCGTCGTGGCGCTCCAGCAGGCCGTCGGCCTCCAGCGGCGCGAGTTCCTCCAGTTCCCGCTCGAAATATTGCTTGAAGTCGATACCGAAGCGCTCGCTGATCTTGTCGAAGGACAGGTGGTCGTAGCACATCAGCGACTGGATGACGGCAGCCCGGATCTGGTCGTCTTCGTCGACGGCGATCCCGCGCACGATCGGCAGGCGGCCGCTGGCCAGGGTCTTCTCGTAGTCGGCGGTCGACGTCGTATTCTGGGCGTAGAGATTGCCGATGCTGCCGATCGAACTGACGCCGAGCGCGATCAGGTCGCAGTGCCAGTGCGTCGAGTAACCCTGGAAATTTCGCTGCAGACTGCCGTCTTTGCGGGCGATTGCCAGCTCGTCGTCCGGCAGCGCGAAGTGATCCATGCCGATGTAGACGTAGCCGGCCTCGGTCAGCCGCTTGATCGTTCGGCCGAGAATGGCGAGCTTGGCGTCGGGTGACGGCAGCAGCGTCTCGTCGATCATCCGCTGGCCCTTGAAGCGATTCGGCAGATGCGCGTAGTTGTAGACCGAGAGCCGGTCCGGACGCATCTCGAGCGTCGCATCCAGCGTCTTGTCGAAGCGCTCCAGGGTCTGGTGCGGCAGCCCGTAGATCAGGTCGAAGGAAATCGAACCGAAACCGTGCTCACGGGCGTCGGCAACCAGCGCCCCGACCTCGTCGAGCGGCTGGATACGGTTGATCGCTTCCTGCACCTGCTCGTCGAAATCCTGGATTCCGAGGCTCAGGCGGTTGAAGCCCAGCGACTGGAGTTCGCCGATACGGCCGCGGTCGACCGTACGCGGGTCGACCTCGATCGAGAACTGGCGCTGCTCTGACTCGTCGAGCGTAAAGCCGGAGCGGATATAGCGGAACAGGCGGTCGAGCTGCCGGGCGTCGAGGTAGGTCGGCGTGCCGCCGCCGAAGTGCAGCTGCTCCACCCGCCGTGAGCGGTCGAAGAGCGGCGCCTGCAGTTCGGTCTCGCGATGCAGGGCGTCGAGATAGCGCTCGACCCGCGTTTCGTTGTGCGTGACGATCTTGTTGCAGCCGCAGTAGTAGCACAGCGAGTGGCAGAACGGCACGTGCACGTACAGCGACAGCGGCAGCGCTTTTTCGTTGCTCGCCCGCGCATTTGCGATGTAGACCTCGTCCGTCACCTCGGGCGTGAACTGCAGGGCCGTGGGATAGGAGGTATACCGCGGTCCGCGGCTGTCGTAGCGGCGGATCAGATCCGGATCGAATCCGCTCAGATTCTTGTTCTTTTCCATGCGCTTATGCTCCGGGTTTGCGGCTGGGAGCGGTATGGGTAAATGTGCGTATTCGTATCAGGCGTGACGCGGACTCGCGGGACCCCGGAACCCGTCCACGGGAGCGACGGCCTCGGCGGGCTGGCGGGAGAGGCTGTGAGTGAGAAACAGCGCGGCAGTCAGGAGCAGCATCGCCACCGCCTGGTGCAGCGCGCCCAGCACGACCGGGACGCTGGTGAGCAGCGTGGAGACGCCGAGAATGACCTGCAGCGATGCCGTGTGCAGCAGCGCGGTGCTGCCGATCGCCGCGCGCCGGGGCAGGGCGGCACGCCGGGATCGCCACCAGTAGACGACGATCAGGGTGAAGGTCGTCAGCGCCAGCAGGCGGTGGTCGAACTGCGCGGTCGTTGCGTTCTCGAAGAAATTCCGGAAGACCGGCGTCATGACGAAAAGCCCGTCCGGCAGCAGCTTGTCGCCCATCAGCGGAAACGTGTTGTAGATCTTGCCTGCCCTGAGCCCGGCCACGAAGCCGCCGGACAGGATCGTGACGACCAGGAGCCCGGTGAGCGCCGCGGTCCGGCCGAACCACGGGTGCCGGCCGCGGCCGTCGGCCGAGAACCATAGCGAGAGCGCGCTCCAGAGTATGAAGCCGTAGACGAAGAACGCGAGTGCGAGGTGTGCGGTGAGGCGATACTGGCTGACATGGGGAACGTCGACGAGGCCGCTCTGGACCATGTACCACCCCAGCAGCCCCTGCATCCCGCCGAGGGCGAACATTGCGAGATAGCGCGGGTATTCCCGGGGCCGGATGTCACCGCGCCACGCGAAGACTAAGAAGGGCAGGAAGAACGCGATACCGATCAGGCGGCCGAGGAGCCGATGCAGGTACTCGAGCCAGAAGATGCCCTTGAACGCGGCGACGTCCATGTGCGAGTTGACCTTCGCGAACTCCGGCGACTGCCGGTATTTCGCGAATTCCTCGGCCCAGCCGGCCTCGGACATCGGCGGCAGGATCCCGGTGACGGGACGCCAGTCCGTCATGGAGAGGCCCGAACCGGTGAGGCGGGTGAACCCGCCCAGTACGACCATCAGGAACACGAGCGCACAGACGGAAAACAGCCAGGTTGCGACGCGTCGGTTGCGCGCCACGTCAGATGTGGTTGAAGTCATGGAAACCTTGCGAGAGGGGAGGCGCCGACCCGGCGCCACACAGGACGTAATGGTATTCTCAGCCGATGCATCTTTCAAAGTGTCGCAACATTGCAGACTTGAGGCTCCGCGCCCGGACGCAGCTGCCGGCCGCGGTCTTTCATTATATCGACGGCGGCGCCGACGACGAGATCACCCTGCGGCGGAATACCAGCGCCTTCGACGACTACGAGCTCCTGCCGAGTCAGCTGTCCGATGTCAGCCGGATCGACACGACGTCGACGCTGTTCGGGCAGAAAATCGACTGGCCCGTGATGCTGTCACCGACCGGAGCCTCGAAACTCTTTCACGCCGACGGTGAACCGGCCGTCATCCGCGCCGCCGCGAAGCACGGGATGATGTATGGGCTGTCGACCCTCGGTACAACCACGATCGAGGACGCGGCTGCGGTGGCGGACTGCCCCAAGCTGTACCAGGTCTACATGTTTAGCGATCGCGGCATGACCGAGGACTACATCGAGCGCTGCCGGGCCGCCGGCTACGTCGCGCTCGCGCTGACGGTCGATACGCCGGTCGCCGGCAATCGCGAGCGCGATTTCACGCACGGTTTCGCGGCGGCTCCCGGCAGTCCGAAACCAGCGAGCCGGGTCCGCCAGGTGGCGAGTTTCCTCCGGCATCCGGGCTGGTTGTACCGCGCCCTGGTCCGGAAAGATCTCGAGATGGTCAACATCACGTCCAACAGGGCATACGAGGCGAAGATCAACCGGAGCATTCGCGAGTTCATCGACGCCGAGCTGGAGCGCTCGCTGACCTGGAAGGACGTCGAATGGCTGGCGGCCCGCTGGAACGGCCCGCTGGCGATCAAGGGCGTCCAGACCGTCGAGGACTGCCGCAAGGCCGCCGACGCCGGCGCGACGGCCGTGATGATCTCCAATCACGGTGGACGGCAGCTCGAGTCCGCGCCGGCACCGGTCGACTGCGTTGCCGATATCGCCGATGCCCTCAGGGACCGGCTCGAGATCATCTGCGACGGCGGCGTGCGGCGGGGTAATCACGTCGTCAAGGCGCTCGCGCTCGGCGCGAATGCCGTGAGTGTGGGCCGGGCCTACCTCTACGGGCTGGCCGCCGGCGGCGAGGCCGGTGTCGACAAGGCGATCAGCATGCTGAAAGACGAGTTCGAGCGGACGATGGCGCTGGCAGGCTGCAACTCGGTTGGCAAGCTGGGCCGGAGCTACGTCCGGCGACGCTGACATGCCCGTGGCATGAACGATTTGCGCGTTTCGGCGGCGGTATCGCCCCTGTCGCGGATGGCAGGCGACCGGCTGTGCGGCGTCGATGCGCTGGAAAACCCTGAAAAATAAGTGCTTAGCCGACGTCGCCCGTAGCCGCCGTGAAAACAGGGCCGACGAGTATGGGCGAGTTGTCGCATTTGTGTTTAGGATACGAGTGCACCCGGGTAATCTCTCCCGGCGGCCGTGTTGTAGCTTGAGGTAGGTATGTCAGAAGAACGAGTATCGGGAACCGTCAAATGGTTCAACGATGATAAGGGCTTTGGATTCATCGAGCGTGAGGACGGCAAGGATGTATTCGTACATCACTCCGCCATCGTCATGGAAGGATTCAAGACGTTGAAGGAAGGCCAGAAGGTCACGATGGTTGTCGTGCAGGGTCAGAAAGGCCCGCAGGCCGAGAACGTAATGGCCGATTAAGCTCGTCGACGTTGCCCGTGCGGCAACGCGCGCGTGCCCGCACGGCATCATGTCGGTCACTGCCAGGCTGGCTTTCCTGTTCGCGGCCCTGCTGGCCGCGGCCTGTGGCCCGGCGCCCACGCCCGTGCCGCAGGCCAGCAGCGAGCCGGCCGAGCACGAGTTTGTCGGCAGCGTGGCCTGCGCGGGTTGCCATGCCGCCGAGACGGCGCGCTGGCGTGACTCACACCATGCGCTAGCAATGCAGCCCGCCTCCGAGCGGACCGTGCTGGGCCGCTTCGACGGCCGTGAAGTCGGCTATTTCGACGAGACCGCCGCGTTTTCCCGGCGCGGCGACGAGTTCGTCGTTCGTGCCCTCGACGGCAACGGCGAGGCCCGCGACTACGTCATCGCCTACACCTTCGGCGTAGAGCCGATCCAGCAGTACCTGGTCGCCTTCCCGGGAGGGCGCCTGCAGGCGCTGCCGTGGGTCTGGGATACCCGGCCGTCTGCCGCCGGCGGCCAGCGCTGGCTGCACCTCTATCCCGACGAGTACGTCGCGCCCGGCGACAGCCTGCACTGGACCGGCCACCGGCAGAACTGGAATTACATGTGCGCCGAGTGTCATTCCACCAACGTGATCGTGGGCTACGACGCCAGGAACGACACCTTCGAGACGCGCTACGACGAGGTGTCCGTGGGTTGCGAGGCCTGCCACGGTCCGGGCAGCGAGCATGTCCGCCAGGCCGAGGCGGGCGCGTTCGGCGCGGGCAAGGGTCTCGCTGTCGATCTCGATGACCGCGGTGACGCCACCTGGGTGATGAATCCCTCGACCGGTATTGCCGCGCGGAGTGAGCCTGCGTTAAGGAAATCCGCCCAGCCGGAAGCCTGCGGCCGCTGTCATGCGCGGCGCGCGACCCTCGACGAGCCCTACGTCTACGGCAAGCCGCTTGCGGATACCCACCGGGTCTCGCTGCTCGACGACGGGCTTTATCATGCCGACGGCCAGATCCTGGACGAGGTTTATGTCTACGGTTCATTCCTCCAGAGCCGCATGTACCAGGCCGGGGTCACCTGCACCGACTGCCACGAGCCGCACTCGGGGGAACTCGTGACCGGTGCCGGCGACCCGAGCGCCGTCTGTGCACAGTGCCACAGTCCGGCCGTGTTCGCGGCCGAGGCCCACATGGGACATTCGCCGGACGCCGCGGGCTGCGTCGACTGCCACATGACCGGCAAGAACTACATGGTCGTCGACTTCCGGAGAGATCACAGCTTCCGCGTTCCCAGGCCGGATCTTGCCGCGCAGACCGGCGCACCAGAGGCCTGCGGAACCTGCCACGCCGATCGCGATGCCGAATGGGCGGCGCGGGCCATTGCGGAGCACGCGGGCGGCGCCCGGCGGGCGTCGTTCGGACCGGCGCTGGCACAAGCCCGTGCAGGCTATGCGAACCCGCAGCTCGTCGGCGTTATCGGCAGCCAGGCGTTTCCCGGAATCGCCCGGGCGACGGCGGTGACGGGGCTCGTCCCGCCCTATCGCCCGGAGGACCTGCAAAGCCTCGTCGATTCACTGGCCGACCCGGATCCGCTCGTCAGGATGGGCGCCCTGACCACGCTGGCGGCCTTCGCGCCCGACGAGAAGGCGCGCTTTGCGGGCACGCTGCTCGCGGACCCGGTCAAGAGCGTGCGCATCGAGGCTGCGTTCGCGTTGGCCGACGCATTCGGCCTGCTCGATGCGGCCGGGCGCCGGGCATTCAACGCGGCAGCCGCCGAGTTCCGGCGCTCGCGAATGATCAGTGCGAGTCAGCCGGATGCGCTGCTGTCGCTCGCCGGCTTCGAGGCCCGGCTCGGTAACCGCGACCAGGCGCGCGCTGCTTACCAGCGTGCGCTCTATCTCGAGCCCTCCTGGGCGGCCGCACGTGCCAACTACGCGGATTTCCTTCGTCAGGAGGGCGAGGACGATCTCGGGGAGACGATATTGCGCGAGGGTATCGAGTTCGCCCCTGACGATGCGTATCTCAGGCACGCCCTGGGCCTGTTGCTCGTCCGCCAGGACAGGCCCGACGCCGGTCTCGAATCCTTGCGCACGGCGGTCGACCTTGCGCCCGGCAACGCGCGGTTCGCCTACGTCCTCGGCGTCGCGCTGAATTCGCTGGGCCGGCCCGACGAGGCCGTCGACGTCCTCGGCCGGGCCTGGACCGAACACCGCGGAGACCTCGATATCGGTTTTGCCTATGCGGACCTTCTTCTGCGTGAGCAGGGCGAGATCGACGCGGCGCGCGAGGTCGCGCTCGCGCTGCTCGAGCGATTCCCGGACGACCCGCGCGCCAGAGCGCTGTTTGGCAGGCTCGGCGGGCGCCCCTAGCCGAAGACCGACGTCATCCCGTCGCCAATCAGGCGCAGGCCGAGGATGAACAGGAAAACGTAGACGAACCCGAAGAACGTCCTGTCGGACACCCGGCGGTGCAGCCAGACGCCCAGGTAGACACCGGCGGGCGCGAAGACGGCCAGCGCCGCTGACGTTGCAAGGTTCGCGGCCGACAGCTGGCCGAGGAATCCGTAGGGAATCAGCTTGACGTAGTTGACGAGCGCGAAGAACACGGCGGTCGTCGCGACGAAGGCGGTGCGGTCGAGCGGTCGTCGCAGCAGGTACATGTTGAGCGGCGGTCCGCCGGAATGGGCGATGAAGCTGGTGAAGCCCGCCACGCCGGCCGCCGGCACGGCCGTCCAGCGCGGCAGGGCCGGCGGCGCGTCGCCGCCCGGTAACAACCGGTGGATCCAGTAGTGCAGTGTGAACGCGACCGCGACGACACCGACGCACAGTCGGATCGCATCGGCACTCAGGTATTCGAACGACCACGTGCCGACGCCGATGCCGACCAGCGACGCCGGCAGCAGCAGTTTCAGTTCGCCGATGTTCCACCGGCCGCGGTAGGCCCATAGCGTCACGATGTCCATCAGGCACAGTATCGGTAGCAGGATTGCGGCTGCCTGGACCGGAGAGACGACGAGCGCCATCAGCGGCACGGCGGCAGCGCCCAGGCCGCCGCCGAAACCGCCCTTGGCGATGCCGAACAGCAGTACGGCCGGTATGGCCGCCGCGTAGAACCAGGGGTCGGTGATCAGCATGCCGGGAGTCTACTGGCTATGGCCGCGTGCCGCCTTACCGGAGCGGCATTGTTCGTGATTAAATGTCGCTCCGCATACCCCGTGGCAACGACAGGAGCACGGTGCCGTGAAGCTCAGAATCCGCGATAACAGCGTACGCTTGCGCCTGACACAGACCGAGGTCGACACGTTGAAGACCGAGGGCCTGGTTGCGGCTCGCACGGAGTTCCCGGGCGGGCGCAGCTTTCGCTATGTCGTGGAGAGCAGCCCGGCGAGCATCACGCCGAACGCCTATTTTAGTGAGAACTGCCTGACGGTGCGCCTGCCGGAAACGGTCGTGCTGGCCTGGGCGACGACCGAGCAGGTCTCGATGCGCGGAGAGCAGCCTCTCGACGACGGGGAGATGCTGTCGCTGCTCGTCGAGAAGGATTTTCAGTGTCTTGCGCCGCGCGAAGGCGAAGACGAGTCCGACATGTATCCGCACCCGGAGGACGCCGGCCCCGGCCGTGGCTGAAGGGCGGCGTCAGGCCTCCTGCACCGAGCGCAGGGACCGCAACAGGGTCCTCGGTTCGGGTCGGTCGACGATGTGCTTCGAGAGCTCGACGAAACGGATCGTGCCGCCTGCGTCCACGACCAGCGAGGTCGGCCATACCGTATCGCTGCCGTAGCCCGGTTTTTCCGCCGCAGGCACGCCGCGACGATGTAAGAGCTTCAGGGCTTTCGCGGCGGACAGGTCTTCATCGAGCCAGAACTCGAAGTCGACGCCGAACATCTCCGCGACGCGACGCGTCGTCTCCAGCGGTGCCGGGGTAACGAAGATCAGCCGTGCCCCCAGGTCGACGATGTCCTTGTAGTACTTCGTCAGGTCCTCGACCTGCGCCGAGCAGAACGGGCACCAGCTGCCCCGGACGAACAGGATGACCGCCGGAGCACCTTCGAGGCTGGTCGAGTCGATGCGGTTGCCGTCCTCGGTCCTGGCGGTGAACAGCGGCAGCGGCGAACCGGGCTTCAGGCAGTCCGGCAGCGGGTGGGTGCCGCGCCGCCAGTACCACCAGGCCAGGCCGGCAAGCGCCAGTATGGCCCCGGCAAACAGTATGTTTTCCACGAGATCTCCCGCAGGTACACGCGTCAGTCGACGCGCAGAATGATCTTGCCGATGTGCTGACCGGCTTCCATGCACTCGTGCGCCTGTTGCGCTTCGTCGAGTGCGAACGTCTGGTGCACGATGGGTTCGAACGCGCCAGATTCGAGCAGCGGCACGGCGCGCTCGCGAAACGCGTTGCGAATCGCGGTCTTCTCGGCGACGGTCTGCGGCCTGAGCGTCGAACCGGTGAGTACGATGCGCTTGCCGAGTATCGGGCGGAGGTCGAGTTCGGTCTTGAAACCGCCCAAAAACGCAATGATCGAATAGCGCCCGTCGCGGGCCATCAGGGACAGGTTACGGCCCACGTAGTCGCCTGCCACCATGTCGAGGACGACGTCGACCCTGGCGCCGCCGAGGTGGTCACGGATGGCACCGGGCCAGTCGGTGCCCCGGTAATTGACGGCGAGCTCGGCGCCGAGCTGCTCGGCAAAGCGGCATTTCTCGTCGCTGCCGGCCGTGGTGATCACCCGCGCGCCGGCGGCCCGGGCGAGCTGGATCGCGGTCGTGCCGATGCCGCTGGTCCCGCCATGGACCAGGAAGGTTTCTCCGGCGCTGAGCCGGCACTGCATGAAGACGTTGTAGGTAACGGTGAAGCCCGTCTCCGGGATGCCCGCGGCCTCGATCAGCGACAGCGATGGCGGCACGGCGAGACAGTGCCCCTCGTTGACGGTGCAATACTCCGCGTAGCCGCCGCCGTGCGTCAGCGCCATCACCCGGTCGCCGGGCTCCCATTCGGTGACGGCAGCGCCGGTGGCGACGATTTCCCCCGCGATCTCGAGGCCGGGCAGCGGGCTGGCATCCGGCGGCAGCGGATAGCGACCTTCACGCTGCAGGATGTCGGGGCGGTTTATGCCGGCCGCCCTGACCCGCACGAGAACCTCGTCCGCCGCGGGCAGAGGCACGTCGGTTTCGATCGGCTCAAGGACCTCGGGGCCGCCGGGCTGGCGGATGGCGATGGCCCGCATTCGAACAGGCGTAGGCTTTGACATGCGGGTTTGATACCGTTTATCCGAGCCGGACTCAAGGGCGCCGTCGATTCCGGGCCGGCGAACGGACACGAACACTATGCACGACAACCCCATTTTATGGTCGCCTTCGGAGGCCAGGGCGGCCGCGTCCGCTATGCACCGATTCATGCAGCGGCACGGTCACGACGGCTACGACGCGCTCTACCGCTGGTCGATCGAGTCGCCCGAGGACTTCTGGCCGTCGCTGGCCGACTTCACCGGCGTGCATTTCCACTCGGCCCCGGAGCGCATCCTCGCGGACCCGTCCAGCATCATGAAGGCCGGCTGGTTCGAAGGGGCCACGCTCAATTACGCGGAGCATCTCCTCGGCGGCACGGGCGATCGCGACGCGATCGTGTTCGTCGGCGAGCAGGGTGCGCGGCGGACGATGAGCCATGACGAACTGCGCGATGCCGTGGCGGCCGTCGCGGCCGGACTGCGGCGCGCCGGGGTACGCGCCGGCGACCGCGTCGCGGGCTTCGTGCCGAACTGTCCGGAGGCGGTGGTCGCAATGCTGGCAGCCACCAGCGTCGGCGCGGTGTGGTCTTCCTGCTCGCCGGATTTCGGCGTCAGTGGCGTCGTGGACCGGTTCGGCCAGATCGAGCCTCGCGTGCTGTTTACGGCCGACGGATACTTCTACAACGGCAAGCGTCACGATTCGCTGGCGACGGCGCGCGCGATTGCGGCCGCGGTGCCGAGCATCGAGCACACGGTCGTATTCGATTTCACCGACGCCGACCCGGACATCGATGCC
>JAZBNZ010000014.1:0-26678 GCA_036350895.1 Woeseiaceae bacterium
CCCCGGGCTGGGGAAGTTCTCTAATCACGATTCGGAGCGAGCCATGAACGTTTGCAGAACCCTCGTCGCGATACTCGTCGCGACGGCGGCGTCGGTAGCAGGCGCCGCCACATTCACAGTCACGACCCCGGCCGAGTTTCAGAGCGCTTTGACCACCGCTCAAGCCAACGGCGAGAGCGATTCGATCAGCGTCGCGGCCGGGATTTATAATCTCAACAGCACGCTGACCTACACGGCGGTGTCCACCGAGAACTTCTCGCTGGTCATCAACGGCACTGACTCCGACCTGGTAACGCTGAACGGCGGTTCGCAGCTGCCGATTCTTCGCATCGACACGACCGCCGTCGAGGCCGATGACGGCGTCTTCGTCGAAGTCCGCAACATGACGTTCATCAACGGCAACGCGATTGGCACACCGGCCGACGGCGGCGCGCTCTCGATCGTCATGGACGACGCCAACCAGCCCGCCGTGTTTGCGACGATCGTCTTCGTCACGGGCAGCGAGTTCTTTGACAACACGGCCGATGGCAACGGCGGCGCAATTTACATCCGCTCACCCGCCGTCGAGGGTATCTACCTGGAGGACCTCACGTTTGACGGCAACAGCGCAGGCGGCAGCGGCGGCGCAGCCTATGTCGAAGGCCGCTGGGTAGGCACACCGCTCAGCTTCAACAATATCGATTTTTTCAACAACACGGCGCAAGGCAGCGGTGGTGCGCTGTATGCCGGCGGCTTCGACGTCTCTACCCCGGGATCAGATCGTGCATCGTCGATCAGCCTGAACGATATTACTTTTCTAGGTAACGATAGCCTCGGCACGGAAGCGACCGACGGCGGCGGCGGTGCGGATCTCGGTGCCAGCGGCCCCATCAACATTACGCTGACGGGCTTCATCGACAACGATGCACAGTATGGTGCAGGACTCAGAGTTCGCCCTGACTTCGCAACCATCACGATGGTGAATAGCGGATTCACCGGCAATGTCGCGACCGAAGACGGCGGCGCTGTCTGGGCAAGCGATTCGATCTTCGCAAGCGTCACGATGACGAACAACACGATCTACGCCAACACGGCGACCAACCGTGGTGGCGGCGTGTTCCTCGAATTCGGTGGTTCCATCAGCTTTGCCGACGTCTACAACAACATTCTCTACGCGAACACTGCACAGCAGGGCGATGGTGACGATCTCTTCGTCAACAATAACTCGCCGCAGGACATTCCCGGCATCGTCAACCTTTTCAATAACATCGTAACCGACGTTACGGTCATTCCCGGGCCCGTGAACGAGGGCGACAATCTCGACCAGGACCCGCTGCTCGTCGACATAGACGCGCGGCCGGATCCGGATCCACGCCTCGGTTCCGGGTCACCCGCGATCGATACCGGCCTGAATACGGCGCCGACCGCGCCGGCATTCGACTTCGAGGGCGACAGCCGGCCGCTCGACGGTAACGGCGACAACACCGCGACCATCGATATCGGCATCGACGAGTTCACCGGCACGGCAAGTCAGAATGCCGATCTCGCGATCGCGAAGACCGGCACGCCCAACCCTGTCACCGAAGGCGGCAATATCACCTACACGGTCACGGTTACCAACAACGGGCCCGGCGACGCATCCAGTGTCTCGATGGTCGACACGCTGGCGAACCTGCTCGCGTTCGGCTCGGCCACGCCGTCTCAGGGTTCCTGCACAACGGCGTCCAACGTGGTCACCTGCGCGCTCGGCAGCATCGCCAACGGTGCAAACGCAACGGTGACGATCATCGCCGCTACGCCGGACGTACCCGAGTCAACGGTCGTCACGAACAGCGCAACCGTATCCGGCGCCGAAACCGACCCGGATGCCACCAATAACAGCGTTACCGTCGATACGACAATCGTGCCGGCAGGGCCGGTACTCGCGGACGTCGCGGTCACGAAGGCCGATGCACCGGACCCGGTCATTTCCGGCGGACCGCAGCTCAGCTACTCGATCGCCGTGACCAACAACGGTCCCGCCGGCGCGAGCGGCGTCGTGCTGACGGACACGCTGCCGACCGGCGTCGATTTCGTTTCGGCCAACGCCACGACCGGCACCTGTGCCCACGACACCGGCGTCGTTACCTGCAACATCGGTGCACTGGCGAACGGCGCGGCCTCCGATGTCACGATCGCGGTCTCGCCGCAGGTCGTCGAAGCCGCGACGGACATCACCAATACGGCGACCGTCACGGCAACGGAGGAAGATCCGACACCCGGCAACAACACCGCCACGACGACGACCACGGTCAACCCACCCGAGGCCAACCTGGGCCTGGATATCAGTTCCTCGCCGGACGAGCCGCTGATCAACGAGCAGATCACCTACGTGGTCTCGGCGAGCAATGCGGGTCCGAGCAACGATACGGGCGTCGTAATTTCGATCGAACTGCCGCCGGGAGTCACCCTGGTTTCGGTAACGCCCGACCAGGGCACCTGCAAGATCGGTGAAGGCACGATCACCTGCATCATCGGCGACCTTGCCGCCGGCGCAACGGCGGATGTCGAGGTCGTCGTGACCGCTCCGGGTGAAGCCGGCACGATCACGCTCTCGGCAACGGTAGACGCCGATTTCGCCGACCCGACGCCGGGCGACAACGACGCGACTGACGTCATCGTCGTGATCGACGTGATCGATTTCGTGATCGAAGGCAGGAGCGAAGGCACCGGCAGCGTCGGCTGGCTCGAGGTCTTCGCGCTGCTCGGCGCGGCCGGCCTGGCCACGGCACTCAGGTACTCACGCCGTCACGCGGCGGCGCTGGCACTCGTCGCCGTGCTGCCCTTTGCCGCGCTGCTCACCGCCGACGACGCCTGGGCCGACAACGACTGGTACGTGGGCGCCGCGATCGGTGCGGCCGACGTCGACTACAAGGCCGCCGACCTGACCAGCGACCTTGCCGGTCTCGGCTGGACGATCGACGACGTGACCGTCGATAACGACGGTACCGCCTGGAAGATCTACGGCGGCTGGTCGATCACCAACTACTTCGCGCTGGAACTCGGCTGGGTCGATCTCGGCAAGATAGAGACGCGGTACAGCACCACGATTCCGCCGAACGAGATCGATAACATCCTGACCGACACGTTCAACGTGCATCCGCTGACCGGCGACGGCATCACTGCGGCCGCCGTCCTTCGGTGGCCGTTCGCCGACAACTTCGCGGTTCACGCGAAAATCGGCTTGTTCGCCTGGGAAAGCGACGTCGACGTACGCGTTGTCGAGGGTGGCACCGGCCAGGTCCTCGGCGACCAGGATGGTACGGAAGGCATGTACGGCATCGGCCTCGAGTGGACCATCGACGACCGGTGGTCGCTTACAGCCGAGTGGGAGCGCTACCAGCTGAACGAATGGATCGATACACCGATGTTCGGCGTTCGCTTCGGCTTCTAGCGTCCAGGGCGGCCGGCCCGCAACGGGCCGGCCGCCATATAATTTGGGGTCAGAGTAAAAACCCCGGGGCTCCCCCGGGGTTTTTACTCTGACCCCAAATATCATCAGAAATCGAATTCGATAACGATAGCGGGTTTCACGAGATCCAGCGGCAGCCTGGATGGCTCTTCGCGGCCGGGTTCGCGTGTTTCTTCAGGCGGCTCGTAGCCGACGCGAAGGCGGGGGGACGACGGCCCGATCCCGGCTGCCTCTTCCCCATGGTCGGGCTCGCGTTCGAGTTGCTGACGCAATTCGAAATCGCGGAGGATGTGCTGGAGGAGCGGGTCTTCGAGCAGCCGCCGGGTCCGTTCTGCATCGTCCTTCTCACGAACGCCGAGTACGACGATCTCGTCGATCGCGTCAACAGGCTCGTCATTGAGCGTGGCCGGCGTGATGCCGGTGGAGAGCAGCTCCATCCCGAGGTTCTCCGCCGCTGCGGCAGGGACGAACAGGGTCATCGCGAGTACCAGGCACGCGGTGCGCCAGTCGCCTCCCGGTCGATTCAAGCGCCCGGCGCCTGCCGGGTTCCGAGGACGTTCGGGTGAAGGCTTGCGAGACATGATGATCACCTCCTGGCAGACCGCCCGGGGCCAGTCCGGATACGCCCTGTTGCGCATCCCGCTACTGGCCTTACCTGTAGCGTCTGGAACAGGGATCACTCTCGCATGAAATCGCGATAAGAAAAATCCGTTTGGAACGTCAGTTAACCTCGGTCAAGCCGAATATATGCAAAGCTCTGCAGGCAACTGCAACTCGGCAGGCGGGGCGCACTCGTCGAGCGCCGACCCTGAAATGTCGGCAGATGCGGTCCGGCCCCGAAGTCAGATTTCGGCAAGCGCTGCCTCGATCCTCGTGCGCTGCCGGACCGCGTCTTCATCGGCGCTATCGAGCTCATCGAGCCGCGCCTCGAGCCGCCGGCGCGCGTCGCCCCGGCGGCCCTGCGCCGCCAGGCTCTTCGCGTAGTCGATCTCCGTGCTCGTCAACTCGCCGAGCGCCCCGCCGCCGAGTTCCGCCGCCGCGGCCAGGCTTTCCTCGAACAGCGCATCCGCCACGTCGAATCGGCCACGATCACGCTGGATGCGACCGGCCAGACGCGTGGCGATGGCCCACTGCCGGTAATCGTCGGAAAAGATTTTTCTCGCGATCGCAAGCGCCTGGTCGGCCTCCGCAGCCGCGGCGTCGAGCTGTCCCGCATCGTAGTGACTCTCGGCGAGTGTCAGGCGCGTCGTCACGACCCGCGAATACTCCGGTCCGTGCGCCTCGGTCCACGTAGCGATGGCCGCTTCGAGTTCCGGGATCGCCTCCGCCGGCCGTCCCATGCGCCGCAGCGAGGCACCGTAATTCCGCTGCGTAAAGGCATACTCGGGGTGGTCGGTGCCGAAGCGCGCGCCGAGGATGCCGAGCGCCTCGGCGTACGCCGCCTCCGCCTCGTCGTAGCGGCCGAGGTCCGTTAGTGTGTTGGCAATGTTCTCGAGCAGGTAGGCGTAACGGGGCGCATCCCTGCCGTAGCCCTTGGCCGCGATCACGAGCGCCTCCTTGTACAGCCGGAGCGCGTCTTCGATATCGCCGTCCTGCCGAAGCAGGCTGGCGTAGTTGATGAGCGCCACGCCGTACGGCACGCCGTCCTCGCCATAGAGCGCACGCTGCAATTCGACGTGCTGCTCCATGTAGCGCCGTGCGGCGGCATAGTCACCGCGACGGAAATAGTGATTGCCGAGATTATTGATTGCGGCGGCATACGCCGGGTGTCCGGTCCCGACACTCCGTTCCTGGATTGCCAGCGCCTCGAGGATCATTGCCTCCTCCTCGTCCTCGCGATCGAGCATCCGCAGCATGCTGCCGTAGTCGAGCAGCGCCTTGGCGAGATCGTCGTCCCGGCCGAGCTTGCGGAAGGCTTCCAGCACGACGTCGTACTGCGCCTCGGCCGCCTCGTAGTTGCCGAGCCGCGCGTCGATGACCGCGAGCTGCTTCAGCTCGCGCACCGTCTCGTAGCTCGGGCCGCCGCTGGTCCGGCGCCGCCGGAGATTCTCGGCGTGTATTGGCCTGGCCGCCGCGGCGTCGCCCTTGTAGGTCGTCGCGAGCCCCAGCAGGTAGCGAAGCTCGAGCACGTCGGGATGGACCGGGCCCAGCGCCGCTTCCATCGGCGGCATCGAGGCCTCGAGATACTCGTAGGCGGCGACGTTCTCCTCCAGGCTGTTGTAGCTCTCGGCAATCGTCACCATGAGCGCCGCCTGCAGTTCGGGCTCGTCGCCCAGCTCGTCGATGACCCGGACGGCACCCCGGTCGAGCATCTGCCTCGCGGTCAGCGGCTCGCCAAGGTTCCGCGACGGGTCGGCCTCGGCGAAGAGCTCGGTCAGGAACGCCGACACCTCGGACGCGCGCTGCGCCTCGAGCTCTGCCCGGTCGCGTTCCTCGGCGAGCCGCACCGTGTAGAACGCCGTCTGCAACGTCACGGCCAGCAGCACCGCGGCCGCGACGGCCAGCACCGTGCGGTTGCGGCGCGCAAACTTCCGGGCAATGTAGAGCGCGCTGTCGCCGCGGGCCCGGACCGGTCGGTTCTCCAGGAAATTGCGGACGTCGTCGGCGAAATCCTTGACTGTCTCGTAGCGCCGCTCCGGTTCCTTGCGGAGCGCCATCATCGCGATGTTGTCGAGGTCGCCTTCCAGCAGGCGGCTGAGCTGGCGGGACGGCAGGGCGGGACCGGCCGGCTCACCGTCCGGCACCTCGCGCGTCACCGCGACGCTCGGCAGGCCCGGCTCGGTTTCGAGGATGATCTCCTCGAGCCGCGGTGAACCCGTCGCGTCGATGACGTAGGGGAAGCGGCCCGTGATGAGCTGGTAGAGCAGGACGCCGAGGCCGTAGACGTCGGTCTGTATCGTCACCGGCAGGCCGCGTAGCTGCTCCGGGCTCGCGTACTCGGGGGTCAGCACCCGCATGTCGGCCCGGGTAACGGGCTGCGACCGGACCGCCAGCGACGTATCGAGCAGCTTCGCGATCCCGAAGTCGAGCAGCTTCGGCGTGCCGTCACGAGTGACCAGGATGTTCGAGGGCTTGATGTCGCGATGGATGACGAGCTGGCGGTGCGCGTGCTGGACAGCGTCGCAGACCTTCAGGAACAGCTCGAGGCGCTCGGCCAGGCTCAAAGACGCTGCGTCCGCGTACTCGGTAATGCTCGAGCCCTCGATGTACTCCATCGCGAGGTAGGGAACGCCCTCCTCGGTGCGGCCGCCGTCGAGCAGGCGGGCGATATAGGGATGGTTGAGCGAGGCGAGTATCTGCCGCTCGGCGAGGAAGCGCTCGACCTGCGTATCGGTGACCGCGAACCAGCCGACGACCTTGATCGCGACTTCGAGGTCCAGCTCCTCGTCGTCACGCTTCGCGAGGTAGACCTGCCCCATGCCACCCTGGCCAATGACGCGCACGACCCGGTAGGGCCCTATGCGCCTGCCCTCCTCCGCGGTCGTGAGCTTGCTGGCCGCGGTCCGCACGATCTCGTCGACATCGTCCGTCTCGTCCGTCGAAGCGGCGAGCAGTTCCTCGATCTCGCGGCGCAACTCCGCGTCGTCACCGCACTCGGCATCCAGATACGCCGCCCGCTCGCCCCCGTCGAGTTCGCTGGCGTGAGCGAACAGCGCCCGTAGCCGCTTCCAGCGGTCAGTGTTCACGCGCCGATTCCCGAATCAGCGCATCTCCCGGCTGAGCCATGCTTTGGCAAGTTTCACATCCTCGAAGAGCGTAGTCCGTGAGACGCCGAGCACCTCGGCGGCCTCCTCGTGCTTGAGGCCGCCGAAGTAGATCAATTCGATCGCCTCAGCCATACGTGCGTCGAATGCGGCCAGTTTGTTCAGCGCTTCGTCGAGCTCGACGATATCCGTCGCGTCGTCGCCCTCGACCAGGCCCTCGTCGAGCGTGATTCGCTTCAGACCACCGCCCCGCTTCTGCCGTCCGGCGCTGCGGGCGTGTTCGACCAGGAGCCTGCGCATGATGCGTGAGGCAATGCCGTAAAAGTGCGCGCGGCTCGCGAAGTCGACCTCGGCGCCGGCGAGCTTCAGGAAGGCCTCGTGCACGAGCGCCGTGGACTGCAGCGTGTGCGCATCGCGCTCGCGGCGCATGTGGCTCGCTGCAAGGCGCTGGAGCTCGGCGTAGACATAAGGCGTCAGCTCCTCGAGCGCACCCGCGTCGCCGGCCTGCCAGGCGCCGAGGAGCCGGGTGATGTCGTCAGTGTCGTTGGTCACACCCGAATCCTAGGGGCTCCGCGGTGAGCCGGCAATGGCATCCGGTTTAACGTAATCAGGACGGGGAAAACTTTTTGCGGACGCTTCGCCGGCAATTGGCGCACGAGTCGGTACGGGATCAGGAATTTATCCGGGAGACTCAAATGAACGTACGCCGGCTTATCGCCAAAACCCTGCTGGCAGGCAGCCTCGCCCTCGTGACCGCGGTGGCAGGCGCCGCGGAACTCGACGACGAGAACCGCGAGAACAAGCTCGCCATCGACCTGTTCGCCGTGAGCAACGCCACGGCGCTCATCACCGGGCTCGGCGCCAGCTGGCCGATAGACCTTGCCGCCGAGACCATCGAATACTCGAGCAACATCGGCCTCAAGCTGATTCCGGGCGTCATGCAGGCGCCGCCGACCGTGGTGCTCGAGCCCAACACCGAGTGCGGCTACGACTACTTCGCGAGCAATCATACGCCCGACCCGGTCGTCGACTACGAGAGCATCTACGGCTTCGAACTCAGGCTGCCGGATGACTGGGGCATCCTCGATGACGGCGACCCCGATGCCGGAGACGGGAGCGCACCCGAGCTCTATCACTACAACACCGGCGCCTGGCTCACGCTGCGACGCAACAACGTCGCGCTCGACGGCTCGGTCGAGCGCGATGCCGCCGGCAACCCCGTGCGCCGGATCCTGTTTACCGACCCGGGCGATCCTGCGAATGCGGCCACCGACCGCGACGCCGTCGTCAACGGCGAGTATGACGCCCTTTCCGTCGAGACCTTCCCGATCGGCAGCCATCTCATCGAGTGGGAGTTCGAGAACAAGCTGGACGTGATCTTCGACATCTTCCTCGACCCGGTCATCTTTATCGCCGAAATGAAGTGGGCCGCCAGGACCAAGGCGATCCAGAAGCAGCAGAAGCGCGTCGGCCGTGTCTGGGACGACGCGGCGATCAAGTGGGCGAAGAGCCTCGAAGACTCGTTCGGTTACGACGTTGCCCTCGACGTCGGCAAGGAACTCACGGTGCTCGGTATCGAGTCGGGCGTCGACGCGCTCGACTTCAACAACATGACCGAGTTTCCCACCGGCGTCAGGAACGTCGACTACCAGACGATCCGGGTGCTCGACACCGTGCCGCCCGAAATCTGGCTGGAACGCCAGCCCGATACCTTCGAGGCGACGACGCTGGGCGGCGAATTCGGCCAGCGGCACTTCGACGAGATTCGCGAACTGATCCGCACCACGGACAACTGCGGCCGCCCCGTGGTTCTCGAATCCGAGCCGATCGGCACGCGCTTCTGGCCAACGGGCAAGACGACCGTGATGCAATGGTGCGCGCGCGACCTCGGTCCGACCTCGGCGACCGGCGGCTTCAACCGCTCCTGCACCGACGTCCGGATCAACGTCGCCGACACGCTGCCGCCGCTGCTCCTGCCGCCGAACAGCCTGTCGGTCATCGCGAACAGCGAACAGACGCTCAACATCGGCACGGCCGGCGTCTTCGACCTGGCCGATCCCGACGTCGTCGTCGCCAACGACGCGCCGGCGGCGTTCCCGGTCGGCCGCACCGAGGTCACCTGGACGGCGACCGACTCCTCCGGCAACTCCGTAGCAAAGTCGCAGTGGGTGAGCGTCAAGGAATCCAACACGACACCGGTCGCGAACAGCCTGGCCGGCGTGCAGGCGATCTCCTTCGAGCCGCTGCGCATAGCACTCACCGCCGATGACCCGGACCAGCTCGACGGCCGTTACGACCAGCTCAACTTCCGCATCGAGCAGCCGCCGGCGAACGGCTTCTTCGTCGCGCCGTTGTTCCCGTTCTTCATCGAGGACCATCGCAATCACCGCATCAACCCGGATGGCACTTACGAGTCGTTCGTCACGAACGCACTCGAGGTCTGCGAGGCGACCGGGCAGGACCCGAGTTCGGACCTGCTGATCAACCCGACCTATGTCGACGTCCTCGACGACGGCACGGTGTACGCGCTCGACAGGCACTACGACTGCCGCGGCGGCAGCCCGGCACTGTACGGCGACAGGCGGGTGTCGAAGTTCGTGCCCGACGAGAACGGCGCGCTGCAGTTCGCAGCCGAGCAAATCTACGACACCAGCGGGTCCTACGAGGCAGACAGCGTGCAGATCGACCACAACGGCAACGTCTGGCTGATCTACAAACCGGGCGGGGTGATTCGGGTCCTGGACGAGAACCTCGTGCAGGTCGCCCGCTACCCCTTCGACCTGTTCACCGAGATCAATCCATCGAACGGCGCCCGCCAGGTGGCCTTCGATGTGTCGTCGAAGGCGATCCGCTCGGTCGTCGTCGACAGGAACGACGTCATCTACGTCTCGGACGGCGCCAAGCTGCTGGCCTACGACCTCACGCGGCTCGTCACCGACGACCCGAACTACGGCGGCGACTACTTCAAACCCGTCTACACGCTGGCCACGACGCAGGGTGTCGACACGACCGTCGAACCCTACAGGTCCTTCGCGTCTTTCGGCGCCGGCGGCTACGTCGACCTCGAGATCGACACCGCGGGCAACGTCTACGCCTCCGACGAACCCAGCAACCGGATCTTCAAGTTCCAGGCGACTCAATTCGGCGCGGATCGCGACACGCTCGCGCAGGCGCCGGAGTTCGTCGGCTGGCTCGGCAGCTGCACCGGCAACCTCGACCCGACCGTACTCGCCTGCGACGTCGACCGGCAGCGCAGCATCGGCTACAGCTGCCAGGATGACCTCTGCGGAGAGCTCCTCGGCCCGGCCGACGGCCAGGGCCAGCTCTACGGCAACCGCGGCATCGCGATGGCGCCTAACGACATCCTCTACGTCACCGACGTCGACAACTTCCGTGTGCAGCGCTTCACGCCGGACGGCTTCTTCGCCGGCGAGGCGGTCTCCGAGTGCCAGGGCAACTGCTTCGTGCTCGGCGACTTCGGACTCGTGGACGACATCACCGTCAATTCGAACTTCTTCTACCTGCTCGACTCGGAGCAGCAGTTCACGCACATCTTCCAGACGACGCCGATCACCGACATCGACGACCAGTCGATGCAGCCGACTCAGTCTGCCTTCGTGACCTACCAGTCGAACAACAACTATCGCGGCCCGGACTCGTTCAGCTTCGTCGCACTCGACGGGCTTGCCGAGAGCGACCCCGGGGTCGTCAGTATCGATGTCGCGCGCAACTACCGGCTGCCGATCGCAACCCCGGGCATCGCGCTCGAACTCGACGAGGACGAGCCGCTGACCTTCGACCTGACGGGCCTCGACCCGGATGAGGACACGCTGGTCTATCGCGTCACGACCGAGCCCGCCCACGGCCTCATCACCGAGGAAGGCGGCCGCTTCGTGTACACGCCGGACCCGGACTTCCACGGCGAGGACAGCTTCGAGTTCGTCGCCGACGACAGCCCGACCAGCAACCCGTCCTTCGAGTCCGAGCCGGAAACGGTGACGATCGTCGTCAACCCGGTGAACGACGTACCGGTGATCCTCGTCGACGACGCCAACCCGGCCGCCGGCGCCTGGTTCCCCTACCACCTCGCCTTCCGGGTGACCGACGCCGACCCCGAGGACAAGCGCCGCGTCGCGATCCATTGGGGCGACGGTACCGTGATGACGGGCGACTCCGATTCACTCGTCGTCAGCAACTCGGCACGGATCACCCGCGTGCTCGCCGATCACGAGATTCGGGGCAGCGCCGGGCAGACGCTGACCCATGCGATCTGCGTCAGCGATATCGAGAGCGATACGGTCCTGACCTGCGACTCCCCGGACGTGACTGCGTCGACGACGTTTGCGACGACGCTCGAGAACATGGTCGACATCGAGGTCGAGATGGACGACTCGCTGCCGAAATACCAGGACCCGAACATCCCCGAGCAGCAGCTGTCCGAGCCGGCGCTCGACGGCGTCGACGCGGTGACCTACACGATCACCGTGTTCAACAACCCGCCCGACAACGAATCGGACCCGGTGGCTACCAACGTTTCGCTCGACATCGACGTGCCCGCGGAAATGGACTACGTCGGCTCGACGATCAGCAAGGGCAGCTGCCGTCTCAACGGGCTGCGCCTCGGCTGCACGATCGGCACCATCGACCCGTTCGAGGAGGTCGTCGTGGACGTCACGACGATCGGCAACGGCCGCAATCTCCAGGACGAGATCGCCACCCTGCACGCCGACGTCAACATGGCCGAGAAGGATCCCGGCGGTGACGACAACACCGCCTCGATCCAGACCGACCTCCTCTACAACGAGGACCTGGACGCCGACGGCGATGGTGTCGTGAACCGGGACGATGCCTTCCCCGGCGACCCGGCCGAGACGACCGACACCGATCTCGACGGCATCGGCAACAACGCGGACGTCGACGACGACGGCGACTTCATGCCGGACAGTTTCGAGCGCCGCTATGGGCTGGACCCGCTCGACGCCGCCGATGCGGCGGCCGACATCGACGGCGACGGCATGAGCAACGGCGACGAGTTCCTTGCCGGCACGCGGCCGGATGCTGCCGATTCGGACCTCGACGGGGTCGCGGACGGTGCGGACAACTGCGCGGCGACGGTCAACTACGACCAGTTCGATACCGACAGCGACGCGACCGGCGACGCCTGTGACGCGAACGCGTTCGCGCATGGCATCGCGATCGGCGACATCGACAACAGCGCCGCGAACGATTACGCGCTGGCGCGGGTGGAAGGCATGTCGATCTTTGCCTACCTCAAGGACGGGGCGACCGACCTCTCGGTCGGCGCCGACCGCATCGCGCTCGGCAATGCCACCAACCTCGCCGGTCGTGAATTGCTCGCGCTCGATACCGGGACCGGCGACCCGCTCATCGGGCTCCACGCCGTCGGCAGCGACGGCGTCTCGCGCCTGCGGGCACACCGGTCGACGACGGGCGCGCTCGCCTGGGACACGGCGCTCTTCGACGCCGAATGGGACGTTGCGGATGTTGCCGCCGGGGCCGGCTCGGTATTCGCCGCGGGCCGGAACTGGGTGACGGGAGCGACCGCCGTCGAACATCGCGCGGCGGCAACCGGTGCCCTGCTCGCCACGATCGCCTATCCCGCCGGTTTCGAGCCGACCGCCGTCGCCATCGCCGACGGCGGCAGCGCCGTCGCGACACTCGGCCTGGACGCCGAGACCGGCGCGGTCGGACTGCGGGTCAACCGCAGCGGGGACGGGGCCGAGACCGACAGCTGGTCGGTCGCCGACGGCGATACCGCCCTCAGCGCCCTGGCATCGGCGGGTTCGAAGCTCGTCACGGTCACACAGGACCTGGCCGGTGCGGCCCGCGTCGCCGTCTACGAACCCGGCAGCGATGCGCCGCTGGTCGAATTTGCCCCGTTCGCGGGCGACGGCGCAATCACCGGCGTGGCCTGGCTGGCCGAACTCGAGGCGATCGCGGTCAGCGCGGCGTCGCCGGGCAGCGGCATCCGGGTTACGACGTTCGCGATCGCCGACGGTAGCCTGCTCGACGAGTTTGAACTCGATGACGCGACCCGCTCGCCGCGCAACCTGGTCGTGGCGGAACTCGGCGGGGCGAGCGAGGCCGGCTCGGTAGTCGCCTCGGCCGGAGGCAGCGTGTCGCTCCGCCTGGTCGACGCGAAGGACGGCGGCCCCGTGACGGTCGTGACGGCGGAATCCGCGAGCCCGCCGCCACCTCCGCCTCCCCCGCCTCCACCGCCCCCCATTGGTGGTGGCAGCGGCGGTGGGGGTGGCGGTGCCGCAACCTGGCTGCTGTTACTGCTCGGCAGCGTCGCGCTGGCACGGCGCCGACGCCAGGATCACTGAAAGCGATAACGTCGTCGACGGCGCTGTCTCGAGGGAGGCAGCGCCGTCTTACTTTATCTGGGGTCCTGTCGCGTTTTCGGGTAGTCTGGTTTTCCAATTGCAGAAGGCTCTCACCGAAGAAGGAGCCACAATGGATCGACACCCGCTTACGCGCCGGCGCTTCCTCGTCTCGGTGATTGCGTTGTCCGGCGCCGCAGGCGTCAGCTTGCGGCCCGACCTGTTCGCGGCGAGCCGCGCCTGGGCCGAGTCGAACGCAGCGCTCGACCCATCCCTGCACGCGGCGATGATCCGGATGGCGCGCCTCCTTTATCCGCACGACGCACTCCCGGACGATCTCTACGCCGACATTATCGACCAGGCCCTTTCTGACGTCGCCACCAGCGCCGAATTCGCGACGCAACTCGAAGCCGCCGCCGCGGCACTCGACACGCAAGCCGGCGGTCACTGGCCGGAGCGGGACGAAGCCACTCAGACCCAAGCCATGCGGGCCATAGAGGCGGAGCCCTCCTTCGCGGCCATCCAGAACCGGGTAAAGGCCGGCATCTACATGAGTCCCGCTTTCTGGAAGCACGTGGGCTACGAGGGCCCCTCGAAGAACTTCGGCGGTTACCTGCGTCGCGGCGCCGGTGACATCGACTGGCTGCCGGAGGACGCGTAATGGCGAAGACCTACTCGCTGAAGGATGATTCCGTCGTCGTCGTGATCGGTTCCGGTGCCGGCGGCGGCACGGTCGCCAACGAACTCGCCCAGCGCGGCATCGACGTGGTGTGCCTCGAGGCCGGCAAGCGCCTGACGCTGGCTGACGTCGAGAACGATGCCGCGGCCATGGACGCGAAGATGACCTGGCAGGACCCGCGCCATGGCGTCGGCGTCTGGATCTGCAAGACTGTCGGCGGCACGACCATGCGCTGGTCGGGGGTGACCCCCCGGTTCCGGGACTTCGAGTTCCGCTCCCGGTCGACCTACGGCCCGCTCGAGGGCACGAACCTCGTCGACTGGCCGCTGACGCTCGACGAGATCCTGCCCTACTACGACAAGGCCGAGGACAAGATGGGCATCAGCGGCACGCACGGCACGCCGCCCTCGTTCGAGACCAGCAACTACAAGGTGCTGAAGGCAGGCGCGCAGCGCATCGGCTACAAGGAAATCACCAGCACGCGAACGGCGATCAACTCGGTAGCCCGCGACGGGCGACCGGCCTGCCAGCAGATCGGCTTTTGCTGGTCCGGGTGCGCGATCGGCGCCAAGTGGTCGACGCTGTACACCGAGATTCCGAAAGCCGAGGCGACGGGCCGTTTCGAACTGCGCACCGAGGCCATGGCGCTCAAGGTGACCCACGACGACGACGGTAAAGTGAGAAGCGTCGTCTACGCCGATGCCGATGGCACGATCCACGAGCAGAGGGCCCGCGCCGTCTGCGTCGCCGGCAACGTCGTCGAAACGACCCGCCTGCTATTCAACTCGGCGTCGAACCTCTTCCCGGACGGACTCGGCAACGGCTCGGGCCACCTCGGCCGAAACTACATGCGGCACGTAATGGGCGCCACGATGGCCGTGATGCCCGGCCCGGTGAACTTCCAGCGCGGTACCCGTCAGTCCGGCCTGATCCTCGACGAGCAGCGGCACGACGACTCCCGCGGCTTTGCCGGCGGCTACATCATCGAGACCGTGGCAAACCAGCCTTCCGGCGTGGCCGACTTCATCGGCGGCTGGGGTCGCGAGACGGCGGACTTCATGGACAAGTACAGCCACGTGGCCGGCTGCTGGATCACCGGCGAGGACCCGCCGGAGGCCGACAATCGCATTACGCTGCACGATACCGAGCGCGACGCCTTCGGCCTGCCGGTGCCGGTCCTGCACTACCGTGACCATCCGAACTCGGTCGCGATGAAGAAACACGCGCTGCGCCAGTGCGAGCGCATTTACGAGTCACTCGGTGCCGAGACGATCGTCTCCAGGGGCGATGCGGGGCACGGCTGCCACAACATGGGCGTCGCCAGGATGAGCGAGCGCCCGGCAGACGGCGTCACGAACAAGTGGGGCCGGCTGCACGAGATGCCCAACCTGTTCGTCTCCGACGGCAGCGTGTTCACGAGCAGCGCGGCACCCAACCCGACGCTGACGATAGTGGCGCTGGCAATACGCCAGGCCGAGCATATTGCGGCCGCGATGCAGCGGCGCGAGCTTTGAGACAAGCGGCCGGCGAACGCGCCCGACCACGGTTTTCGACACCGGCCGGATGCCGGCCCCGGATGACGATTCGGGCCGGTCGGCTACCCACAAGAGGACGCCATTGATGCACATTCGTTTATCGCTCGTATTGCTTTCCACCTGGTTCCTGCTGATGAGCGGCTGCGGTAAAGAGGAGCAGGCGGCGAAAGAAGCCGACGCCGTCCCCGCGGCCCCGGCCGCCGCCGTTTACGACGACGCCGCGATCGCCGACGAATCCCGGACGGCGGAGTGGCTGGCCTACGGTCGCACGCACGACGAGCGCCGCTTCAGCCCGTCCGACCAGGTCAACACCGGCAACGTCGCCGACCTGAAGGTCGACTGGTTCCTCGACCTGCCCCGCGACGTCGGGCTGGTATCCACGCCGCTCGTGATCGACGGCATCCTGTATTTCACGGGGACGATGAACGTGATCCGGGCGGTCGACGCCGTGACCGGCAAGCTGCTCTGGGAATACGACCCCGAGGTCGCGAAAGCGATAGCGGGCAAGCGACAGGCCGGCTGGAAGCACAATCGCGGCATCTCGTTCTACGACGGCAAGATCTTTGCCGCCACCTGGGATGGCCGGCTGTTCGCCCTCGATGCGAAGACCGGCGAGAACCTCTGGATGGTCCGGACCTTCGACGCCGACCGGCCGCTGTATATCACCGGTGCACCGAAAGCGTTCAAGGGCAAGGTGCTGATCGGCAACGGCGGTACCGAGGCCGGACCGACGCGCGGCTGGGTGACGGCCTACGACGCCGACACCGGCGAGGAGGCCTGGAAGTTCTATATCGTGCCGGGTAACCCGGCCGACGGCTTCGAGAACGCCGCGATGGAGATGGCGGCCAGGACCTGGAACGGCGAATGGTGGAAACACGGCGGCGGCGGCAACGCCTGGCACGGCTTCACCTACGACGAGGAACTGGACGCGCTCTACATCGGCACCGGCAACGGCTCGCCCTGGAACCGCAAGATCAGGAGCCCCGGCGGCGGCGACAACCTGTTCCTGTGCTCGATCGTCGCGCTGGATCCCGACACCGGTGAATACCTCTGGCACTACCAGACCACGCCGGGCGAGACCTGGGACTACAACTCCAACATGGACATCGTGCTGGCCGACCTGCCGGTCGGCAATGGCGAAGAGGAGCCGATCAAGGCCATCCTGCACGCACCGAAGAACGGCTTCTTCTACGTGATCGACCGCAAGACCGGCAAGCTCGTCTCCGCCGAGCCCTTCGTCGAGACCACGTGGGCCACGCACATCGATTACGAGACCGGCCGGCCGGTCGAGGTGCCCGGCGCGCGCTACGAGACCGACACCGCCTACATCACGCCGAACCCGTACGGCGCGCATAGCTGGATGGCGATGTCGTACAACCCGGAGACCGGCCTTGCCTATATCCCGGGCCTGCACCTCGCCACCAACTTCTCTGACGCGGGCTACGATCTGAAGACGTTCCAGATGCAGGATTTCTCCGGCGGCGTTGGCGTCGATCCGCTGCCGGCGGAACCGCCGCGCGACTATCCCGCCTCGCTGATCGCCTGGGACCCGGTCAAACAGGAGGCCGCCTGGGAGATCCCGCAGGAGCGCGGCCCGAACGGCGGCACGCTAACCACCGCCGGCAACCTGCTCTTCCAGGCCAGGGCTGACGGGCATTTTCTCGCCTACGATGCGCGGACCGGCGAAGAACTCTGGGACTTCAACCTCGGGCTCGGCACGAACGCGGCGCCGATCACCTACGAGATCGACGGCACGCAGTACGTGTCCATCCTGGTCGGCTGGGGCGGCGGCTCGGCAGGGCTGGGTTCCTTCTTCTCGACCGACAAGTACAGCGCGCACAACCTGGGCTGGGAGTACGGCAAGCACATGCGCCGCCTGGTGACGTTCTCGCTGGATGGCAACGCCGACATGCCGGAGCTGCCGCCACCGTACTTCCCGGAGCCGATCGAGGCACCCGGGTTCGTCGTGGACGCCGGGCTGGCCGGGGAAGGCGCGATCGAGTACGGCGCCTGCATGGGCTGCCACGGCGGCGGCGTCATCGCGGCCGGTATGGCGCCGGACCTCCGCGCATCTGAGATCGTGCTCAACGACGCGAGTTTCGCGGCCGTGGTCCGCGACGGCACCAACGTGTCGCGCGGCATGCCGGCCCACCCGCAGCTGACGGACGCGCAGCTCACCGCACTGCAGCACTACATCCGCCAGCGCGCCCGCGAAACCCTCTAGCAATCCCGATATTCGGGGTCAGAGTAAAAACTCGCGGGCCAAGGCCCGCGAGTTTTTACTCTGACCCCGAATATTTCTTTGGCCCCATTTAGCTGGCGAGCCAAACCAAAACCGGCTGTCGCGCATCAAACCTTCAAATAGCGCCGGAGTTTCGTACCCGGCGATATGCTCTCGAGGGGACCGTACCGTGTCGATTGCCGATACGTCAGCACAGGACATACCGCTGACGCCGCCCAGTCCGCGGCGCAAGCTGTTGATTATTCTTGCCATTGTGGTCGCCTTCGGCCTGCTGGCCGTTCTCGTCGCGCCGGCGGTGAGCCGCTGGGCCAGTGCAACTGTCAGCGTGCCGTTCGACCGGGTCCGCACCGCCACGGTGATACGCGGTGATCTCGTCCGTGACGTATCCGTTCAGGGCCGCGTGGTCGCCGCGGTTCGTCCCACCCTGTACGCGACCGCGTCCGGCACGATTACGCTCGACGTCGAAGCCGGCGAGCAGGTGATCGCCGGCCAGGTGCTGGCCACCGTCGGCAGCCCCGAGCTCGCCAACCAGCTCGAGCAGGCAGAGGCCTCACTCGCGCAGCGTCGAATCGAACTCGATCGCCAGCGCATCGACAGCCGACAGCAGGGCCTCGAGAAGCGCAAGGCTGCGGACCTCGCCGAGGTGGCTGTTATCGCCGCTCGCCGCGAGATGCGCCGCGCAGAGGAAGCTCGCAAGCGCAACGTCATCCCCCTGATCGACTACGAGAAAGCCCAGGACGACCTCCGGAACGCCGAGCTTGCCTACGAGCACGCGGTGGCCGATGCAAAGCTGCATGCCGAGCGCCTCGCCTTCGAACTCCGCGCCGGCGAGTTCGAGGTCGACGCCCAGGCACTCGCAGTCGCGGAACTGCATCGCCAGGTCGACAATCTCGCCATCAAGTCGCCGGTCGATGGCATCGTGGGCGACCTGCTCGTCGAGCAGAAGGCCGCCGTATCCCGCGACATGCCGGTGCTGTCGGTCGTCGACCTGTCGCGCTTCGAGATCGACGTGCTGGTTCCGGAGACCTACGCCGACGATCTCGCGATCGGCATGGCAGCCGAGGTCATGACCGGCGGACAGCAATTCAACGCAGAAGTCGTGTCCGTGTCGCCGGAGGTCGTTAACAACCAGGTCGCGAGCCGTGTGCGATTCGTCGGGGAAAGTCCGACCGGACTGCGGCAGAACCAGCGACTCACGACCCGGATCCTGCTCGCCGAACACAGCAACGTCCTGATGGTACAGCGCGGCCAGTTCCTGGACAGCGGCGGTGGCCGCCTGGCCTACGTCGTCCGCGACGACCGCGTTGCCGAACGGCGCCAGATCCAGACCGGCGCGCGCAGCCTGGGCGCCGTCCAGATCGTCGCGGGGCTCGAGCCCGGTGACAGGATCGTCATCTCCAACCTGGATCCGTTCCGGGGCGCCGACACGGTGCTTCTCACCGACTAACCGAACGCCTAGCCGAGGAAAACAAGCCATGCTCAAGATGAAGGACATCAGCAAGATCTATCGTACCGACACGGTCGAGACCCATGCGCTCAGGGGCTTCTCGCTGATGGTCGAGGACGGCGAGTTCGTCTCGGTCACGGGGCCGTCGGGCTCCGGGAAGACGACTTTCCTCAATATTGCCGGCCTGCTCGAGGAGCTGACCAGCGGTACCTACGAACTCGACGGCCGCGACATCTCGGCCCTGAACGACAGGGAGCGCTCGCGCGTTCGCAACGAGAAGATCGGCTTCATCTTCCAGAGCTTCAACCTGATTCCGGAACTGAACATCTTCGACAACGTCGACGTGCCCTTGCGCTACCGTGGCTTCGACGCGAAAGAACGTGAACGGCGCATCATGAGCTGCCTCGAACGCGTCGGCCTCGCGTCGCGGACGAAGCACTTCCCGGCGCAGCTCTCCGGCGGCCAGCAGCAGCGCGTGGCGATCGCCCGGGCGATCGCAGGCGAACCGCGCTTCCTGCTCGCGGACGAGCCCACGGGCAATCTCGATACGAACATGGCCGACAGCGTGCTGGACCTCCTGAAAGAGATCAACGAGGCCGGGACGACGATCATCATGGTCACGCACGAACTCACGCTCGCGGATCGCGCGAACCGTAATATCTTCGTCCGCGACGGCGAGATTCACGACGAACCGCCGGAGCTGCAGTTCGCCACGGCTGCGAGCGCCTAGGGAGGACGAGCGATGCTGCGTTATTACCTGAAGCTCGGCGCCCTGAGCATCAAGGCCAACTGGGCGCTGAGTACCCTGATGGTCGCCGCGATCGCCATGGGCATCGGCGCCTGCATGACCATCGTGACGGTGCGGCACGTCATGGCCGATAACCCGATCGAGCACAAGAACGATCGGCTCTTCCACGTGCAGCTCGACAGCTGGAATCCCAACGAGCCCTATGAAGAGCCGAACGAACCGCCCGAACAGGTCACCTACCTCGACGCCACGGCGCTGCTCGACGCGGGCCGCGCGCACCGGCAGGTCATCAGCTTCAAGTCGAGCCGGGTGGTACAGCCGGACGGTGAGGGCGTGCTGCCCTTCCAGGAAGAAGTGCGTGCAACGTCGGCCGATTTCTTTGCAATGTTCGACGTGCCGTTTCGGTACGGCGCCGGCTGGGACGCCGCGGCGGATCGCGGCGAGGAACGCGTCGTGGTGCTCTCGTCGGCGATCAACGAGCAACTCTTCGGTGGCGAGGATTCCACCGGCCGCATGCTGACGTTGAACAAGCAGACATTCCGTATCGTCGGCGTGCTCGACGAATGGAACCCGATTCCCACGTTTTACGATCTGAACAACAACCCGTTCGAGGGTCCGGAAGCGATCTATGCGCCGTTCTCGACCGCCGTCAGCGGGGAATGGGGCAGCGCCGGCAACAACAGCTGCTGGAAGCCGCCCGAGGAAGGCAGCTACGAGGGCTACCTGGCATCGGAGTGTATCTGGATCCAGATGTGGGTCGAGCTGCCGACGCGCCCGGAAAAGCGAATGTACCAGCAGTTCCTCGACGACTACGTCATGGAACAGAAGACACTCGGCCGCTTCCCGCGCGAACTGAACAACCGGCTCAGCACGCCGGCGGAGTGGCTCGTCAACCGCGAGGTAGTCGACGACACCGTGTCCGTCCTCCTCTCGCTTGCGGTGCTGTTCCTCGTCGTCTGCCTCCTGAACGCGGTCGGCCTGCTGCTCGCCAAGGTCATACGGCGAACGAGCGACATCAGTCTCCGGCGGGCCCTGGGCGCAAGCAAGGGTGAGCTGTTCA
Source organism: Woeseiaceae bacterium (assembly GCA_036350895.1). Lineage (GTDB taxonomy): Bacteria > Pseudomonadota > Gammaproteobacteria > Steroidobacterales > Woeseiaceae > UBA1847. The sequence continues at coordinate 21,190 of JAZBNZ010000014.1, forward strand.
AACAGTACATCGTCGAGGCCGGCATGATCGGCGTCGCCGGCGGCGTGCTCGGCGTCGGGCTCACCTGGCTCGGCCTGCGCGGTGTCGAAAACCTGTTCTCCAGGTATGAATTCATCGACTCCCTCGTGACGATGGACTGGCAGATGATCGGCCTCGCCGTTGTCCTCGCGATCGTCTCGTCGCTCGGCGCGGCCCTGTACCCGACCTGGCGTGCCGCGAGCATGTCGCCGGCAACCACGCTTCGCATTCAGTAGAGGAGAGACGCATGAATATCGGACCGATCTGGCGAGCGATGCTGCGTCACAAGGCAGGCTTCGTGCTGATCGCCCTGCAGGTGGCCGTTACCTTGACGATCATGGTGAATGCCTTCGGCATCATCCAGGAGCGATCCGGCAAGATCGATCGCCCGAGCGGCATGGACGAGGAGAACAGCTTCGCCCTGGCCAGCGTCCTGTTTGCCGATTACGAACGCGAACAACGCAAGGTGCTGATCGACGAGGATCTTGCCCTGATCCGCAGCACGCCCGGGGTGATCAACGCGGTCGCCACGAACTCGTTCCCGCTGCGCCAGGGCGGCTGGTCGATGAGCCTGTCGCTCGAGCCGGGCAACCAGACGCCGGAATCGGTGAGTTCGGCGATCTACTTCGTCGACGAGCACGGGGCGGAGACTTTCGCCGTGGACATCATCGACGGACGCAACTTTACGCCGGAGCAGGTAGCGTGGTCGGTCGAGGACGACGATACCTGGCCCGCCTACGTCATCATCACCGAGGCGCTGGGCGCTGAGCTTTGGCCCGACGCAACCGGTTCGTACGTCGGCAAGACCTTCTTCATCAATGACAACGACCCGATGCAGGTCGTCGGCGTCGCCGACACGTTGCAGGCGCCCTGGCAGAGCTGGACGGGAGTCGAGCGCTCGGCGCTGGTCCCGCAGCGCCGGCCCTCGGAATTCGTGCGTTACGTCGTGCGGGCCGAACCGGGAATGCGTGACGAGCTCATGCCCGAGATCGAAGCGATGCTCGCCGAGAGCAACAAGGATCGCATCATCCGGGATGTAACCACGATGGTCGATGTGCGTGAGCTCGCCTACCTCGGCGATGCTGCGCTCATCAAGATGCTCGGCTTCATCGTGATCATGCTGACGATCATCACGTCACTCGGAATCGTCGGCCTCACGAGCTTCAACGTCAGTCGGCGTACGCGCCAGATCGGCATCCGCCGCGCACTGGGCGCAACCCGGCCGGACATCATCCGCTACTTCCTGGTCGAGAATACGATCGTCAGTGCCTGCGGACTGATCGCCGGCAGCGCGCTCGCGATCGCGCTCAACGTGGCCATGGTCGAGGCCTTCGCGCTGGAGCCGCTCGCCTGGTACGTGATCCCGGCGGGTGCGCTCGCACTGTGGCTGGTCGGCCAGCTGGCTGTCGCCGGCCCGGCCCGACGCGCCAGCCGCATCACACCGGCGATCGCAACACGCTCGAGCTGATATTTGGGATATTTGGGGTCAGAGTAAAAACTCCCCGGGGCGGGGCCCCGGGGAGTTTTTACTCTGACCCCAAATTATTGCTACCGGAGGCGATGGACCGAGCGGTGCGCTTCCTCGATGGCCGACTCGGTCATCGCGTTGGAGGCCGCGTCGGTGCCGGCGATCACGATGTTGCCGATCGGCTCGCGCGCGTCGACCCAGGGCGTACGCTCGTGCGGCCACCACTCCGGCCACCAGGCGACATCGCCGGTGCCCGGGTCCACCGAGTAGGCGTAGCCGTGCGGCCAGCGGTTGACCGTGATGCCGAGAACATCGCTTGCCGGGTCGAAGCCGGCCGGGCCGAGCATGCGGCCGAGCTGATCGCGAACATTGCGCTCGAAGGTCTCGAACGGCGTCTCGAGCAGCTTGCGGCGGCCGGCACGGAACTGCTCGGCGGGGGGCAGGCCCGGCTCGAGCGGGATATGCGAAAGATGCAGGATGACCGGCTCGTCGGGTGACACCGAGAAGCGGTAATCGCCGTAGCTCACGGCGTGCGTGAACATCACCGTCTGGAAGAAACTGCCGGGGCAGTACGCCCGCTCGATGCCGAGCTCCGCGAGGCTCCGCCAGTTGCGGATCAGCACGTTGGTGTACACGAGCGGCGAACGCACCGAGGCGTCGAGCGCCTCCGCCTGTCGGGCCGGCACGTCGGGACAGATGTGCGGCAGCATCGCGTGATACGCCGCAAAAACGACCTTGTCAGCCGACACGGTGCGGGCCTCGCCGCCTTTCACGTAGGTAACGTCGACCTCTGCATCGAGACTGCCGCCGCGGTGCCGAAGATCGACAACGGTACTCTCGAGACGAATCCTGACGCGGTTGTCCGGACGATCGAGCGTCGAGTAATCGAAGTGCGCCGTGACGATGTCCTCCATCGTGTTGCCGGGCGCCGCGTCGGGTACCAGCTTGCGTACCAGCAGCCGGGCAACCGTCGCGTTGCCGTCCGGGAACCGGAAATACTCCGCCTCCTCTTCGTGCAGTTCCCCGCGGCCGATGTCCATCCCGGCAAACCCGGGGTAGCCCTGCAACCAGGCCATCCATGCCGGCAGCGCATCGGCACCGATCGACCAGACGCCGTGCGGCCACTTCTGCACGAAAGTGAGGACTTCGTCGCCGAAGCCACCGTACTTCTCGAGGAACTCACGCCAGCTGTGCGCCTCCAGCACCTCGCGGCGCTCTTCCGGGCTCATACCGGCGAGGTAGTCTTCCTCGTCGGCGAAGAGTCGCTCGAACTGCTCCTTGCCCTCGGCCGTCAGCGGTGCATCCTCGATCGCCTCGCTGTAGCCGAGGCTGCCGGTCGCGAGGTAGTCGGCGCCGAAGGTCTCCCTGTCGAAGAAACTGCAGGGACCGGCGCCGTGGGTTTCGAACAAGCCGTCGTGATGGAACTCGGCGCGCCGCCCGGTATCGATGCCGAGTTCGCGGAGGACCTGCATCGAGACGTCGGGATAGGTCTTCGGCGCCTCGATCAGCATCGTGCCGCCGTAGCCGATGAAGGTCCGGCCCTCGTGGGAGAACTCGTTACGCTTCGCATGCCCGCCGAAGTCGTCGTGGTTGTCGAGGACGAGGATGCGCGCGGCGGGATCGATGTCCCGCCGGTAGATATACGCGGCCGTCAGCCCGCTGATGCCGGCGCCGACGATGACGAGGTCGTAATGCTCGCTCGCCGGCCCGGGCGTCCAGCGCTTGCCCTGCGCGGCGGCGTGCGCCACTTCGAAGGAGCCCGGGTGGGCGCCACGCATGCCGGTCGAGGCCGGCGGATAGTAAGCGCTCGCGAGCTCCGCGAGGGGCTCCTCACGCGTACCGCAAGCCGGCAACAGCGCCGCGCCGATCGCGACACTGACTCCGTTCAGGAAATCCCGGCGCGTGATCGGCCGGTCCATGCCGAGTCTGCGGTCGCGTGAATTGGTCATCGTCGCTCAGGGGCAGGGCCGTTAAAGGTGCGCCGCACTACTCGGCCGCATACTCGCTGTAGTGCAGGTTAACGATCTTCCAGGCGCCGTCGACCTTCCGCCATACCTCCGACTCGAAAGCTTTTGCGGCAGAGATGTCGCCGTCCGGCGCACGGTAACGGTAATCGACGAAATAGCTGGCCACCGCCACGTCACCGCCCGGCATCACCTGGATACGCAGATCGGACATGTCGTTCCGCTCGACGCCGCCGCCGGCGGCAGCCATTTCTTTCCACTCGGCGTAATAAGCGTCCAGGTCCTGCCGCGCGCCGTAGAAGTAGACCGAGGCATCATCGGCGTAATAACCGAAATAGTCGTCGACACGATTCTCGGCGTAGGCGGCATTGAATGCAGTCACGGTATCGCGAACCTCGGCTTCGATCGAGGCATGATGGTCAGCCATCACGGCGCCGCAAAGAAACAAACCAGCGACACTGGCAAGTAAGTATTTCATAGGCCTTTTTTCCGATGGTTGTTCTCGAACAGGAGTTCCGTAACTTTAGCAGTCTCGGCAGATCGGCTCCTGTTTTGCTAGACTCCGGTTACCAAGTCAAGCACGACGCGCCAACCAGAACCAAGAAAGAGCGTTGCTTTGACCGGCCCGGCAGGATGCACCCGGTAAATCCGGAAGTTCGAAAGGAACGGGGCTTTTGCACGGGCGCTCGACGCCACAAAACGTTGAAGGGGGTAGGAGTCATGTCACGGATCCTCACTGTAGCCATTGCGGCCGCTTTGCTTTCATTACCCGGCATATCGCAGGCCCAGACAGCACAAGAGATTGTCGACAAGGCACGCGACATGCAGCTCGAACGCTGGGAAGGCGTGAACTGCTTCGCGAAGACCGAAACCGTCATGGGTCAAAAGGTGACGACCTACTTCGTGAAAACGGAGGTCGAAGCGTCGAACGGCGAGATCCAGACGGTGTTCCTGCAGAGCACGTCCTGTGCCCTCGATACCGGGCAGGGCAGCGACGGTCGAATGACCCCCGAACAAATGGAGGCCTATGCCGAAGGCCTCGAGATGACCGGCTCGGCCTTGTCGGAGGGTGTCGGTGACGGGCTCGAGAACGCCGGCATGCCGCGCGACCTGCTGAAGTCCATGGGCGGTGACCCGTGGGTTTCGCCCGATCCCGGCACGATGATGGGCGGCATGGGCGAGTTCATGCGCGGCTCTGCCGAGGGTCAGCGCGAAATGGCTCGGGAGCGGAAGGCCGATGCCGAAGAATCCGCGGATGGCCTGGTCGCATTTCGCGACAGGGCGACGCTGGTCGGCAACGAGACCGTCGATGGCCGCAAGGCCTGGCACCTGCGGGTCGAGGATCTCGACCAGGTGGAGAAACTCGAAAACGGTCAGGAACTCGCGCTGAACACCGTCAGCGTCTGGATCGACAGTGCCGACTACGTAACGCTGAAGACCCGCATCGACGGCATCATGACTGAAGGCGGCGAACAACGCCCTGTCGTCATGGAACAGTCGAGCGCGGATTTCCGGACGGTGCCCGGTAGCGACATGTACGAGCCGTACCGGCAAACCGTGACGATGAGCGGCATGCTGAGCGAAGCAGACAAGGCGCAAATGGCCGAGGCGGAAGAGCAGCTGGCAGAAGCCGAGCGCCAGATGGCCTCGATGCCGCCGGACCAGCGCGCCATGGTCGAGCAGATGATGGGCGGCCAGATGGACATGCTCCGTAGCATGGTCGACGGCGGCGGCTTCACGATGGAGACGGTCGTCGACGAAATCGTCGTCAACCCCGAGCCCGGCGCGATGGCGAACGGCGCTGTAATGCCGACCCTGGCCGCGCCGGCTTCCCCGCCCGGCGGCGACGAGGTGTTGAAGAGGGTGCAGGAGAACCTGGCTGCGCTCGGCTATGACACCGGCAATACCGACGGCATCGAGTCGACGGAAACGACGATCGCCATCTCGCAGTTCCAGGCTGAAAACGGGATGGAGGTAACCGGTAAGCCATCGCCGCAGCTGGCCGGCATCCTCGCGGCAAAGGTCTCGGGTGCCGGCGG
>JAZBNZ010000015.1:0-3766 GCA_036350895.1 Woeseiaceae bacterium
TGCGAGGCTGACGGCCAGCGGCACCGCCGCGCCGAATACCGTGTGCTCGTCGTTGGTGATCCCGTCGACGGTCAGCGGCAGCGGGGCGTGATCCGCCAGCAGGTACCACTGGATCGCGCCGTTGATGATCGCGTTGATGACGCCGGATAAAGCCGCACCTTTCAGGATTTCCGGCTCGGTCGGCATGGACGCCGCAGGGGTACTTGCCATGGGGATAGTGCTCGTTGGGCTACGCTTGACGTCGCTACTCTACCGCATTGCCATGGCTGCTCCCCGCCGCCGGCACGCCGCGACGCTCAAATTGGGCGGCGGATGGACGCCCGCGGGGAGGTCCCGCCGGGCTCCCGATCAGGTCTTCGGGCCTGCGCCGCCCTTGCCGCGCGCCGGCCCGGCCGGAGCGTCGCTCGCGCGCGCGACGATGGCGTTGCCGATGGCGCTCAGGTATTCGAACGTGGCACTCGTAGCCGGCGCCAGATCGACAGGCGCGGATTCGGTGACTTCGATCGTCTCGTCGTCGTTTCGCCTGACCCAGCCGCGCTCGACGAGCAGGCCGATCTTCCTGCGGACGGTTTCGCGCGGAATGCCGGTGCCGTCGGCGATGGACTGGATATTGATCGGTTTCCGCTTGCCACTCCGACGCACGCCGTCAACGAATTCCTGGTACCTGAGCCCGCTTGCCCGATCCTTGGTCAGCGTACGCTCCCCGATGACGCTCAGGATCAGAGCCTGGTCGAGGTCGCCATCGAAAAGTCGCCGGCACTCCACCAGCAAGGCGGTGAACCCTCGATTGTGTATGGGCCATAAATCGCCGAAGTGACGGTCGAAGAAATCATGGTCGAGGCGCATTGCGGCAATTCTCAGGATACGCGAGCGGATGGATGGCAGGGAGCCAGGCAGAGAAACCGCCCAGTTTGGGCGTCGCCATTATGACAACCCTCGCGATCTGCGTAAGGCTTCGTCTTTTTGTGGCAGTCGCCACTTGCGCCGTAACAAAGGAGAAATAAATGTTTGATCCTGCGCACTTCAGACTCGATGGGGCAACGGCGCTGGTTACCGGCGCCGGCGCCGGGATCGGCCGCGCCATCGCCGAAACCTTTGCCGGCGCCGGGGCGGCGGTCGCCGTGACCGACCTGGACGCCGCGGCGGCCGAAAGCGTCGCTGACGCGATCGTTGCGGCGGGCGGACAAGCCTTCGGCGCCGCCTGCAATGTGACCCGGGAAGAGGATCTTGCAGCGGTCGTCGAGCGGACGGTCAGTGAACTGGGCGGACTGTCCATCCTCGTCAACAACGCGGGCGGTGGCGGCCCGAAGCCTTTCGATATGCCCATGGAGGACATGCGCTGGGCGTTCGAGCTCAACGTATTCTCCGTCTTTCGTCTCTGCCAGCTTGCCGCGCCGCACATGGAGGCGGCGGGCGGCGGCGCGATTCTCAACATCACCTCGATGTCGGCCGATAACCGGAATCGGCGCATGGCGTCCTACGCCTCGTCGAAGGCGGCCGAGAGCCACCTGACCCGAAACATCGCTCACGACCTCGGTCCTCTGAACATCCGCGTCAACGCGATCGCGCCCGGCGCGACCAAGACCGCGGCGCTCGCAAAGGTACTCACCCCGGAAACGGAGCAAGCCATGCTGGCGCACACGCCGCTGAAACGCCTGGGCGAGCCCGAGGACATGGCCAACGCGGCCCTGTTCCTCTGTTCGCCGGCGGCCGCCTGGATCAGCGGCCAGATCCTGACCGTGTCTGGCGGCGGTGTGCAGGAACTCGACTGAAGGCCGAAACACCCATACACAACGAAACCCTGCACAGAGGAACACACAATGACTACGTTTGATCCGTTCGCAGAATTTCGCATGGAAAAATCCGGGGACAGTTTACTTTTCTCATTGGTGCCCCGGCACGCACGGACGCCGTTGCCCCGCGGGCGTGATCACCACCTGTAGCAACGGCCACCGACAAGTCCGGATAGCCGAAAAAAGTAAACTGTCCCCGTAAGCCATCCGCGAGATCACCGGGTTCGGTTCCAGTGAAGTCGGGGACCTCTGGCACCTCGGGTTCTACGCCTTAACCGGTCTCACCGGCAGCAGCCGTGATCCTCGATGCAGAGCCCTTGGTCTCAGAGTACGGGCGCGGCCAGGCGCGACAGAGCAACGCCGAGACGCCAGTACAGGGGCTTTTCGTCGATGCCCGCCGGATCGATCATCACCGAGTGTGCGAAATCCGCTTCGAACATGTCCGCCATCTGCGCGGCGAAGTCCGGGTCCGCGACCGCGGCCGTCACCTCGAAGTTCAGCCGGAAGGAACGGTTGTCGAAGTTGGCGGTGCCGACGGTGGCGAAGTCATCGTCGACGAGCATGACTTTCTCGTGGAGGAAGCCGGGGGAATAGGCGTAGAACCGAATACCGAGACCGCGCAACTGGCTGATGTAGTGAAAGGCGGCGAGGTGCACCGGCAGGCTGTCGGGCTTGCCCGTCGTGATGATGCGCACGTCGACGCCTCGCAGCGCCGCCAGGTAGAGCGCCTTCATGACGGCTTCGTCGGGCACGAAGTAAGGCGCCGAAATCCAGATGCGCTCACGTGCCGAGTGCAGCGCGGTCGTGAACATGAGCCCGGCCGCCTCCAGGCGCCGGCTCGGCGATGACGGCATGATCATGACCGGTACGTCGGCGTCCGCGACCGGGACCGGTTGCCAGTCGAGCGCCGGGATGTCGCGCGTCGCCCAGTACCAGTCCCCGAGCACGACGGCCTGGAGCTGAACCGCCGCGGGCCCGTCAACCCTGAGGTGGGTATCCCGCCACGGGCTGAACTCCGGGTCGCGGCCCATGTATTCATCGCCCACGTTGTGTCCTCCCACCCAGCCCGATTTGCCGTCGACGACGACGATCTTGCGGTGATTCCGGAAGTTGAGCTGGAAGCGATTCCTCGACCCCTGGTTCGGGCGGAATGACGAGACCCTGACGCCGGCGTCCTCTAGCTCGGCGACGTAGCTGTCCGGCAGGCCGTGGCTGCCGATTTCGTCGTACAGCACGAAGACACGCACGCCTTGCCCGGCCCGCTCGATGAGAGCCTCCTTGACCCGGCGGCCGAGTTCGTCGTCATGAATCATGTAGAACTGGAACAGCACGTAGTTCTCGGCCGCGGCAATGCCGGCAAGGATACTGTCGAACGTGGCCTCGCCGTCGATCAGCAGCTCGACTCGGTTGCCCCGAACGAGCCCGAACCCCGACAGCGCCTTCAGGGCGTTGTAGACACCGGGTGTGGCCGTTGCCGGGACCGTCAGCGGCTCGAGCCCCGAGTGAACCTCGTGCACAAGATCATCGAGGTCGTGCTCACGCGCCTCGTAAGCATCGATCATGCCTTTGAACTCGCTGCGCCCGAATACCAGGTAGGCGGGGACGGCGACGAAAGGCATGGACACCAGCGAAACCGACCACGCGACAGCGCCCTGCGAGGTCCGCACCGTCAATACGGCGTGCGCCGCGCAGACGAAGCCTGCCAGGTAGAAACCTGTTGCGATCAGGGCGAGCATCTTTCTGGAGGTGCGTCTCTTCGACATTCCGGGGACAGTTTACTCATATCGCTCACGAAGGGGACAGTTTACTGGTCGCTGCCAAACTTGCTGCCTCGCGGATTTTTGTCGGTATGCCACAGATGGGCCGCGACCTAGACTGAACCGCACCCGCAAGCACTGAAGGATACTCAATGGCAAGGATGCCGCGGCTGGTCGTTCCGAACTATCCCCATCATGTCACCCAGCGAGGGGCCA
>JAZBNZ010000016.1:0-6742 GCA_036350895.1 Woeseiaceae bacterium
CTCAACCCGCCCGCGACATGGGACGGCACCGAGGCCGCCCGCATGCTGCTGTCGGCCGTCTACCGGACCGGGCAGCGATTCGGTGCGGCCCACGTGGTCGACGTGCTGCTTGGCAAGGACACCGACAAGATTCGCCAGAACGGTCACGATCGACTGTCCGTCCACGGTATCGGCAAGGGACTCGCCGAGACCGCCTGGCGATCGGTGGCGCGTCAGCTCATCGTGCAGGGCTACCTGCGCGCCGATCAGCATCGCTACGGCGCGCTGGTGCTCACGGAGCAGAGCCGGCCGCTCCTGAAGGGCGAGATCGAGCTCAAGCTGCGGGAAGACCGCAAGCTGAAAACGGAAAAGAAGAAGCGTCGCGATACGGCCGCGACCCTCGCCCCGGCCGATCAGCCGTTGTTCGAGGCGCTGCGCACGTGCCGCAAGGAGATCGCGGACCGGCTCGACCTGCCGCCCTACGTGATCTTCCACGACGCCACGCTCAGGGAGATGGCCGAGCACCGGCCCCGGACCGAGGACGAGCTCCTGAGCATCAACGGCGTGGGCGAGTCGAAGCTGGAACGCTACGGCAAGGCCTTCCTCGAGGTCATCGCCGGGGCGTGATATCCGGGGTTATTCGGGGTCAGAGTAAAAACCGGGCCCGCCCGGTTTTTACTCTGACCCCGAACAGGCATCCGTCGGTCTTCTCGACGGCGTCAGTTCAACAGCGGCGTCGGGTGGACGAGGCGTTCGTACTCGGCATAGGGCAGGCGAATCAGCTCGTCGTGCGAGCCGGCGTTGAACGCGATCTCCTCGTCTTCCCTGAGCGCCTGTGACACGAATACGTCCATCCCGTAGAGATTACCGAAAGGCGGCATGGCGCCGGTTTCGCAATCCGGGAACGCATCCTTGAACTCGTTCTCGTCAGCCAGTTCGACGTTGTCCGTCCCCAGCGCTTGCTGCAGGTGATCGAGGCGGACCTTTTCCGTTGTCGGCAACACGACCATGGCCAGTTTGCCGTCGATCTTGACGATGACCGTCTTGGCGAGTTCCTTGCCGGGCGTATGCGTGAGCGCGGCGATTTCCTGCGTCGTGTAGGCCGGTGAATGGGCGATCGTCACGTACTTGACGTGCTCTTTGTCGAGGAAATCCTTCAGTCGGGTTTCGGGCATGGACGTCTCCTCAGGTGTTCCTTGGGCTTTCGGCCGGACAGGGTCGGAACACCTGTCCGACGGCTCTAGCTTACGCCTGAATATCGGTCCTGTGTGTATCGGAATCTGCGTACTTCTGTGTCGCCGGCCATGCCGATCAGTAGTCCTGTCGTTCGCTGACGCGGAGCTGGCGCAGGTCGGTCGAGAACAGCAGTCCGCCGCCGAAGTCCGAGCTGCTGTCGGTGAGGCCCGTGAATGCGTAGACCTCCATGCGCCAGGCCCGGCTAAGCCGGAACGACGCGAAGGCCGAAACCTCCTGGATGTCGTCGAGCCCGGTGATGGACGACTCGCGGTAGTCGTAGAACATGCCGACGATCGTCGTATCGGAGGCCAGGTAGCTGCCGCCCACGGACGCGAGCAGGACATCGTTAAGGTCCACACCCGCCGGCTCGCCACGCAGCCGGTAGCCGGCCGATGCCTGCAGCGACAGCCTGTCGAAAAAGCGGTAAGCGTCGAGCTGCAGGGTGTAATCATTCTCTCCGGTGCCGAGTCCTTTCGTCTCGTCGGCGGTCGCAAACTTGATCTTGCCGGTCGCGTCGATCACGAAATTCGCGCTGTCGCTGACGTAAAGGTCGTACAGCGTCAGGGCAGCGATGACATCGCCGAGACCGCTCTCGGTGACCGTCTCACCGGTCCCCGGCACGGGCTGCATGCCCGGACCGGTGATCACCGTACCCTCCGGCGTCGAGACGGTGAGGTACGGCGCCGTCACGCGCAATCCTAGCCGGCCGAAATCGACCCGCAGCGTGAAGGGAACATAGAGTTCCTCGATATCGTCCGTGCCGCCGTACTTGCCGATGCTGTATTCGACGCCGGTCGAGAGCCTGACGTCGGTGCTGGATTCGTCTGCGTCGCTCTCGGCGCCGGTCAGCGCCAGTGCGGCGATCGCAGCAGCAACGATCCATCTTGCGTCCGTTTTCATCTTGGTTTCCCCAGGCCGCAACGGGACCGGTTCGCACCGATCCCGATTGCTCCTCAGCCCTTACTCGGGTTTTTCAGTCTCGCCATCCTCTTTGATGACCACGCCCTGAGCCTTTGCGCGGCTCTGCATCTGTTCGCGGTGCTGCGCCATGAAGCGGGTCTTCTGTTCGGGGTCCGACTCGACGAGCCGTAACTGCTCGCGGTAGCGGTTCCGTTCCTCGACGGACATCAGGTCATGCCCGTAGATGTCGGAATCAGCGCCGTTGCCCGTGCCCGGTGCATGGACCTGGTTCTGTTCCTGTACCTGCTCCCGGTTGCGTTCCTGTGCCTTGACCTGGTCCCCGGCCGGGGCCTTGTCGGACTGCTGAACCCGGTCGCGATCCCGACTGCGATCGCGATCGAAGTCGGACTGGCCGCGCTCTACCTGGGCACGTTCCCGTGCACCCGCCTGGTTGCTGTTACCCGATTGCCCGTGTCCCTGCGCGAACCCGTCGATGGGCATAAGAACCACCGCGGCGGCAAGAAGCGCACTGTATTTGAATAAGGTCTTCATGATTTCGCTCCTCCGTTGTGTTCATCTAATACAACGCTGCAGGACGCTCGCGGTTGACGAGCGCTCGACGTATTTTTTCGGAGTCGCGAACGGGCAAAGAGACCGAGCCGCTGTTTCGGGGGCATCGCCGGACATCACGGCGAACCGATGGAAGGGGGGCGATCCCGAGGCGTGTGGCAGGAGGCCTCGCGGTGGCCGCTAGACCTTCAGGTAGGCGTCGACAATCCCGTCATCGAGCGCTTCGATCGGCCCCTCGCTGCAGACACTGCCGCGCTGCAGGATGTAGAAGTGATCGGCGATCGACCGCACGAAGTTCAGATGCTGCTCGACCACGACCACGGTGATGCCATGGTCCTGGTTGAGGTGGCGGATGGCCCGGCCGATGTCCTGCACGATCGACGGCTGGATACCCTCGCAGGGCTCGTCGAGCAGCAACAGCCGCGGTTCCTGGACGAGTGCGCGGCCGATCGCCAGCTGTTGCTGCTGGCCGCCAGAGAGATCACCGCCCAGGCGCCGGCGCATCTCCTCCAGCACCGGGAACATGGCGTACGCGCGATCAATGGGGTCAGAGTAAAAACCGGCGTCGCCGGTTTTTACTCTGACCCCAAATAGTCTCTTACGCCTCGCGGCCATCGCTACCTTCAGGTTCTCCTCGACCGTCAGGCGCGGAAAGATCATGCGGCCTTGCGGAACCAGGGCGATGCCGAGCGCGGCACGGTCCTCGGTTGCGAGCCCGTTGATGCGCCGGCCGTCGAAGACGATGTCGCCGTCGACCGAGGGGGCCTGGCCGAGGATGCAGTCGAGGAGCGTCGTCTTGCCGACGCCGTTCCGGCCCATCAGGCCGGTTATCGAGCCGGGCTCCACCCGCATCGTGACATCCCGCAGCGTGTGGCTGCCGGCGTAGTACTGGTTGAGTGAGGTAATGCCGAGCATCATTCCCCCAGGTACACGCGTACGACCTCGGGGTCGTCCTGGACGCTTTGCATTGTCCCTTCGGCCAGCACCGAGCCTTCGTGCAGCACCGTCACCCGGTTCGCGATCGAGCGGACGAAGGCCATATCGTGTTCCACCAGCAGGATCGAATGCTCTCCGGCCAGCGACTGCAGGAGCTCCGCGGTCTTTTCGGTCTCCTGCTGGGTCATGCCGGCGACAGGCTCGTCGATCAGGAGCAGCCGCGGGTCCTGCGCCAGCAGCATGCCGATCTCGAGCCACTGTTTCTGGCCGTGCGAGAGCTCGCCGGCGGGACGATCTCGCTGCTCCAGCAGGCCGACAATCGACAATATCTCGTCGATGCGGTCCCGCTGTGCCGCGCTGGGCTTGAAGCTCAGCGCAAACCAGAGACTCTTCTGCTTCAGGATCGCGAGCACGAGGTTGCTTTCCACGGAATGTAACTCGAAGACCGTGGGCTTCTGGAACTTCCGGCCGATGCCGAGGTGCGCGATCTCCGATTCGTCGTGCTTCAGCAGGTCGATGTTCTGGCCGAACCACGCGTTGCCGGAGTCGGGCCGGGTCTTGCCGGTAATAACGTCCATCATCGTGGTCTTGCCGGCGCCGTTCGGGCCGATCAGGCAGCGCAGCTCGCCGACGTCGATCATCAGCGAGAGCTTGTCGAGCGCCCGGTAGCCGTCGAAGCTGACCGACACGTCTTCGAGATAGAGGATGACGCCGGTGCGGGTATCCGGTTGAGTAATCATCGGGAACGCAGTCTCCTTACGAGCCCCACGATGCCGTCCGGCAGGTAGCGCGTCGTGACAATGAACAGGGCACCCAGCGCGAACAGCCAGGCTTCGGGAAACACGGCGGTGAACCAGGTCTTGGCGAAGTTGACCGACACGGCACCGACGATCGCGCCGATCAGCGTGCCGCGCCCGCCGACTGCAACCCAGATCACGGCCTCGATGGAGTTGAGCGGCTGGAACTCGGTCGGGTTGATGATGCCGGCCTGCGGCACGAACAGCGCACCCGCGATGCCGGCCAGCATCGCCGAGAAAACGAAGGCCGCGAGCTTGTAGCGCTCGACGCGATAGCCCAGGAAGCGCGTCCGGTCTTCCGCGTCCCGGATCGCGAGGAGCACCTGCCCGAAGTGCGAGCCACTGAGCTGCCGGCAGCCGGCATACGCGGCCGCCAGCACGACGGCGGTCGTCGCGAACAGCGCGCAGCGCATGCCGTTCGTCTGCAGGTCGAAGCCGAGCAGGTCCTTGAAATCCGTCAGGCCATTCGCGCCGCCGAAGCCCATCTCGTTGCGGAAGAAGGCCAGCATCAGGGCATAGGTCATGGCCTGCGTCATGATCGAGAGATACACGCCCGTCACCCGCGAGCGAAACGCGAGCCAGCCGAACACGAACGCGAGCAGACCGGGCACCGCGATCACCATCAGCAGCGCAAACGGGAACAGGTCGAAGCCCTGCCAGAACCACGGCAGCGAGTCCCAGTCCAGGAACACCATGAAGTCGGGGAGATCCGGGTTGCCATAGACCGAGCGGCTGCCGATCTGGCGCATCAGGTACATGCCCATCGCGTAGCCGCCGAGGCCGAAGAAGGCGCCGTGGCCGAGGCTCAGGATGCCGCAGTAGCCCCAGACGAGATCCAGCGCCAGCGCGAGGATTGCCAGCGCGAGATACTTGCCGAGCAGCGAGACCGTGTAGGTCGGGACGTGCAGCCAGCTGCCCTCCGGTGGCAGCAGGTTCGCCATCGGCACGAGGACGGCGATTGCCAGGAGCACGCCGGCCAGCGCGCGGCCGGCCCGGTCGTTCGCCAACAGGCCCCGGGTCAGCACTCAGGCATCCGCCACGCGGCCGCGCTGCGGGAAGAGGCCGCGCGGCTTCTTCTGGATGAACAGGATGATGGCGACCAGCAGCACGATCTTGGCCAGCACGGCGCCGGTGACCGGCTCCAGCAACTTGTTGCCGATGCCGATCGACAGCCCCGCCACGAGCGTGCCCCACAGATTGCCGACGCCGCCGACGACCACGACCAGGAACGAATCCACGATGTAGGCCTGGCCCAGGTTGGGGCCGACGTTCGTCAGCTGGGAGAGCGCCACGCCGGCCATGCCCGCGACGCCGGAGCCGAGGCCGAAGGTCAGCGCGTCGATCCGGCCGCTCCGCACACCGAGGGTCCGCGCCATGCGCCGGTTCTGCGCGACGGCACGGAGCTCGAGGCCGAAACGGCTGTAGCGGATGAGCGAGAGCAGGCCGGCGAACACGAGCAGGCAGAACAGGATGATGAACGCCCGGTTGTAGGTCAGCGCCAGCCCGTCGACGATCTCGAACGAGCCGCTCATCCAGCCGGGCGCGACCACGGTCCGGTTCAACGGGCCGAACAGGCTGCGTACCGCCTGCTGCAGGATCAGGCTGACGCCGAAGGTTGCGAGCAGCGTCTCCGCCGGGCGATGGTAGAGCTGCCGGATCACGGTGCGCTCGATGAGGATGCCCACGCTCCCGCTGACGACGAACGCTGCCGGTATCGCGAGAATCAGCGCGAGACCGACTGCATCGGGCAGCAGCGCCTGCACGCCCCAGGCGGTGTACGCGCCGAGCATGATCAGCTCGCCATGCGCCATGTTGATCACGCCCATGACGCCGAAGGTAATGGCGAGGCCGATGGCGGCCAGCACCAGCACCGAGCCCAGGCTGAGGCCGAAGAACACAGTCTGCAGGTCCTGGTTGATGCCTTGCCGCAAGTCCAGTGTTCGAAGGGCGGCGGTTGCGGCATCGGCGAGTGCGGGTGGCGCGCCGGCATCGCCGGCGACGGCCTGCAGGCGCGCCCGGACCGACGGATGACTGAATCCCGCCAGCGCACCGGCGGCATCGATCCGTGCTTCGGTGGGGCCGGTGTCGAGCGTCGCGAGCAGCAGCAGCGCCTCGAGGCGCCGCCGCGCGCTGCGATCCTTCTCAGCCTCCAGGCGGCGCCGGACGACGTCCAGGGGGATAGCCCCCGGTTCGTCCATCATGGCATCGAGCGCCGCGCGTCGGGCAGCGACGTCGCCGGCACCGAGTTCGAGCGCGACGAGCATCCGGCGCACGGCGTCCCGCTCGGCGCCCTGCAACGCGATGCGGGAGACGTCCCGCCGACC
>JAZBNZ010000017.1:0-3525 GCA_036350895.1 Woeseiaceae bacterium
CACCTACCGGGGTTGGGGTACGCGGTTCCGGTGCACCGTTGGAGCCCGACCCGACGGGAAAGTTGGTCGTGGTCGCGGCTTGAAGAGCCGCTCCTACAGTCCACGATTCAACAGCATCAAACGTTTCTGCTGTAGGAGCGGCTCTTCAAGCCGCGACCACGCCGTCGTCACCGGCCACGAGATCAGCACCGCCGCCCGGAAAGCCCCCGCGACAACGCACGATTTCACCCAGGCCAGAACGCTTCTGCTGTAGGAGCGGCTCTTCAAGCCGCGACCACGACCAACTTTCCCGTCGGGTCGGGCTCCAACGGTGCACCGGAACCGCGTACCTCAACCCCGGTAGGTGTAAGCACGAATTGCGCCCGGTCCCCCGGGTGCCAACATATATTCCTATGGACGCGCGCTCCAGGAGCTACGTGCACGGCACGGGGCCAGAGCCGCTGACAGCACTCACGGTCGGCGGGGTTCTGGATCGTGCCGCTGTGTCCTGGCCCGACCGTGACGCGGTCGTCGTGCCGCACCAGGCTATTCGCTGGAGCTGGCGGGATCTTCGCCGCGAGGCGCAAGCGCTCGGTGCCGGCCTGCTCGCGCAGGGTCTCGAGCCGGGCGACCGCGTCGGCATCGTTGCCCCGAACCTGGCCGAGTGGGTGGCCGTGCAGTTCGGCACGGCGTACGCGGGTCTCATTCTCGTCAACATCAACCCGGCCTACCGCGTCGGCGAACTCGAGTACGCATTGAAGAAGACCGGCTGCCACGCATTGATCGTGGTGCCGGAGTTCAAGACCAGCGATTACGTCGCGATGCTGACGGAGATCGCACCGGAACTGCCGAGGGCCGCGCCGGCCCGGCTCCGGGCGATACGCGCCCCCGAACTCGAGCTCGTCGTCACGCTCGGCGATGACCGGCACCCCGGCTGCCTCCGTTACGCGGATCTCATCGCCTCGGCAGATCGGGAATACCTCGACCGGCTGGACGACATCGCCATGACGCTCGATGCCGACGACCCGATCAACATCCAGTTCACGAGCGGCACGACCGGGAGCCCGAAGGCCGCGACGCTGACGCATCACAACATCGTCAACAACGCCTCGCTCTCGGCGGGCATCATGCGCTTCACCGAGACCGACCGGCTCTGCATCCCGGTGCCGATGTACCACTGTTTCGGCATGGTGCTCGGCTCGTTGTTGTGCGCGACGCGCTGCGCGGCGATCGTCTTTCCGTCCGCGGGTTTCGATGCCGCGGCCGTGCTGGATGCCATCGAGACCGAACGCTGCACGGCGCTGCACGGCGTACCGACGATGTTCATCGCCGAGCTCGACGAGCCGGATTTCGCCGAGCGCGATCTCTCGTCGCTGCGGACCGGCATCATGGCGGGTGCGCCGTGCCCGGTCGAACTGATGCGCCGGGTGATGGACGAGATGCACCTCACCGAGATCACGATCGGCTACGGCATGACCGAGACGGGGCCGCTCTCGACGCAGACGTCGATCGACGATCCACCCGAACTCCGCGTGACGACCGTCGGGCGCGCAATGCCGCACACCGAGATCAAGATTGTCGACGAGGACGGCCGCATCGTGCCGCGCGGCATTGCGGGCGAGCTCTGCACGCGGGGTTACTGCATCATGCGCGGTTACTGGGGCGACCCGGAGAAGACCGCCGGGGAGATCGACGCCGCGCACTGGATCAAGACCGGCGACCTCGCCGAGATGAACGAGGCCGGGTACCTGGCGATCGTCGGGCGGCTCAAGGACATGATCATCCGCGGCGGCGAGAACATCTACCCGCGCGAGATCGAGGAGTTCATCTACACGAACCCGAAGGTCGACGAGGTCGAGGTCTTCGGTGTGCCGGACCCGAAATACGGCGAACAGGTCGCTGCCTGGGTCCGGCTCAAAGCAGGCGAGCGCGCCACCGACGAGGAGATCAGGGATTTCTGCAAGGGCGAACTCGCACACTTCAAGATTCCGTACTACATCAAGTTCGTCGACGAGTTCCCGATGACCGTGACGGGCAAGGTGCAGAAATTCATCATGCGCGAGCAAATGGAAGAGGAACTGAAGCTCGCAGGCTAGGAGCGGACACATGGACACGCAGGTATATGGCACACAGGTACACAAGGAAAGTCCGACGATGACAGACACGGCATTCAGGTATTGCGATCACCTCGGGCCCAGGTCGATCCATCACTTCTACGAGCCCGCGACCGGACTCAAGGCCATCCTCGTCGTCGACAACGTCGCTGCCGGACCCGCGATCGGCGGCTGCCGGATGGCGCCCGACGTCTCGCTCGACGAGTGCTTTCGCCTGGCCCGCGCGATGACCTTCAAGAACGCAGCGGCCGGCCTGCCGCACGGCGGCGCCAAGTCCGTGATCATGGCGGACCCCGAGGACGAGGCGCACAAGGAAGACCTGATCCGGGCGTTCGCCCAGATGATCGGTCCGATCGAGGACTACATCGTCGGTCCCGACATGGGCACCAACGAGACGGCGATGGGCTGGATCAAGGACGAGATCGGGCGCTGCGTGGGTCTCCCGACGGCGGTCGGCGGCATTCCGCTGGATGAGATCGGTGCGACCGGTTTCGGCCTCGCGATTTCTGCCGAGGTTGCCGCCGAGCATGGCGGCCCGAAACTCGACGGCGCTCGTGTTGCGATCCAGGGTTTCGGCGCGGTCGGCAAGCATGCGGCTCGTTTCCTCCGCGATCGCGGCGCCATCCTCGTCGCCGCGGCGGATATCAACGGCATGGTCTATGACCCCGAAGGGCTCGACGTCGACAAGATGATCGAGATCAAGAACCGGGGCGGCAACGTCATCGACTACCCCGATGCCGATGTAATGGACCGTGACACGATCGTCGCCGTCGACTGCGACATCTGGATCCCGGCCGCAAGGCCCGACGCGATCCGCGAAGACAACGAGCACCTGGTCAAGGCGAAGCTGATCGTGCAGGGCGCCAACATCGGCGTGACCGAAGCCGCCGAGCGCATGCTGCACGATCGCGGCGTGATCTGCATCCCCGACTTCATCTCCAACGCCGGCGGCGTGATCTGCGGTTCGGTCGAATATAACGGCGGTACCGAGTCCCAGGCCTTCCGGGTCATCGAGGACAAGATCCGGGCGAACACCGACGAGGTCCTGAGACGGGCCGAGAAGAAAAACTGCCTGCCGCGCGAAGCCGCGATCGAGATGGCCGAGGAACGGGTCGTCAGCGCAATGCAGCTCGGGAGGTGGAAGTAGCTCGAACGCCTGGCGGTCGGGCTGGATGGCGGATTGTAGTCGGGGCTTGTCAGCCCCGACGCATTCTGCGCGGTAGTCAACGACATCGCGGTCGCGGCTTGAAGAGCCGCTCCTACAGCAGAAGCGTTCACCATTGATGAATCGTGGACTGTCGGCGGGTTTTTCGGCCTCGACGAATCGATCGTGACGCTCAACGGAGGTGCATTCGCGGCTTGAAGAGCCGCTCCTACAGCAGGAGCGTTCGACGTCGGTGAATCGTGGGCTGTAGGAGCGGCTCTTCAAGCC
>JAZBNZ010000018.1:0-5138 GCA_036350895.1 Woeseiaceae bacterium
CCGCCGACGCACAGGGACAGCCGCCGGGGAACGGTGCCGGCAATCAGGCGGATCGCCCCGGTCAGAGTGACGTAGCGATGCAAAAGCGTGCTCAAGCCGAGGAACGCGAGCGCACCATCGACGATGACCAGTTTCTGGTGGTGGCTGGCGCCACTCACGTGCTTGCCGTCGAGCTCGAAATAGAGACGCTCGCTGTTTTCCCAGCCGAAGGCGCGCGCTGGCAGCAGTTCGCGCTCGAGGACGTAGACCAGTGCGAAGTCCCAGGACAGCACGTAAACACGCAGTGCGTCGTTGGCGTCAACGAGTCGCTGCAGCGTTTCGCAAAGCGGGCTGGGGTGACGTGGATCCGTTTCATCGCGGATCAACTCGAGGCGGCTGTCGATGTCCCAGCCGACGATGATGATCTCGCGTTCGGCCTTGCCGATCGCGTCGCGAACGGCACGAAAGTAGTCGTCGCCGTCGATCGTCCAGCCGAACGCATCGGCGACAGTCTGTTGCCAGCAGTTCTCGCCATCGGAGAACGGCGATTCCGGGTTTTTCGGCGGCGCGCTGTCTTCGGTCATCGGCTCACTATAACGAATGTGACCGGGCCGGGCGCGACGCCGCCGGGATGCGGTCGAGTGTGCTGCCGGAAACGAACGTTTGCGTTGGCCCTTGTTGACGATATAGCGTCAGTGCTGCCGCAGTATCGTTAAGCTGACGTATTTCGAAGGAGTGGAGCATGCAGAAGATAGTTTGGAGTGGACTGCTACTGGTTGTTGCCCTGGGGTTGGCCTGTGCCGCCGACGCACAGGGACAGCCGCCGGGGAACGGTGCCGGCAATCAGGCGGATCGCCCCGGTCAGAGTGACGTAGCGATGCAAAAGCGTGCTCAAGCCGAGGAACGTAGAAAGGAGGCAAAGGACCGATCCCGGAAAGGCCGTGAGCGTGCGGCGGAGCAAGGTCGGGATACTCGAGACGAGACGCCCGGGATGACAGAGGAAGAGCGCGAGCGTGCCCGGGAGCGAAGCCGCGAAGCGGAAGAGGATGCGCTCGAGAGGGTTGAGGAAGAGCGTGAACGTGCCATGGAGCGACGGCGGGAAGGGGAAGAAGACGCGCTCGAGAAGGCGACCGAAGAGCGGGAGCGCGCCGAAGGCATGCGCGGCAATGAAACGGCGACCGAGATGCGGGAACGTCGCGACGAGCGTCGCGCGATCCAGGAGGAATACCGCGAGGGTCGCGAGACCGGCGAGGAGCCCGGGGAAGCGGGTGAGGAGCAGGCCGAAGACAAGAACTCGAAAAAACCCTGGTGGCGTTTCTGGGACAACTAGCGGCAAGTGTATTCGGCATTCGCGTCAGTCGGTCAACGGAGCAGATCATTGAGCAAGATTCTCGTCGCCCTCGTCGCAGTCCTGGTCGCGGTACCGGCTTCGGCCGATCATCATGCATCGGCGGAAGCCGACCTGATCGAGACGGTTAGGGCATTCAACAACGCCTATGCCATGAACGACGTCGATGCGTACTTCGGCTATTACGCCGACGATGCGGAGGTCTATTTCTACGGCCGGCGACGGGACGCAGCGGAGTATCGTGCCGAGTGGGCGACGATCGTCGCCATGGGTGCAACGGTCGAGAAGAACGCGCTGTCCGACATTCGCGTCCGGGTGATGCCGGGCGAGGCCGTCGCAGTCGCGAGCTATTTCATCGACACCCGGATGCGTATGCCGAACGGCGACCTGTCGGCGTCGAAGGCGTTCGAGTCCGAGGTCTGGCAAAAGACCGGCGGCGAGTGGAAGGTCGTCAACGTGCACTACTCCGCGATCGCGCCCGAACCCGGGGAAGAGTGAGCAGGCTGTCGAGCCTCAATCCCTGCCATATATGTCGCGATGGAAGAACACCGTGCCGTCTGCCCCGACGAAGGCGGTCAGGCAGGTGATGACGACGGGCAGCGGCTCGTCGAGCGAGGACCTCTCGACCACGGCCGGCCACAAGACCTGCAGGGACAAGGGCGACCAGCAGCCCCGGGAGCGCCCATCGGTAAGCGGGATCGTTCAACCTTGTCCTGAGTTTTCGGATCTCGAGACGCCAAATCTTCATGAACTACAGTGCCGGCGCACAGCCACGTCTTTCGAGTTCGCCCCGCGCGGGGTCGGGTGATCGGAGGCCCCATTCCCTCCCCGGCCCGGAGACAGCGCTTCTCGGGATCACGGCATAGTCCACGTTTCTCGAATGCAGACTCCGCTATAATGGGCGGCTTCCCGGAGGATCAGAATGCTGCAACACGAGGACGTCATTGCCGAAATCATGGATGGACCCGACGGTCCGGAAATCGGTGCTTTTTTCGATTTCGACGGCACGCTGATCTCGGGCTATTCGGCCATCGCCTTCCTGCAGGAGCAGGTGAAGCGCGGCAATCTATCGCCGCGCGAACTCATGGAGCTCGTCAGCGTCATGGTGAGCTTCGGCCTCGGCCAGAAGGGCTTTTCGGCGATGATGCTGGCGGCGTCACAGTTCCTGCGCGGCATCCACGAGGATACCTACGAACGCTTCGGCGAGGAGCTGTTCGAGTCGCACATCGCGCGGCAGATCTACCCCGAGTCACGCGCGCTGGTGCAGGCGCACCTCAAGAAGGGCCACACTGTGGCTATCGTCACCTCGGCAACCCGCTACCAGGTGGAGCCCGCCGCGCGCGACCTCGGCATCGAGCACGTGCTGTTCACCAGGCTCGAGGTCGAGAAGGGCTATTTCACCGGTGCGGTCGTCCATCCGACCTGTTTCGGGCAGGGCAAGGTGACGGCCGCCGAGACGCTCGCTACCGAGCACGGCGTCGACCTCGAGAAATCGTATTTCTATTCCGACAGCGACGACGATATCGAGCTGCTCGAGCGGGTCGGCAAGCCGCGTCCGCTCAACCCCAACTCGAGGCTGCAACGGATCGCCGAACGCAAGGGCTGGCCGGTCCGCCGCTTCGGCAGCCGCGACAAGACGAACATCTCCTACTGGGTACGCTCGCTGTTCATGCCGGCGGACCTCGTCGGCTCGTTTTTGGCGGGCGTGCCGATCTGGGCGCTGACCGGCTCGAAACGCGATGCGCTCAACTTCTCGATATCGCTGTTTGCCGATACGGCGAGCGCCCTGATCGGGCTCAACCTCAAGATCCAGGGCGAGCAGCACCTGTGGTCGCACCGGCCCGCAGTGTTCATCTTCAATCACCAGAGCAACGTCGACCTGGTCATCACGGCGCGGCTGCTGCGGCGTGATATCACGGGCGTGGGCAAGCGGGAGATTCGCGACCTGCCCGTGATTGGCCGCGTGCTCGAGGCGGCCGGCGTCGTGCTGATCGACCGCCGGGACACGGCCGCGGCGATCGAGGCGATGACGCCGCTCGTCGACGCGATGCGCGTGGAAGGCAAGTCGGTCTGCCTGTCCCCCGAAGGCACGCGCTCGGTGACGGACAAGCTCGCGCCCTTCAAGAAGGGCGCATTCCACCTCGCCATGCAGGCCGGTGTTCCCGTCGTGCCGATCGTCATTCACAATTCGAACGACGTCCAGCCGAAAGGCGATATCCTCTATCACCCCGGTACCGTCAACGTCGAGGTGCTGCCGCCGATCGATACCGGCAGCTGGACCGTGGAGTCCCTCGATCGCCACATCGCGGAGATCCGGGACATGTATCTCACCGCGCTCGACCAGAAACCGGACGCGAAGCCGTAACCTCAATCGAGAAGAGTCACCCGTATGGATCAGCTCAGTCCCCAGGACGCCCAGTTTCTCTACCTGGAGACGCCGGACAACCTCACGCACCTGACCTCGGTGTCGATCTTCGACCAGTCGACCGTGCCGGGCGGCGAGGTCGTCCGTTTCCGGGACATCCTCACCCACGTCGAGAGCCGACTGCACATGAGCCCGATCTTCAAGCGGCGCCTGGTGCACGTCCCCCTCGAACTCGACTTCCCGTACTGGGTCGACGACGAGCACTTCGATCTCGAGTACCACGTGCGCCACGGGCGGTTGCCCGAACCCGGCGACTGGCGCCAGTTCTGCATCCACGTCGCGCGCTATCACTCGCGGCCGCTCGACATGAACCGCCCGCTCTGGGAAATGTACGTCGTCGAGGGCCTGGATAACGTCGACTGGCTGCCGAAGGGCAGCTATGCGCTGCTGACCAAGATTCATCACGCGGCCGTCGACGGCAAGGCGATCATGGATTTCTTCGGCGCGCTTGCCGACATCGACAACAAGGGCACGCCAGCAGTGCCGCTGAACACGGCGCGTCTCCGGCGCAGCCCGAAGCCGGGCCTGATCGACATGGCGGTGCGCGCCGCCTGGCATACCGTGCGCTCGCCCATCGGGATGATGGACGCGGTGATGCGCTCGGCACCGAGCGTCTACAACAAGGCGCAGCACGTGCTGAGTTCCCAGAAGGAAGAGCAGACGCAGGTGCCGGACACGCGCTTCAACCACGAGGTGTCGCCGCACAAGATGTTCGGTGCCAAGGCGTATCGACTCGACGATTTCAAGGCGATCCGCCAGGCCGTGCCGGGCAGCACGATCAACGACGTCGTGCTCGCCGTGTGCGGTGGCGCGCTGCGCCGGTATCTCGAGAAGCACCAGGAGTTGCCGGAGGATTCGCTGGTCGCGTGGGTGCCCATCAACGCCCGCCAGTCGAGTGCCGCGGAGCCGGATTCCCCCGGCAACCGCGTCACGTCGATGACGGCGCCGATCTTCACCGATGTCGATGACGACATCGAGCGCCTGGTCGCTATCCATACCGCGACCCGGCTCAGCAAGGAGGCCAAGGCCGGCGTATCCGCCCGGCTGATGACCGATCTCAGCCAGCACGTGCCGGCCGCGACACAGGTCCTCGCCGGACGCCTGGTGCTGCGCGCCGGGCTGGCAGCGCGTACCTGCAACCTGTTCATCTCGAACGTTCCCGGACCGCAGGTGCCCCTGTACATGAACGGCGCGCTGCAGGTCGGTGCCTACGGCCTCGCGCCGCTGGTCAACGGCATGGGGCTCTTTATCGCCACGCCGAGCTATAACGGCGAGATCACGTTCAACGTGACCTCGACCCGCGAACTCCTGCCGGACATGGAGTTCTTCATCGAGTGCATCGACGCGGCGCTCGACGCCATGAAGGCCGAGATTGCGCCGAAAAAG
>JAZBNZ010000019.1:0-20492 GCA_036350895.1 Woeseiaceae bacterium
CCAATGGCAGAACCCCGCGACTCGACAACGATCATTGGCGAAGCCCCCGTGTTCCTGGAGATGCTCGAGCACGTCTCCCGGGCGGCGCCGCTCTCCAAGCCGGTCCTCGTGGTCGGCGAGCGCGGCACCGGCAAGGAACTCATCGCCTCCCGGCTGCACTTCCTGTCGGAGCGCTGGGAGAACCCGCTGGTCAAGGTGAACTGCGCGGCGCTGACGGAGTCGATCCTCGAATCCGAGCTGTTCGGTCATGAAGCCGGCGCGTTCACCGGCGCGGCCAGGACGCACATCGGCCACTTCGAGCGGGCCGACGGCGGCACGCTGGTGCTGGACGAGCTCGCGACGATCTCGCTCAGAATGCAGGAGAAGATTCTCCGCGTGATCGAGTACGGCGAAATCCAGCGCGTCGGTGGCAACGACACGCTTACCGTCGACGTCAGGATCGTCGGCTCTACGAACGCCGATCTGCAGCGCCTCGCCGGGGAAGGCAGCTTTCGCGAGGATCTTCTCGATCGCCTCGCCTTCGACGTGGTCACGGTGCCGCCTCTGCGGGAGAGGGCCGAGGACATCCTGCCGCTCGCACACGCGTTTGCGGTGAACATGGCCGCGGAACTCAAGCGGGAGCTTTTCGCCGGCTTCTCGCCGCGAGCCGCGTCCGCGTTGCTACGCCACGACTGGCCCGGCAACGTGCGGGAACTCAAGAACGCGGTGGAACGGTCCGTGTACCGCTCGAGCGATCCGGATGCGGTCATCGGCCGCATTGCGTTCGATCCCTTCGATTCGCCGTTCAAGCTGTCGGACGCTACCGGGAAACCGGCATCGCCGGAGCCGCGCCGGCAGAGGGCCCCGCTGCTGCCGACCGACCTGCAGGCGCGGCTCACCGACCTCGAGCGTGACCTCGTGGAGGCCGCTCTCGAGAAAGCACGCTTCAACCAGAAATCGGCGGCGGATCTGCTCGGCCTGAGCTACCACCAGCTACGGGGCAAACTCAGGAAATACGACATCGACCCGAAGGCACTCCGTGATCAGGATTCGTCGCGATAGCGCCGTACGTAGATCGCCGCCGTCGTGAACAGCCCGCAGACGACCAGCCCGGTCCACAGCGACGGGCTCAGCAAAAACCGGCCGATGTCGATCATCGACAGCAGGCTGACGTTCTCGGCCGCGAGTGCCATCCGCTCCTCGTCGAAGAGCTTCTCGGGACTGATGTCACCGAACAGGGGCATCTTCGCGCTGCGCACGAAGATCGCCTTCGCGAGATAGGACGTACCGAGGATCATGCGCTCGAGCATCGGCACGACGACGATCGGCAGGAACGCAACGAGCAGCGGCGAGCGCTTGGCGAACGCCGAGACGAACAGGAACCAGCCGACGAACGGGGACAGCCACAGCGGGACCGTGACCAGGAAGATCAGCGTTGCGCCCCAGATATCGAACAGCGCCCCGAAATCCCACAGCAGGTGCCCGGGACTGCCGCCCTTGCCGCTCACCCAGATGCTCATTACGACGAGATTCGCGAGTTGCGTCACCACGATGCCGACCAGCGTAGCCGCGGGAATCGCCAACAGCGCAACCACGAGCTTCGAGAAGACGGTCTCGGTATCGGTGATCGGCAGCGAACGCCAGAACAGGATGCTCTTGTCCTTGCGCTCCGCGTACAGTGAATCGAGGCAGTAAAACACCGTCAGAACCCACATCGCGAACACGAACAGGAACGTGACGCCGCTCAGCGCACCGGTGAGGAGCGCCCGGCGCTCGATCTCCCCGACGTTCGAGGCGCCCACGATCGCCATGTCGGCCGCGTAGCGAAATCCTTCGCCGATGGCGAGACCCGTGGCCGCCATCAGGATCGTCACGACGGCGATAGCAGCCGGGGTTACCCAGATCGACCGGTGCTCCCAGATCTCGCGCTTTATCAATGCAATCTGCGTCCGGATCATGCGGTCGCTCCTTTCACCTTGGCGACGAACAGATCGGCCACCGAGGGAACCCGGAGTTCGCCGAGCCCGGCCAGCCGCTCGCGATCCACGTCTTCGAAGGTCATGACGCGCTTGCCGAACACCTCGCGCTCGTGCAGCGGACGCATCGCCCGGGCCGTCTCGGCATTGGCGCCGCTGGTCACGAGCTCCGCGTAGTGCCCTGCCAGTGCGTCCATCGACGAATCGAGCAGGATCCGGCCGTCGTGGATGAACATGATGTCGGTCAGGATATTCTCGATCTCCTCGACCTGGTGCGTGGTGACAAGGATGGTTCGCTCCCCGTCGAAGTAATCGCTCAGGAGATTCGCGTAAAACTCCTTGCGGAAGATGATGTCGAGGCCAAGCGTCGGCTCGTCGAGGATCAGCAGCCTGGCGTCGGTCGCCATCACGATCGACAGGTGGAGCTGCGCCACCATGCCCTTCGAGAGCTCTCGGACCCGGGCGTCCTTGCGGACTTTCGTCTCCGCCAGGAGATCGCCGGCCCGGCTGATCGAAAAATTCGGGTGCGTCGCGGCAACGAAATCCAGCAGCTGGCTGACGCGAATCCAGCGCGGCAGGACGGCCACGTCGGCAATGAAGCAGATGTCGCGCATCAGGGCCTTGCGCTGCCGGAACGGGTCGTAGCCCAGAACCGAGAGCTCGCCTTCGCAGTCCGTGAGCCCGAGGACGGCCTTCAGCAACGTGGTCTTGCCGGCGCCGTTCGGTCCGAACAGACCCAGGATCCTGCCTTTCTCGATGTCGAAACTGACGTTGTCGACGGCAAGGACGCTACCGTAGCGTTTCGTGACGCCCCTCGCGCTGACGAGACTAGTCATTCTCACCCTCCTTCGGCGCCGCTTGTCCGACGTCCGCCAGCAGCATCCCGACATCCAGCCCCAGCCGCTCTATCGTTTCGACGACCTTCGGCCACTCCTGCTTCACGAAGCGTTCGCGTTCGTCTTTCAGAAGCTGCTTCCTGGCGCCTTCGTTGACGAACATGCCGCGTCCGCGCTTCTTCTCGACGAGACCTTCGTCGACGAGCTCCTGGTATCCCTTGAGCACCGTCAGGGGATTGAGGCGGTATTCGGCGGCGACGTTGCGGACCGACGGCAGTGCATCGCCATCGCCGAGAACCCCTTCGAGTATCATCGCCACGACGCGGTCGCGCAGCTGGCGATAGATGGGGATGTCATCACTCCATTTGGGATCCATGCGTCATCCGAATCGACTTGCCCGCGCCGGAGCATAACGCTTCGGCGCCAAATAAAAAGCCGCCGGCCGCATAAGGAAGGCCGGCGGAATTATTCCGTCGCTACCGTACTCGCGAACGTGACGGAACCAAAGCATGCTTAACCCCGTGGCGGGCCCGCCTAGCGAACCGCCGGACGCCGGACGCCTTCACGCTCGGCGCGCGAGAGGATGTGGCCGCGGAGGCTGCTGGCACCGGCCGGCAGCGCATTGATCAGCGGCGCGATCCGGGCATCGGCCGTGCGCTCAAGCCGCGTCGGGACGACCCTGACCTCTTGCCGGGTCTCGACGAGCGCCGCACTGCGCGAATCGTCGGATGCCGCGGCCTGGCCCGCAATCAGGGCGACTGTCATGAGTACGAGTATCGTCAGGCTGACGAATTCGTTCATGAATTGCGCTGCCGTGGCTTTCATTAGCGGGCTCCTCTGCCTCAGTGATGGGGTGTTGTAGTCAACTATAACACTAAAATTTTCTTTTGCAAGCACACGTTCGCATTTTCTTGACCCATCCCGGGCCGGCATCACGTTTACACAACAGGAGTACCCTGAGCTCAAGGAAAATCAGTTACTTGCATTAGCAGCAGGCACGGAGTCAGCAATGGAACAAGGACAGTCATGAGCCTGTCGGCGACCAGCCTCACGGACATGCTTTGCGCGGACGCGGCATTGCCCTATCCTCGCGCCATGAACACGCCGGTCGAGGACAGTGCGCTGATGCTCCGTTTCAAAGACGGCGACAGCAGCGCTTTCGAAGAACTGTACCGACGCCATAACGATGCCCTGTATCGCTATTTCCTGCGGCTGGGCGGCGACCCGGCGGCCGCCGAGGACCTGTACCAGGAGGCCTGGAGCAAGATCATCCGTGCGCGGGACAGTTACCGACCCACCGCGAAGTTCACGACCTTCCTGTACCGGGTGGCACACAACTGCTTCATCGATTACGTCCGCCGCAATCGCCGTCATTCCCAGGTCGCGGACGTGGAGCCCGACACGCAGCCGGCCGAGGGCGATCTGCCGGAACAGGTCGTGGAAAGCCGCCTGGCACGGGAGCGCCTGGAGGTGGCACTCGCATCCCTGCCCGACGAGCAGCGTGACGTCTTCCTGCTGCACGAGGAAGCGGGACTCGCACTGGACGAGATTGCGGTCGCCATGGGCTCCAATCGCGAGGCCACGAAGAGCCGCCTGCGCTACGCGGTGAAGAAACTCAGGGCAGCCATCAGCGAACCCGAGGTACCGAAATGAGCAGCGACGAACTCGGCCGGCCCGACGACCCCGTCGACGCCCCGCTCCGCGACGCCTACCGGCAGCTTGCGACGGAGCGAGCGCCGCGCCACCTCGACAACGCCGTGCTCGAGCAGGCGGCCCGGGCGACGCAGACGAAGGCCCGGCCCAGGCTCTGGGCCTGGCGCAGGCCGCTCGCATGGATGACGATGATCGGTCTGACGGTCGCCGTCGTCCTCGAGTTCAGCCAGGTCCCCACGGACCTCGCCCCGGCCTCGCCTAAGAATGCCGTCTCACCGGTCGGCGCGGACGGCGACGCCATTACCACGCCGGCGGCATCGAAAATGGAGGCGGACAAGGCCCGCCGCGACCGCGAACTCGAGACCATGAGCGCCCCGGCCGGCGCGAACCTCGACCAGGCAGAACCCCGGGCGCCCGCGGCGGTCGTGCCGGATGCGCCGACGCCGGAAACGGCACTCGAAGAACCTGCCGGATCGTCCGAGAAGCGACTCCGGGAGGCGACGCCGCAACGCGAATCGCTTTACCTCGCGCCCGCCCCGGAGTCCGAAGCGGCGGCCTGCGACGACACCGCGCGAGCGGACCCGGAACGCTGGCGTGCCTGCATTGAGCGTCTCGTCGCGGCGGACCGCGCCGCCGAGGCCGTCATGGAGACGGTTCTCTACCGCGAGGCCTTTCCCGACGCACCAATGCCCGCCCTCGTTCGCTAGCGCGCGGGCACGCGCCGATGCCGTCACCCCCGTCGGATGGTAGAATCCGGGCCCCGGTCGCTCGCAATCGCCGCCGACCCGCATTCGAACACCCGACACCAGGACTCAACAGATGAAAGCACCCGTTCGCGTCACGATCACCGGCGCCGCCGGTCAGATCGGCTACCAGCTCGCCTTCCGAATTGCTTCCGGCCAGATGCTCGGCACCGACCAGCCCGTCATCCTGCAGCTACTGGAAATCCCGCCGGCACTGCCGGCGCTCGAGGGCGTCGTCATGGAACTCGACGACTGTGCTTTCGGCACGCTGGCCGGCGTCGTCGCGACCGACGACGCGAACGTGGCCTTCAAGGACAGCGACTACGCGCTGCTCGTGGGTGCGCGCCCGCGCGGTCCGGGCATGGAGCGCAAGGACCTGCTGGAAGCCAACGCGGCGATCTTCTCGGTGCAGGGCAAGGCGATCAACGACCACGCGAGCCGCGACATCCGCGTGCTCGTCGTCGGCAACCCGGCCAACACCAACGCCCTGATCGCAAGCAGCAACGCGCCGGACATCGACGCGCGCCAGTTCACCGCGATGACCCGGCTGGACCACAATCGCGCCCTCGCGCAGCTCGCCCGGAAGACGGGCTCCCACGTCAACGACATCCGGCAGATGACGATCTGGGGCAACCACTCGGCAACCCAGTACCCGGACATCAGCAATGCAACGGTCAGCGGCAAAGCCGCGTCGGGGCTCGTCGACAGGGACTGGGTGGCGAGTGAGTTCATTCCCGTCGTCCAGCAGCGCGGCGCGGCCATCATCGAGGCACGGGGCGCGTCTTCCGCCGCATCGGCGGCGTCGGCGGCCATCGACCACGTTCACGACTGGGCGCTGGGCACGCCGGACGACGACTGGGTAAGCATGGCGATCCCGGCCGACGGCAGCTACGGCATCGAACCGGGAATCGTCTATTCGTTCCCGGTTCGCTGCAGCGGCGGCCGCTACGAGATCGTCCAGGGACTCTCCATCGACGACTTCAGCCGCGAGAAGATGGCCGCGACCGAGACCGAACTGCGTGAGGAGCGCGCCGCGATCGAATCCCTGCTGTAAATCGTGACGCGCTCGGCAACGCGTTCCGTGCGCGGGCCGATGGTAAGGCCGCCTGTCCGATGATAGGGTTTGGCGGGTCGCGAGGGCCCCTGGGCGTGCGATGTCACGAGCCGGGCCCGTTCGCATTTTTTCCTTAATATCGAGAGGTTTCAGTCTTGTCCGGATTCGCTGTCAGTCTCTTCTGGTTGCTGCTGATCGTCGGCGGCGGTCTGTTTCTCGCCTACCAGCGCATCGACCTGAAAACGTCGACGCTCGCGATGGGGGCGGCACTCATTGCCTACACGCTGTTCGGTAGCGGCAGCTGGTGGTGGCTCATGCTGCTCTGGGCCGGCTTCGGCCTCATGGCCATCCCGAACTTCGACGAGTTCCGCCGCGAGAAGATCACCCGGCCGCTGTTGAAAATCTACCGGACGATGCTCCCGTCGATGTCGGACACCGAACGGGAAGCCCTGGAGGCCGGCAACGTCTGGTGGGACGGCGAGCTGTTCTCCGGCATGCCCGACTGGGAGCGGCTGATGTCTGCCCCGGCGCCGACCCTGACCGCGGAAGAGCAGGCCTTCATCGACGGGCCGTGCGAGGAGCTGTGCCGCATGCTCGACGACTGGGAAGTCTCCCACGAGCTCGCCGACATGCCGAAGGAAGCCTGGGACTTCATGATCGAGCACAAGTTCTTCGCGATGATCATCCCCAGGGAATACGGCGGCCTCGAGTTCTCCGCCTACGCCAACGCCGTCGTCATCGAGAAGCTCGCCAGTCGCAACGCCACCGCCTCCTCGACGGTCGGCGTGCCGAATTCACTGGGGCCTGCCGAACTACTCCTGCACTACGGCACCGACGCGCAGAAACAGCGCTACCTGCCCGGCCTGGCCGACGGCACCGAGATCCCTTGTTTCGCACTGACCTCGCCGCAGGCCGGCTCCGACGCCGCGTCGCTGATCGACTCCGGCGTCGTCTGCAAGGGCGAATGGGAAGGCGAAGAGATCATCGGCATTCGCCTGAACTGGAACAAGCGCTACATCACCCTCGCCCCGGTCGCGACGGTCCTGGGCCTCGCGTTCAAGCTCTACGACCCGGACCACCTGATCGGCGACCAGGACGAGTACGGCATCACCGCCGCGCTGATTCCGACGAGCACGCCGGGCGTCGAGGTCGGCCGCCGACACTACCCGCTGAGCATTGCCTTTCAGAACGGGCCGACGTCGGGCAAGGACGTCTTCGTCCCGCTCGATTTCATCATCGGCGGACAGGAAATGGCCGGCAAGGGCTGGAAGATGCTGGTCGAACTGCTGTCCGTAGGCCGGGCGATCACGCTGCCCTCCACCTCGGCCGGGGGCGGCCAGGCCGCCGTGTACTCGACGGCCGCGTACGCGAAGATTCGCCGCCAGTTCAACACCTCGATCAGTAACTTCGAGGGCATCGGCGAGGCGCTGACGCGCATCGCCGGTTACACCTACACGATGAACGCCGCGGTCGCGGTCACCGCAGGGGCGATCGACCAGGGCGAGCGGCCGGCAGTGCCATCGGCGATCCTCAAATATCACTGCACGGAACTCGGCCGCAAGGTCGCGAACGACGCCATGGACGTGCACGGCGGCAAGGCGATCATGATGGGGCCGAACAACTATCTCGGCCGGCACTACATGGCGACGCCGATCGCCATTACGGTCGAGGGTGCAAACATCCTCACGCGCAGCCTGATTATCTACGGGCAGGGCGCCATTCGCTGCCACCCGTTCGTCCTGCGTGAACTGCACGCCGCGGGCGACGAGGACACCGAGCGCGGCCTCATGGAGTTCGACGACGCGCTGTTCGGCCACGTCGGCTACGCGATCAGCAACATGGCGCGCTCCTTCGTCATGGCGCTGACCAATGCCAACTTCAGCAAGGTTCCGCTGAACACGCCCACTCGCCGCTACTACCAGCACATCAATCGCTACAGCGCGGCGTTCGCGCTGGCCTCCGACTTCGCGATGCTGACGCTGGGCGGCAACCTCAAGAAACGCGAGCTCCTGTCCGCGCGTCTCGGCGACGTGCTCAGCTCGATCTACCTCGCGTCCTGCGTCCTCAAGCACTTCGAAAACCAGGGCCGTCGCGCGAGCGACCTGCCGCTCGTCGAGTGGTCCGTCCGCACGCTCATGTACAGCGCCCAGGAAGCGCTGCACAGCTTCCTCCGGAACTTCCCGAATCCGTTCGTCGCGACGTTCCTCCGGGTCTGCATCTTCCCGCGCGGCCGCATGTATTCCGCGCCGTCGGACGCGCTCGGCCAGCGGATCGTCGACCTCGTAACGAAGCCCGGCGAGGCCCGTGAGCGCCTGTCCGAATTCGCCTACACCACGAACGAACCCGGCAACCCGCTGGGCCAGCTCGAAGAGGCGCTAAAGCTGTCGATCGAACTCGAACCGCTGGAACGGCGCTTGCGACAGGCTCGCAAGGAAGGCCTGATCGGCGCCGACTACCTGGGCGAACAGATCGAGGCAGCGCTGTCGGCCGGGGTCATCGCCGCCAACGAGGCCGAGCGGCTTCGCGACTATCACGCCAAGGTCTCCGCGCTGATGGCCGTCGATGATTTCGACCCGTCGGAACTCGGCCGCCGCCAGTCCGCGCCGAAGCAGCCGCAGAAGGCCGCGAAGCGCAAGACCGCACCGCGCAAGAAGACCGCCGCACGCAAGAAAACCACGACCCGGAAAAAAGCCACCTGAGGGCAGGCGCAGCTGAATGTCGTCCGGCCCGCTCTATGAAAAAACCATTCGCGTAGGGGCGGACCGCGACGAGGAGTTCCGGGACTGGCTCGAGCGGCACGTCGCCGACGTCCGCTCGATGTCGGGCGTCACGGCGGCCGACGTCAGCACGGCCGGGGACACGGACGACGAACGCCTCCGCTATACCTGGCGCTGCGCATTCGACAGCGACGAATCACTCGACGTCTTTCTCGAGCGGGAGGCGAACGAATCGTTCCCGGGCCCCGTGCAGGTCTTTGGCGACGCCGTCGACGTCTCGAGCCGGGTGCTTCGGGAAGACCGCGCCTACGGCGAGAGCGGCGAGGCCGCGTCCCGCTGCCTGAACTGCGGGGCCGCCCTCCGGGGCCAGTATTGCGGCAACTGCGGACAGCGTGCCCGCGGTCGCCTGATCAGTCTCTGGGAACTCGTCCGGGACGCATTCGGCGACCTGTTCGAACTCGATTCCCGGCTGTGGCGGACACTCATCCCGCTCCTGATCCGTCCCGGCCGGCTGACGCACGACTACCTGGCCGGCCGCCGGGCCCGGTACATGCCGCCGTTCCGCATGTACCTCGTGCTCTCGCTGGTGTTCTTCCTCGTGGCCTTCTTCAACCCGCGCGAGGAACTCGCGTTGCTGTATGTCCCCGAGGAAGCGACCCAGCCGGCGGGCGAGGACGAGGACGGCGAAGGAGCCGCCACGATATCCGGCGCGGCCCAGGAAGCGCTCGAAACCCGGGGCGTCGACGTCGACGAACTGAACCGGAAGATCGAAGAGGCGGAAGAAGAGCGTGAGGCCGGCGTACGGGTGAGCTTCTCCGATGCTGACGGCGACGGGGAGGACGACGGGGACAGCGACAACTGCAGATTCGATGGCTGGAACGTCGACAACATGCCGCGCTGGGTGCAGGTGCGCTTCTCGAAGGAGCGCGTCACCGCGGTCTGCAATCGAATCTCCGGATCCGAGGACGGCGGCCGGGAATTCGGCAAGCGCGTCCTCGACAACGTACCGGTCGCGCTGTTCGTACTCCTGCCGCTGATGGCGTTCGTCCTGAAGCTGCTCTATCCGCTGTCGCGCCGCTACTACGTCGAACACCTGCTGTTTTTCGTGCACTTCCACGCGTTTTTCTTCCTCATCCTGACGCTGCAGGTGCTCTGGGCACGGGGCGTCAACGCGCTTACAGACCAGGAATGGCTGGCGGTACTGCCGGTGATCGCGGCGTCTTTTTACATCCCGGTCTACCTGTTCAAGTCGATGCGGCGCGTGTACGAGCAGGGCTGGTTCCTGACCCTGTTCAAGTACCTGGTGCTGCTGACCGCCTATGCGACCGGATTCCTGCTGATGCTGGCCATTGCCTTCCTGTTCGCGGTCGTCGCCAGCTGAGACAAACTCGCCCGCGACGCGTTATCCTTGCCGCCCACGAACCAACCCTTGCGGAGAAATTCATGCCGAGTATCGATTTCCGACCCGTACTGATTCTCGCGGTGTTCGCGCTGGCCGGCTGCGGCCAGGGCGCGGGCGACGCACCGGCACAAGCCACTCCCGAACCCGAGAGCACGACAGCGGGTTCCGCCGCCAACGAGGCTGCCGCAGTCACGATCGAACGCACGCCGTCGCCGGAGGGTGCCCGCGTGTACTTCGTTACGCCGACCGACGGCGACACGATGACCGGCCCGGTGACGATCGAATTCGGTATCGAGGGCATGACGGTCGTCCGCGCCGGCGTCGAGGAGGCCGCCAGCGGTCACCATCACCTGATTATCGATGCAGGCCTGCCGCCGCTCGATGCCCCGATCCCGGCGTCGGAGCACTACATTCACTTCGGCGACGCCAGCACCTCGACGACGATCGACCTCGAGCCGGGCGAACACACGCTGCAGCTGATCCTGGGCGATCACCGGCATTTCCCGCACGACCCGCCGGTGACGTCCGACGTGATCACGATCACGGTCGAGTAGCCGGCGGTCCCGCCGGGCGTCGGAAACAGGTTGTGGCGCCGGTAACAGACCACTAAAATTCGAGGGTTCAGCCCAAAGCGTACCGAAAACCATGCCCTCCAGCCGCAAACCCATCGGAATCAGCGGACTTG
This sequence comes from Woeseiaceae bacterium, assembly GCA_036350895.1. Classification (GTDB taxonomy): domain Bacteria; phylum Pseudomonadota; class Gammaproteobacteria; order Steroidobacterales; family Woeseiaceae; genus UBA1847. The sequence goes on from JAZBNZ010000019.1 coordinate 11,046, forward strand.
CCGCTTACGTGCCGCCCTACCGGGTATGGCTGGAAGACTGGTGCCAGTGGACCGGCAACCAGTGGCCCAAGATCCGGGAGGTCGTCGGCCGCAGTTTCCGCGTCCGCGGACCCGAGCAAAGCGTCTATACGATCGCGGCCACCGCGGTCATGCGCCTGATCGAGCAGTACGACATCGATCCCGGGCGGGTGAAGTTCCTGGGCCTCGGCACCGAGTCCAGCACCGATAACTCGGCCGGCGCGATCATCGTCAAGGGCATGGTCGACCGCGCACTGGAGGCTCGCGGCCTGCCGCCGCTGTCACGGCGCTGTGAAGTACCCGAGTTCAAGCACGCCTGCCTCGGCGGGGTCTACGGCATGAAGGGCGCCATCCGCCACCTCGCACTCGACGGTGCGGGCAGCCAGGCCATCGTGGTCTGCGCGGACATCGCCGAATACGCCCGCGGTTCGTCCGGGGAGCCGACCCAGGGCGCCGGCGCCGTCGCGATGCTGCTCGAGGAAGATCCGAAACTCGCCGCCGTCGACCTCGTGAATTCCGGCTCGGCGTCGGACTACCGGGTGCTCGACTTCAGGAAACCGATGCTGCGCTTCTGCGGACAGGACCGCAGCGAGACGCACCAGGTCCAGGACTTCCCGGTATTCAACGGCAAGTACTCGACGACCTGTTATATCGACGAGACGCTTTCGGCGCTCAACGACATGATCGACAAGCGCGGCGTCGAGCCTCACGACTACCTGGCCTCGCTCGGCACCGTCTTCATGCACCGCCCCTACCGTCGCATGCCCGAGACGGGCCTGGCCGTGTGCTACCTGTTTGCGCTGGCGGCCGGCAATGCCGCGGCACGGGCCGAGCTCGCATCGTACTGCTTCGAGGCGGGCGTCGATCCCGCGGCGCTCGGCGCGGAAATGGCGTCGACACCGGTGGTTGCCGCGCTGGCGTCGCCGGAAGGGCATCAGCAGGAAGCCTACCCGCTCACGATGGCCGTGCTGCGCGCATTCCGCGCCTCGCGGCATTTCCGCAGGGAAATTCTCGACAAGCTCGCGCTCGGCAGTGACACGATGCTCGACCTCGGCAACCTCTATACCGCCGCACTGCCGGCCTGGATGGCTGCAGGCTTCGAGCAGGCACTCGAGGAAGATTCACTGGCCAGCGGCCAGGAAGTGCTCACGCTCGGTTACGGCAGCGGCGACGCCGCCGAGGTCATCCCGATCTTCATGGCCGACGACTGGCGGGACGCCTGCGCGAAAATCGCGTTTGCCGACGCCATGCAGTCGGCGGTCGATCTCGACTTCGAGCAGTACAAGGCGCTGCACGACGGGCGCCGCGTCGAGGGGCTCACCCACACGCCGCAGAATGAATTCGTCATCGAACGCGTCGGCCAGGCCGACGAACGTCACTTCAGCGATCTGGGCATCGAGTACTACCGCTACGTCGGTTAGCCGCCGGCCATGGGGCCGGTGTAGCGATCGAGCCGGTCTGCGTACTCCGTTTTCAGCGTTTCCCATTCCATGCGGAACCACGGTGTGAACCGGGCGGGCGCGGCCGCGAACTCCCGGTCGAGCTCGGCCGCGGACACGTAGCGGGTCGCGGCAATCTCGTTGACGTTCGGCCTCGGTGCCTCGGCGACCCGGCCGAGGTAGACGTGGCAGAACTCGTGTTCCGAACCCTCGTCGCCGAACGGCGCCTGGTAGACGAACTTGTAGACGAATTCGAGCTCCGCACGGATGTTGAGCTCGTCCTCGAGGCGGCGGCGGGTCGCCACCTCGATGCTCTCGCCCTGGCGGGGATGACTGCAACAGGTGTTCGACCAGAATCCCGGCCACAGGCGCTTGCCGTCGGCGCGTTGCTGCAGCAACAGCTCGCCGGCCGGGTTGAACAGGAATACCGAAAAGGCACGATGCAGCAGCCCGTCGCCGTCGTGACAGTCGGCCTTCGAGCCGTAGCCGATCACGTTGTCGTCGCGGTCGACGAGGATCAGCTCCTCGGACTCGGACGACACGATGCGATCTGGGTCCACCATTCAGTTCTCCAGCCAGTCGCTGCCGTGCGTCGTGAAGCCGTAGGACTCGAGCGCCGCCGCGACTTCGTCGGCGTTGTCGGCGCACAGTGCGACGATCGAGCCGCCGCCTCCCCCGCCCGTGAGCTTGGCACCGAGGGCCCCGGCCTCGCGGGCGATCTGCACCATCTTCTCCAGCGTCGGCGTCGACACGCCGAGCGCGTTCAGGAGTCCGTGGCAGAGGTTCATCGCATCACCCACGAGGCGATAGTTGCGATTCTCGAGCGCGTCGGCGCTGGCGAGCGTCAGTTCGTCGATCTCGGCGAAGATCGTATCGAAGTGCTTCGGCGCCCTGAGTCGCCGCTCGCGGACGCCCGCGACCTGGGTAGCCGTGAGCCCCGGCTCATCGCCCCAGGCAACCAGCACGTGCGGCATCGCGCCGAGGTTGAGCGGACGGGTCTCCAGTTCGCCCCGGTTCTGGAACAGCAGCGGTTCGGCGTAGGTCGCGAGCGTGTTGTCGACGCCCGAGGGTGTGCCGTGCGCCAGCGTCTCGCACTGGAACGCGATTGCGTTGACGCGCTCGTTGTCCAGGCCGAGGCCGAAGCGGTGATCCAGCGCGCGGATGACCGCAACCGCAAGCGATGCCGAGGAGCCGAGCCCCATCGCGCGCGGCAGGTGGCTCTGAACGGTAATGTCCAGGTTGCGCTCGCTGATCTCGAGGGCATCCAGTATCAGCCCGGCCGTCGCGGCGAAGCCGCGGGCTTCGGGCTCGCGGATATCGAGCTGGACGTCGGTGTGCCAGGCCGGGATCCTGAGACGCATGCCTTCACCGTTGACGCGAACGCCGGCGCGCATCGCGTTCCGGATAGGCAGCGCCAGGGCATGACTGCCGTAGACGACGGCGTGTTCGCCCAGCAGGATGACCTTCCCGGCGGCGTGGCCGGTGAGCTCCACGTGGCGCGATTCGTGGGCGATGTCCTCGAGAATCTCGCGCGCCTTCCAGTCCTTGACCTGGCCGCTGTCGACGAGCCGTCGAACGGCGGTCTCGAAATGCTCGGCCGGCGCATCGAGCGATGCCATGATGCTGCGCGCGTGCAGGCGCATGTGCCCCGCCTGGATGCCGGTAGAGGCGAGCGCCTTCAGCGCCGCGAAATTCTGCGCGAGCCCCGTCGCGGCCATGAGTTCGGCGAGTTCGTTGGCCGAACTCACGCCGGTCATCGCCAGGCACAGCGCCGCCTGCGGATTGGCATCGAGCGTACCGCCGACGGTGCCGACCTTGACCGGCAGGACGATTTCGCCGGTCAGCGTGCCGTCTTTCTCAAGCGCCCAGGTCGTCAGCGAGCGGTAACGGCCGTCGCGCGCCGCCCAGGCGTGGGCACCGGCCTCGATCGCGCGCCAGTCGTTACCGGTTGCGATTGCCAGGGGATCGATACCGTTCATGATCCCCTTGTTGTGCGTTGCCGCGCGGTGTGGATCGGCGGCGGCGATCCGGCTGGCCGTGACGATACCCGCCGCTATCTCCTCCCCGGACATGTCGCGCGTGGCGAGCTGCCCGGGACGCACGTGCATCCTTGCCGTCACCAGCGACTCGTCGGCGAGATTCGACAGGATGCGCATCGCAACGCTGCCCCCCGCCAGTTCGGCAAGCCCTGGCGCCATGGCCTCGCAAATCGTGTTGACGAGGTTCGCGCCCATCGCGTCACAGGTGTTGACCTTGAAGTGCACCGTCAGCAGCCGGCGGCCGTCGGCGAGCGCGTGCTCCCGTGCCTCGACTCCCGTCACGCCGCCGCCGCGGCGCAGCAGTCGCGGATGGACGTTGTTCGCCTCCTCTATCAACTCGGGTGCGGCGGCATGGATCGCATCGATCGCCGCCGCGACGTCCGGAACGTCGACGAGATGCACCTGGCCGATCAGGCGCGAGTCGGTCAGGCTGGCAGTGAAGCCGCCGTTGTCGCGCGCCAGCTTCGCCGCATTGCTGAGCGCGGCAACGATCGACGGCTCCTCGACGACCATGGGAACCATGTAGTCCCGGCCGTTCATCCGGAAGTTGGGCGCGACGCCGAGCGGCAGCGCGAACGTGCCGATAACGTTCTCGATGATCTTGTCCGCCTGCCGGACGGACAGGAGGGTCCGACCCTCGGTCAGCGCACGTGCGTCATCCGCCGACAGCCAGCCGTGCTTGACGAGCTGGGTGATACGTTCGGCGACATTGAGCCGGTAGAGACTTTTCAGTCTTGCGTCCATGCGACGGTCAGTCCTGCGATGCTGTGGTTCGGCGTACTCAATTCGAGTGGCAGTTGTGAAAACCCGGCGGCCGCGGCCGTTTCTGCGAAGCCCGCGACCCGTTCGGCGGTGTCACCGAGCACGATGCCGATGTCGCCGCCGCCGGCTCCGCAGGGTTTGTACACGAGACCCTCGCGTTCCGCCAGTTCGGCCAGTCCGGCGTGTCCGGCCGCGAAAACGTCGAGTCCGTGATCGTCGCTGAAGGCGCGGAGCGCCACGACGAACTCGCGGGTCGCCGCGATGACAGCCCCGGCCTCGCCGTCCGTCCAGGCCGCCGCGGCGGCATCGGCGGCAGTAGCGAGTGCCGGGCGCGACGGCAGCGAGCCGGCGCGCTCGAGGCGCGCGAGCCTGTCCCGGGTGCTGGCGGATATGCCCGACCAGAGTATGGCGGCCTCGAGACCGGGGGGCCAGGCGAGCGGTTCACGCTCGCCGCCGGTCGTGAAACGGATCAATCCGCCGGCGACGCTGGTCGCGACATCGACGCCGCTGCCGGCGCCGCCCTGGAATTCGCGGTGCGCGGCGGCGGCCACCGGCCCGACGTCGCGGCCCCGCCCCTGCCAGGTAGTGAGCGCGGCGACCAGGGCAACGGTCAGCGCCGCGCTCGAACCGAGCCCGAGTTTCCGGTCGCCGGCGTGGAACGCCGTCGTGTCGAGGCTGACGTCGACCGGTTCGCCGGTGGCAGGCACCGCGGCCCAGCAGGCCTCGAACAGGGGCAGCGCCGCGTCGCCCGACCGCCATTCGACCCGGCCGTCCCGGGCAGCGAAGCGATGCCGGCCATCGCGGAAGCCGCGGCTGACCACGACGTCCGCATCGGCCGTCCTGATCGTCACGACCGCGCGCCGGTCCACCGCGGCCGAGATCGCCGGCGCGCCGTCGAGCACTGCGTATTCCCCACACAGGACGAGTTTGCCGGGCGCACTCGCCGTCAGCGTCTTCACGCCGGGTCCACCAGCCGGGCACCTTCGCCGAGAGGCGTCCGCAGTGTCCGCAGCACGCCGGGCGTGGCCGCCAGCGCCGCCTCCACCTCGCCGGCCGCCGACGGCTCGCAGACCGCCTTGACCTGCGGGCCCGCGTCGATCGTGAAGAACACCGGCGTCCCGGCATCGCGGAGCCTGCGCACGGTTTCCATGCAGGCGATCGTCGCCGCGGTCCAGTACACGAGCGGCGGCCTCGAGGTCCACATCACCGAGTGCATCTTCAGGCAGTTGTGCTCGGCGATCGCGCCCAGCGCATCGACATCGCGAGCGGCAATGGCCTGCCGGGCCGTGTCGAGATCAGCATCCTGCTCGGCGAGCCAGCGCCCGTAAAAGGGCGAGCTCCGGCGGCTGATCTCCATCGCTTCGCCGGAGCCCACCGCCTTCTCGTGCTCGCTGGTGATGGCGACGACGACCTCGAGCGGCCATTCGCCGGCATCGAGGAGGGACTCGACGTGTACCGAGTCCTCGCGATTGGCCAGTTCGACGAAACCGCCGAAAAGTGAACGTGCCGCCGAACCGGACGCCCGGCCGGCCAGGTTCGCGAGCGTCGCCCGCGAACGCTGCGTCGCATCGAGGCCGTCGGCCGCGACGACGCAGGCCGCAAACGCGGACGCGGAAGACGCGAGCCCCGCCGCGACCGGGAAATTGCCGTGCGAGTCGATCCGGGCGCGCTCCCGGGAGGCCCCGAGCACGCTGTCGATGCAGGCCGAGACCCGCGGCAGCATGCCGGGCGCGGGCTCGTCGTTGACTCGCAGCACGTCGGCCTCGAGCGTCGGGTCCAGCTCGATGCTCATCTCGGTGTAGAGCGTGTCGAGCGTGATCGAGATCGAGCCGACGGCCGGCAGGTTGAGCCCGGAATCGCGCTTGCCCCAGTACTTGATCAGCGCGATATTGGGCTGCGCGCGCGCCGTTCTCTGCATATCGGATTCCGTGTAGCGGAGCGTTGCCAGGCGCAGAGTATAGCCCAGCCGATCGCCGCTAAAATCGTGTAGGCTAGGCGGCCACCAGAGGGAGCTCCGATCGTGTCAGCCAGCTTCGGCGAACGGATTGACGGCTACGTCGAACGCGTCGACCTTGCGCTCGACAAGGCCCTGCCCGCCGCCAGCGAACAACCCGAACGATTACACGAAGCAATGCGCTATGCCGTGTTCAACGGCGGCAAGCGCGTGCGGCCGCTGCTCGTCTACGCGACGGGCGAATGCCTCGACGTGAATCCCGCGGCGCTCGATGCGCCGGCAACGGCCATCGAACTCATACACGCGTTTTCACTCGTCCACGACGACCTGCCGGCGATGGACGACGACGACCTGCGACGCGGCAAGCCGACGGTGCACCGCGCGTTCGACGAAGCGACCGCCATCCTTGCGGCCGATGCTCTGCAGCCGCTCGCGTTCCAGGTGCTCGCCGATCTCGAACTCGCCCCGCATCGGGTGCGCGTCGAACTGGTCCGGCTGCTGGCTGGCGCCTGCGGCTCCATCGGCATGACCGGCGGCCAGTCGATCGACCTCGACTCCGAGGGCAAGCGCCTGAGCCAGGCCGAGGTCGAACGCATGTTCTCGCTGAAGACCGGCGCACTGATCCACGCCGCGGTCGTCTCGGCGTGCCTGCTCGCCGAGGACCTGCCGAAGGAGCAGTTCCGCAACCTGGACGCGTTCGCCCGCGGCATCGGCCTCGCCTTCCAGATCAAGGACGACATTCTCGACGTCGAAGGCGAAACCGACGTGATCGGCAAGCCCGCCGGCAGCGACGCGGAACTGGACAAGGCAAGCTACCCGGGCCTGTTCGGGCTCGACGCGGCGCACGCCCGCTGCGATCGGCTGCTCGACGAAAATCTCGAACGGCTCGACGCGCTCGGCGTACGCGCCGAGCCGCTGCGCTGGCTGGCGCGCTATATCGTCCACCGTGGCAACTGAGAAGACCGCCGACACGCGCACGATCCTCCATGTCGACATGGACGCGTTCTATGCCTCCGTGGAGCAGCGCGACAATCCGGAGCTCCGGGACAGGCCCGTCGTCGTCGGCGGCACGGGCAATCGCGGCGTCGTGGCCGCCGCGAGTTACGAGGCACGACGCTTCGGCATCCGCTCGGCCATGCCGATGGCGGAGGCGCGGCGACGCTGCGACCACCTGCTCTCGGTCAGGCCACGCTTCGACGTGTATCGCCGCGTCTCTGCGCAAGTGTTCGACGTCTTCCGCGAATTCACGCCGCTGATCGAGGGCCTGTCGCTGGACGAGGCATTCCTCGACGTGTCGGGCAGCCGGAAGCTGTTTGGCGACGGCAGTGCCATCGGCGTCCGCATCAAGGCCCGCATCCGCGAGGTGACCGGGCTCACGGCGTCGGTGGGCATCGCCAGTAACAAGCTGGTCGCCAAGATCGCCTCGGATCTCGACAAGCCGGACGGCCTCGTCGTGGTCACGCCCGACAACACCCGCGCCACGCTCGATCCGCTGCCGGTGCGCGTCCTTCCCGGTATCGGCCGCGAAACCCTGGCGCGGCTCACCCGCGTCGATATCGACACGGTGGGCGACCTGCGACGTGCGGACGCGCGGGTGCTCGAGTCGGTCTTCGGCCGCTACGCCGAGAAGACCCGGCTGCGCGCCGCCGGCATCGACGACCGGCCCGTCGTGCCGTCCCGCGCCGAGAAATCGATCAGCGCCGAGGAAACCTACGACGAGGACATCGGCGACCCCGACGCACTCTATACCCGGCTGCTGCGGCTGGCTGAGCGCACCGCGGGGCGCCTGCGCAAGAAGGGGCTGGTCGCGGGCACCGTGCAGGTGAAGATTCGTCGCGCGGACTTCACGACCTACACGCGGCAGCAGCGGCTCGGCACGCCGGCCAGCGGCACACAGCAGATCTACACGGTCGCGAGAACGCTGCTCGAGGAGTGGCTCCGCGAACAACCCGGGGCAAGGCTGCGGCTGCTCGGCGTCGGCGGGACGCGGCTGTCCGCCGCGGCCCAGGGCGACCTGTTCGGCACCGACGACGGCGACGGCACGGTCGATCGCGCCCTCGACGACATCCGGGAGCGATTCCCCGGGCTGGACGTCGGTCGTGCACGAAGCTTCAAGCGTATTTAGGGTAGAATGGCCGGCCGGCCGTTAGCGGGATCGGTGGCCCGGTTCCGGACGTCAAGACTATGTACACGAGTTTCTTTGGGCTTAACGAGAAGCCGTTTTCCATAACGCCCGACCCGCGCTATCTCTTCATGAGTGCGCGGCACGGCGAGGCGCTCGCGCACCTCGTCTACGGCGTGACCGAGTCCGGCGGCTTCATCCAGCTGACGGGCGAAGTCGGCACCGGCAAGACGACCCTCGTCAGGACGCTGCTGCTCAACCGCCTTCCCGACAATGCCAACGTCGCCGTCGTCCTGAATCCGCAGCTGTCCGCCCTCGAATTTCTCGCGACGATCTGCGAGGAACTCGGCGTCGACGCGCCCGGCGAGCCGTATTCGAGCAAAGCCCTGATCGACCGCCTCAACCGGCACCTGCTCGAAGCCCATGCGGAAGGCCGGCGGACGATCCTGATCGTCGACGAGGCGCAGAACCTCGCCCGCGACGTCCTCGAACAGGTCCGCCTGCTGACCAATCTCGAGACCTCGAAACAGAAGCTCCTGCAGATCATCCTGATCGGGCAGCCCGAACTCCGCGAGCTGCTGGCACGCAACGACCTGCGGCAGCTCGCGCAGCGCATCACCGGGCGCTATCACCTGGAGCCGCTGACGCGGGAGGAGACGGCGGCGTACATCGAACATCGCCTCAAGGTGGCGGGCGCGCTCGGCGAAGTCTTCGACGGCGCCGCGAAGCGCGCGGTCTACCGTTACTCGGAAGGCGTGCCGCGCCTTATAAACGTTATCTGCGACCGCGCTCTCCTCGGTGCCTACGCGAGCGAATCCCGGCGCGTCACCCGGCGCCTGGTCCGGCGCGCCGCCAACGAGATTTCGGGCAAGTCCGAGCAGCCTTCCTGGCAGCGCTGGTTCCTGCCGGCGGCCAGCATTACCGCGCTCGTCATCGTCGGCGTCGGGGCGATCCAGCTGTTGGGCAGCCGGGCCCCGGACGTCGCCACCACGGCAGCGGCGATCGAAGCGACCACCGCCCCGCCAGCGACCCCCGAGCCGTCCACGCCGGAACCGGACGTCGTCGAGAACGCCGCCGTTCCAGCCGAACCCATGGCCAGGGAACCCATGGCCA
>JAZBNZ010000020.1:0-23006 GCA_036350895.1 Woeseiaceae bacterium
CGAGAAGCTGGGACTCAAACAACCGCCAAACAGGACAGCGAGCAGCAAGGAGCAGGCGCTCCTGCTGGGCAGTGAAGTTGGCTACCCGCTCGTGGTACGTCCTTCGTACGTGCTCGGTGGCAGGGCGATGGAAGTCGTGCACAGCGACGAGGATCTGGCTGCGTACATGGATGCGGCGATCAACGTCTCCAATTCAAGCCCGGTGCTGCTGGATCGCTTCCTCGATCTCGCGACGGAGGTCGACGTCGACTGCATTTGCGACGGTGAGAACGTGCTGATCGGCGGCATCATGGAACACATCGAGCAGGCGGGCGTGCATTCCGGCGACTCCGGCTGTTCGCTGCCGCCGTTCAGCCTGTCCGAGGAATTGCAGCAGGAACTCGTCCGGCAGGTGATCAAGCTTGCGAAGGGACTGAACGTGGTCGGCCTGATGAATACGCAGTTCGCGATCCAGAACAATGTCGTCTACCTGCTGGAGGTCAACCCGCGCGCGTCCCGCACGGTGCCGTTCGTATCCAAGGCCGTCGGCGTGCCGCTGGCGAAGATCGCCGCCAGGGTGATGGTTGGCGAGACCCTGGAGAAGCAGGGCGTCCTCGAGCAGCGGACCCCCGAGTATTTCTCGGTGAAGGAAGCGGTATTCCCCTTTGTCAAGTTCCCGGGTGCCGACCCCATACTGGGGCCCGAGATGAAATCGACCGGCGAGGTCATGGGCGTCGGCCGTACCTTCGGGGAAGCCTATGCGAAAGCCCAGCTCGCATCCGGCGTCACCTTGCCGCGGCAGGGCGTGGCGCTCATCTCGGTGCGGGAACGCGACAAGGAAGGCGCCGTCGCCCTGGCGAGGTTGCTGGTTTCCTGCGGCTTCGATATTGTGGCCACTCACGGTACGGCGAAAGCGCTGGCAGAGGCCGGCGTATCCTGCCGTCGAGCGAACAAGGTTCGCGAGGGCCGGCCCCACATCGTCGACATGATCAAGAACGGTGAAATCGATTTCATCGTCAACACGACCGAGGGCAAGCAGGCCATACTCGAATCGCGGTCGATTCGCGCCGAGGCGGTCAGGAAGGGTGTTACCTATTACACGACCCTCGGAGCGGCCGTTGCCACGTGCGAGGCGATAGCGCACATCGACGACAGCGACGTCAATCGCTTACAGGATTTGCATAAAGAGGTATTGGCATGAACAAAGTGCCGGTGACCGTTCGCGGCCACGAAATGTTGAAAGACGAACTCAAGCAGCTCAAGTCGGTGGAGCGCCCCCAGGTCATCAGGGCGATCGCCGAGGCGCGGGAGCACGGCGACCTCAAGGAGAATGCGGAATACCATGCTGCCAAGGAGCAGCAGGGCTTCATCGAGGGCCGCATCAAGGAACTCGAAGGCAAGCTGTCGAACCTGCAGGTCATCGACGTGACGACCCTCAACCAGGGCGGAAAAATCGTCTTCGGGGTGACGGTCGACCTGCTCGACGTCGATGCCGACAAGGAAATCACCTACCGGATCGTCGGCGAGGATGAGGCGGACATCAAGCAGGGCCTCATTTCGTATACCTCGCCGATCGCTCGTGCACTGATCGGCAAGAACGAGGGGGACGAAGTGACGTTCGAAGCCCCGGGCGGAACCAAGACCTATGAGGTTATCGAGGTTCGCTACGTCTAGCGGTTCGGGAGCAGGACGCGCTCTTTCTCGGGATTCCGGCGGAACAGGAGCGCCGTGTTGCCGATACGCTGTACCAGCTCGGCCCCGCTTTTCTCGCACAGGTCGTCGATGATGCCGTCGCGTGCTGCTCGATCGCCGACCCTGATCTTTACCTTGATGAGTTCGTGATGTTCCAGCGTCCGCTCGTATTCCTCGAGCAGCGACGTCGAGAGGCCGGCGTCGCCGATCATGATGACCGGCCTGAGCTTGTGGCCGAGCCCGCGCAGGTGTTTCTTCTGGTGTTCCGTCAGCATGGCGGCAAGTGTAGCAACTCTCCGGGCGGGGTGACGCATTGAGTGGGCCGCGACGCAGCGCCGGCAGCTGGCGCGAGCGCCAGGAGCGAGACCCTTACGTGCAGCAGGCGCGCCGCGAGGGCTTTCGTTCGCGAGCCGTCTACAAGCTTCAGCAGATCGATCGGAAGGAGCGGCTGCTGAAGCCGGGAATGCTGTGCGTGGACCTCGGCAGCGCGCCCGGGGGCTGGTCGCAGTACGTCACCGCGACGCTCAAGGGCAACGCACGGATCGTGGCCGTCGACCTGTTACAGATGGATACACTCCCCGACGTGACGTTCATACAGGGCGATTTCCACGACGAAGAGACGCTGGCGGCGATCCTGGACGCCCTCGGCGGGGAGCGGGCCGACCTTGTAATGAGCGACATGGCCCCCAACCTCAGTGGCAACAAGGCGGTCGACCAGCCCCGTTCGATGTACCTTGTTGAATTGGCTGTGGATCTCTGCCGCGAGGTGCTGAAGCCCGGCGGCGATTTCGTCTGCAAGCTCTTCCAGGGCGAAGGCGCGGACGTGCTGATCGCAGGTCTTCGCAAGCAATTTGACAAGGTTAGGGTGATGAAGCCCGATGCGTCCCGGCCCGGTAGCCGCGAGGTCTACCTGGTAGCGAGAAACTATCGGATGGTGTAGTGTCTAAGCCTTAGACGCCTTCTAAGTCCCTGTTAATTCGAGGCGCCTACCGGGCCATGCCTCAGGTGAATCCGATATCGTGAACGATCTGACCAAGAACATACTGGTTTTCATAGTCATTATTGTCGTGCTCCTGTCCGTCGTACAGGGGCTCAACGGCGTGGCCGGGGGCCAGCCGCAGAAACGCACGTATTCCGAGTTCCTGGATGCCGTGAATTCTGGGCAGGTCACGGACGTCGAGTTCGGCGACAACAACAAGCGCATCCGCTACGGTACGGGCGAGTCGCTGCAGTACTACACGATCAACCCGGAAACCGATACGAGCGCGCTCATCGGGGACCTCAGGCGCGAAGGCGTGGAGTTTGATGCCGAGGAACCCAAGTCGCAGAGCGTCATCGGCCAGCTGCTGATCAGCTCGTTCCCGATCCTGCTCCTGATCGGTGTCTGGATTTACTTCATGCGCCAGATGCAGGGTGGCGGCGGCGGCCGCGGCGCCATGTCGTTCGGCAAGAGCAAGGCGCGACTCCTCGGCGAGGACCAGGTCGGCGTCACCTTCGCGGACGTGGCCGGGGTCGACGAGGCCAAGGAAGAAGTGGCCGAGATCGTCGAGTTCCTGCGTGACCCGAGCAAGTTCCAGCGGCTCGGCGGCAAGATTCCCAAGGGCGTACTGATGGTCGGCCCCCCGGGTACCGGTAAGACGCTGCTCGCCAAGGCCATCGCCGGCGAGGCCAAGGTACCGTTCTTCACGATTTCCGGTTCGGACTTCGTCGAGATGTTCGTCGGCGTCGGCGCGTCGCGCGTGCGTGACATGTTCGACCAGGCGAAGAAGCAGGCGCCCTGCATTATCTTCATCGACGAACTCGACGCGGTCGGCCGGCATCGCGGTGCGGGACTCGGCGGCGGCCACGACGAACGTGAGCAGACGCTCAACCAGATGCTGGTCGAGATGGACGGCTTCGAGGGCAGCGAGGGCATCATCGTCATCGCGGCCACCAACCGGCCCGACGTTCTCGACCCGGCGCTGCTGCGCCCCGGCCGTTTCGACCGCCAGGTGGTCGTGCCGTTGCCGGACGTGCGCGGCCGCGAGCTGATTCTCAAGGTACACATGCGCAAGGTGCCGCTCGACGACGACGTCCGGCCCAGCGTCATTGCGCGCGGCACGCCCGGTTTCTCGGGTGCCGATCTCGCCAACCTCGTCAACGAGGCCGCGCTGTTCGCGGCACGCGCCAACAAGCGTGTCGTCAGCATGGAGCAGTTCGATCTCGCCAAGGACAAGATCATGATGGGCGCCGAGCGGCGCTCGATGGTCATGAGCGAGAAGGAGAAGCTCAACACCGCGTACCACGAGGCCGGCCACGCGATCGTCGGCTACCTGGTGCCGGAACACGACCCCGTCTACAAGGTATCCATCATTCCGCGCGGCCGGGCGCTCGGCGTTACGATGTACCTGCCCGAGGAAGATCGCTATTCGATGTCCAAGCAGCGGCTCGAGTCGAGCATTTCGAGCCTGTTCGGCGGGCGTATCGCCGAGGAGATGATCAATGGCGCCGACGGCGTCACGACCGGTGCCTCCAACGACATCGAGCGCGCGACCGACATTGCCCGCAACATGGTCACCAAGTGGGGCCTGTCGGATCGGCTGGGTCCGCTGACCTACAGCGAGGACGACGGCGAGGTGTTCCTCGGACGGTCGGTCACGCAGCACAAGCAGGTGTCCGACGAGACGGCGCACACGATCGACGAGGAAGTTCGCAAGATCATCGACTCGAACTACCAGCGCGCGCGCAGCATTCTCGACGACAACATCGAGAAGCTGCACATGATGGCCAAGGCGCTCGTCAAGTACGAAACGATCGACGAGAAGCAGATCAAGGACATCATGGACGGCAAGGAGCCGCGGCCGCCCGAGGATTGGGTCGAGCCGAGCGGCCAGACGCCGAGCGGCGGCGCCACGGCCTCCGACGAAGGCCCGGCGAAGCCGGCCATCGGCGGTCCCGCGTCGGAACACTAGCCCGGCCTCACCGCGCGGTGCCGGCGGCAAGACCGTCGTGACCACTGTATCCGACGACCAGTACTTCTCTCTCGGGGCGCTCCGGCTGGAGCGCCCTTCGATTATGGGCGTGCTCAACGTCACGCCCGATTCCTTCTCCGACGGCGGCCGCTTCAGCCGGCGGGATGCGGCTCTGGACCAGGCACTCGCGATGCTTGCGGACGGTGCGGCGATCATCGACATCGGCGGCGAATCGACCCGCCCCGGTGCGGGTGACGTGGATGCGGCGACGGAGATCGACCGTGTCGTCCCCGTGATCGAGGCGATCCGCCGCGAGTCGGACTGCCTCGTCTCCGTCGATACGAGCAAGCCCGAGGTAATGGAGGCTGCGGTTGCGGCCGGGGCGGGCATGATCAACGACGTGCGCGCGCTGCGGGAACCCGGTGCGCTCGAGACGGCCGCGAGGCTCGGCGTGCCCGTGTGCCTGATGCACATGCAGGGTCGGCCCCGGACCATGCAGGAAGAGCCTACCTACGCCGACGTGGTGGCCGAGGTGAAGGACTTCCTGGCCGGGCGCATCGACGCCGCCATCGAGGCGGGCATCCCGCGCAGCGGCATCGTCGCCGACCCGGGTTTCGGCTTCGGCAAGACCGTGGCCCACAATCTCCGGCTGCTTCGCGAACTTGCCGCGTTTCGCGAGCTGGGGGTGCCGCTGCTCGCCGGCCTGTCCCGCAAATCGACGCTGGGCGCCCTGACCGGGCGGCCGGTCGAAGAGCGGCTCGCCGCCAGCATCGCGGCGGCAACGGTTGCTTGTCTGAACGGCGCTGATATCCTCCGCGTTCACGACGTCGCGGAAACGCGCGATGCCGTCAAGGTTGCCGTCGCGGTCCTCGCGGCCGGCTGTGACCGACCCGGCGATCAAGGCCGGCGGTCGGGAGAGACACGGTGAGCAGGAAATATTTCGGTACAGACGGCATTCGCGGGACGGTCGGCGCGGACCCGATGACGGCGGACTTCGCGATCCGGCTTGCCAGCGCGGTGGCGCAGGTGCTCGTGCCGGCGGGTGGCACGGTGCTGATCGGCAAGGATACGCGCCTCTCCGGGTACATGTTCGAATCGGCGCTCGAGGCCGGCTTCACGGCCGCCGGTGCCAACGTCCTGCTGCTGGGGCCGCTGCCGACGCCGGGCATCGCGACGCTGACACAGCAGTACGGCGCGGATCTCGGTGTCGTGATCAGCGCCTCCCACAATCCGTACTACGACAACGGCATCAAGTTCTTCGACGGAACCGGCTCGAAGCTGAGCGACGAGGTCGAGCTGAAGATCGAGGAAGCGCTGGAGCGGCCGGCCATCACGCTCGAGTCGAGTGCGCTCGGCAAGGCGCGGCGTATCGACGAGGCGCGCATTCGATACCAGGAATTCTGTGCCGGGACGCTGCCGGACGGCGTGGGTCTCGAGGGCCTGCGCGTGGTGTTCGACGGTTCCAACGGCGCCGGCTACAAGGTCGGGCCGCGGACGCTGGCCGATCTCGGGGCCGAAGTCATCACGATCGGCTGTTCGCCCAACGGCCGCAACATCAACGACGGCTGCGGCTCGACGCACCCGGAACTCCTCTGCGCGACGGTATCCGCCGTGGGCGCGGACGTCGGCATAGCGCTCGACGGCGATGGCGACCGGCTCGTCATGACGGACGAGGCGGGCAGGCTGATCGACGGAGACCAGCTGCTATACATCCTCGCGACCGCCCGCAAGGCCGACGGTACGCTGGAGGGGCCCGTCGTCGGCACGGTCATGAGCAACCTGGGACTCGAACACGCCCTGAACGCGCAGGACATCGCCTTCGAGCGTGCCCAGGTCGGCGACCGCTACGTGCTCGAATCGCTCAGAGCGACGGGCGGCACGATTGGCGGCGAGACCTCGGGCCACATGATCGTTCTCGACCGGACCACGACCGGGGACGGTCTCGTCAGCGCGCTGCAGATCCTCGCGATCATGAAGCAGAGTGGCCAGCGGCTGTCGGAACTGGCGGCCGGCATGCCGAAATACCCGCAAACGATGCTCAACGTGCGAATCGAGGCGCGGATGAACCCTGCCGATTCGCCGGCCATCATGGCGGCGGTCAGCGAGGTCGAGGCGGAGCTCAGCGACTCCGGCCGGGTCGTCCTGAGGGCGTCGGGAACTGAACCCGTCATACGCGTCATGGTCGAAGGAAAGGACGCGGCCTCGGTCGAGGCGCTGGCGAGGCGGCTGGCGGACGTCGTCGAGCGGGCGGCGGGCTGAGCGCCGAAAACCCCGGAAAAACCCCGAAGATCCGTTGATTTGGGGGCATAGCCCCGGTACCATTCTGCGCCGCTGCTGGTCGCGGGATACCCGACCGGCAGTTTTGTTAGCACCGATGCACAACCGCGGATAATTCTATGCGCAACATTCTCGTTGCCGGAAACTGGAAAATGAACGGCGATTCGGCGGCGAACGCGGCGCTGGTGGCCAGTATCGTCGCGGGCCAGCCGGCGTCCGACAACGTGGAGCTGCTGGTCTGCCCGCCGTATCCTTACCTGGCGGCGGTTGCCGACGGGGTCCGGGATTCGCGGGTCCGGCTCGGCGCTCAGAATGTCTCCGAGCATGCTCGCGGGGCCTACACCGGGGAAGTCTCGGCGCCGATGCTCTCGGATATCGGCTGCGACTACGTGATCGTCGGGCACTCAGAGCGGCGCGCAATGTACGGCGAGACCAGCAAGATCGTTGCGGCGAAATTCGCCGCGGTGCTTCGCGAGGGGCTGACGCCGATACTCTGTGTCGGTGAGACGCTCGAAGATCGCGAGGCTGGCAAGACAGAGGCCGTCATCGACGAGCAGCTCGACGCGGTGCTCGATACCGCCGGTGCCGACGGCATCGGCAAGGCGGTCATCGCGTACGAGCCGGTCTGGGCGATCGGTACCGGCAAGACGGCCACGCCGGACCAGGCGCAGGAGGTGCACCGACACCTGCGCAGCCGTATCGCTGCGCACGATGCCGGCGTCGCGGCCGCCGTGCAGATACTGTATGGCGGCAGCGTCAACGGCGAAAATGCCGAAGGACTGTTCGGCATGCCGGACATAGACGGCGGCCTCGTGGGAGGCGCGTCGCTGAAGGCAGCAGATTTCCTGGCCATCGCCGATGCGGCGAGCCGGGTTTGAGGTAGTAATGGAAACAACGCAAACAGTCGCGCTCGTTGCGCACACGCTGATCGCCATCCTGCTGATCGTGCTGGTGCTGATGCAGCGCGGTAAAGGCGCCGACGCAGGCGCCGCTTTCGGCGCGGGTGCGTCCGGTACCGTTTTCGGTGCGCGGGGCTCGGCGAGCTTTTTTTCGCGAGCCACCGCGGTTTTGGCGACCCTGTTCTTCGTCAGCAGCCTGGGACTCGCTTATCTCAGCAGCCAGCAGACCGCTGCGCCGACGAGTCTTCTCGATACCGTCGAGGAAACGGTCGAGGAGGTTGCCCCGGCCGCCCCGGATGGTGATGCGCTGCCGAGCCTGGACGACGAGCCTGCCGAGGCGGAAAACGATACAATAGAGGCGCTTCCTTCCGTCGAGGAAGAGCCGCCGTCGGAGGGGCAGTAGCTCCGCGACGAACCTGAGTACCGGGCTGAACGCTCTGGTGGTGGAATTGGTAGACACGCTGTCTTGAGGGGGCAGTGGCGCGAGCCGTGCGAGTTCGAGTCTCGCCCAGAGCACCAACCCGGTTTTTGTGACGTTCTGACATCGCGCTTGGGGAATCAGGCTATCGATCGCATCTTCACCCGTTAGAGTTTTCGAGGCGGCGATCGGCGTCTCGCGCAGTCGCGCGACATCCTGAAGGCTGTTACCTGCGACGAGTGCGCTGCTACAATGCGGCGCCGTCGGGCGCGAGCGCGCATCTAGGAGACATTTCAGGTTCTCATGCTGACAGAATATCTTCCTGTACTGATTTTTCTCGGCGTCGCCGCCGGGATCGGACTCTTGTTGCTCGGCCTCGGATTTCTGATCGGGCACGGCGACAAGGATGTCGAAAAGCTGTCCGCCTACGAATGCGGCTTCGAAGCCTTCGAGGATTCGCGCATGAAATTCGACGTGCGCTACTACCTCGTCGCGATTCTCTTCATCATCTTCGATCTCGAAATTGCGTTTCTTTTCCCGTGGGCCGTCTCGCTCGACGTGATCGGGACCTTCGGGCTGCTCGCCATGGGCGTGTTTCTCGGCTTGCTGGTCGTCGGCTTCATCTACGAATGGAAGAAAGGAGCTCTCGAATGGGATTGAGCACTACCGCCGAGCGTGCGGCGCCGCCGGCAGTCGACGACGCTGCGGAGGCCGGCGGCAGCCTGCAGGAGAAAGGCTTTGTCGTCACCAGCGTGGACGCGGTGATGAACTGGGCGCGGACGGGCTCGCTCTGGCCGATGACATTCGGCCTCGCATGCTGCGCCGTCGAGATGATGCAGGCCGGTGCCGCGCGTTACGACCTCGACCGTTTCGGCATCATCTTCCGGCCCAGTCCGCGCCAGTCCGACTGCATGATCGTTGCCGGCACGCTGACCAACAAGATGGCGCCCCCCTTGCGCAAGGTCTACGACCAGATGCCGGAGCCACGCTGGGTGGTCTCGATGGGTTCCTGCGCGAACGGCGGCGGCTACTACCACTACTCCTACTCCGTCGTCCGCGGCTGCGATCGCATCGTGCCCGTGGACGTCTACGTGCCCGGTTGCCCGCCGACGGCCGAGGCTCTCATCTACGGTCTCATCCAGCTTCAGAACAAGATTCGTCGGACCAGCACGATAGCCAGGTAAACCGGCCTTTTGATGACTACACGTTACGAGACACTCGCGGCTCGAATCAGCGAGCGCTTCGGGGATCAGCTAGAGCAGGTCGAATCCTCCTGCGGTGAGCTGACCTACGAGGTCGACAAGGACAACCTGCACGAAGTGGCGATGGCGCTTCGCGGTGAGCACGACCTGGGCTTCGATATGCTCATGGATCTGTGCGGTGTCGACTACCTGACCTACGGCCAGGACGAGTGGCTGACGAAAGAGGCCACCGACCAGGGCTTCAGCCGGGGCGTCGAGCGCAAGCCGGTCATTCTCGACGAAGCCGATGAGTTCGACCCGCGCCGATTCGCGGTCGTCTACCACCTGCTGTCGCTCAGCCACAACTGGCGGTTGCGCCTGCGCACGTTCACCGGGGCGAGCAATCCGCCGGTCGTGCGTTCGCTCGTGGACGTCTGGAATTCCGCGAACTGGTTCGAGCGCGAGGCATTCGACCTGTACGGCATCCTGTTCGAAGGTCATCCCGATCTGCGGCGTATCCTCACCGACTACGGCTTCATCGGGCATCCGTTCCGCAAGGACTTCCCGCTGTCGGGCAACGTCGAGGTCAGCTACGACGCCGAGAAGGGGCGGGTCGCCTACCAGCCGGTCAGCATCGAACCGCGCACGCTGGTGCCACGCGTGATCCGCGACGACAATCGCTACGCCGCCGAGATCAAGGACGCAGGCAATGGCTGAGATCCAGAGCTACACGATGAACTTCGGGCCGCAGCATCCGGCTGCGCACGGCGTGCTCAGGCTGGTACTCGAGATGGAGGGCGAGGTCGTCCAGAAGGCGGACCCGCACATCGGGCTGCTGCACCGGGCGACCGAGAAGCTCGCCGAGTCCAAGCCGTTCAACCAGAGCATCGGCTACATGGATCGCCTCGACTACGTCTCGATGATGGTCAACGAGCACGGCTACGTCATGGCCATCGAGAAGCTGCTCGGCGTCGAGGTGCCGATCCGCGCGCAGTACATCCGGGTGATGTTCGACGAGATCACCCGCATCCTGAACCACCTGATGTGGCTCGGTGCGCACGGTCTCGACATCGGCGCAATGACGATGTTCCTGTACTGCTTCCGCGAGCGCGAAGACCTGATGGACTGCTACGAGGCGGTCTCGGGCACCCGCATGCACGCGACCTATTATCGTCCGGGCGGCGTCTACCGGGACCTGCCGGGATCGATGCCGAAATACCAGGAGTCGCGCTTCCGCAGCAAGAAGGAAGTGGATCGTCTCAACGAGGCTCGTAGCGGAGGCCTGCTGGACTTTATCGAGGCCTTCACCGACAAGTTTCCGGCCTGCGTGGACGAATACGAGACACTGCTGACCGACAATCGAATCTGGAAGCAGCGCACGGTGAACATCGGCGTCGTCTCGCCCGATCGGGCGATGCAGCTCGGCTTCTCCGGCCCGATGCTGCGTGGCTCGGGCGTGGAGTGGGACCTCAGGAAAAAACAGCCCTATGAAGTCTACGACCTCATGGACTTCGATATCCCGGTCGGCGTCAACGGTGATTGCTACGATCGCTATCTCGTCAGGGTCGAGGAGATGCGCCAGTCGAATCGCATCATCCGCCAGTGCATCGACTGGCTTCGCGAGAACCCGGGGCCGGTCATTGCCGACGATCACAAGATCGTGCCGCCGAGTCGTGTCGAGATGAAGGACGACATGGAATCCCTGATTCACCACTTCAAGCTCTTCACCGAGGGTTACAGCGTCCCGCCGGGCGAAGCGTACGCGGCGGTCGAGCATCCGAAAGGCGAATTCGGCGTGTACCTGATCTCCGACGGCGCCAACAAGCCGTATCGCGTGAAGATCAGGGCACCCGGCTTCGCACACCTGTCGGCAATGTCCGAGATGGTGGAAGGCCACATGCTGGCCGACGTCGTCGCCGTGATCGGGACCCAGGACATCGTATTCGGGGAGGTGGACCGATGAGCGCGGCGGAAGCACTCCCGGTGCACGTCGTCGAGGAAATCGAGCACTGGAAGAAGCGCTTTCCGGAAGGACGCGAGCGCTCGGCGGTCATTGCCGCGCTGCACGCGGCCCAGCACGAGAACCGGGGCTTCCTGACCCGGGAACTCATGGACGGCGTTGCCGAGTATCTCGGCCTGCAGCCGATCCAGGTCTACGAGGTCGCCACGTTCTACTCGATGTTCCAGACGAAACCCGTGGGCCGCAATGACGTCGCCATCTGCACGAACGTGTCCTGCATGCTCCGCGGCGCCGAGGCGATCGTCGAGCACGTCGAGAAGAAACTCGGCATCAAGCTCGGCGAGAGCACCGAGGACGGCCGCATCTTCCTCAAGAAGGAAGAAGAGTGCCTCGCGGCCTGCTGCGGGGCGCCGATGATGATGGTCAATCACGTCTATCACGAGAACCTGACGCTCGAAAAAGTCGACGACATACTGGACGGGCTCGAATAATGGCTTACGAACAGAATCTCGTTTGTTTCAATACCTTCGGTGCCGAGAACTCGTGGACGCTCGAAACCTACGAGGCGCACGACGGCTACAGTGCCTGGCGGCGTATCCTCGCCGGTGAGATGACGCCGGAGGCCGTGATCGAGGAGGTCAAGGCATCCGGTCTGCGCGGTCGCGGCGGCGCCGGTTTTCCCACCGGGCTCAAGTGGAGCTTCATGCCGAAGGGCTACGACGGGCAGAAATATCTCGTCGTCAACTCGGACGAGTCCGAGCCGGGCACCTGTCACGATCGCGACGTGCTGCGGTACAACCCGCACGCGCTCGTCGAAGGTATGGCGATCGCCGCCTACGCGATGGGCGCGACGGTCGCGTACAACTACATTCGTGGCGAGTTCATCGAGGAGCCGGTACCGCGCTTCGAGGCGGCGGTGAAGGAGGCTTACGAGGCAGGCCTCCTGGGCAGGAACATCAAGGGCTCCGGCATCGACGTCGATATCCATACCTTTGTCGGCGCGGGGGCGTATATCTGCGGTGAAGAGACGGCGCTGCTCGAGTCGCTCGAGGGCAAGCAGGGCAAGCCGAGATTCAAGCCACCGTTTCCCGCGAATTACGGTCTCTACGGCAAGCCGACGACGATCAACAACACGCAGAGCATCGCGAGCGTGCCGGCTATTCTTCGCAACGGCGCGAAGTGGTTTGCCGACCTCGGACCCGAAAATTCCGGCGGCACGGCGTTGTTCTCGGTATCCGGGCATATCGAGAAACCCAACAACTACGAGTTGCCGATGGGCATTCCGTTCCGGGACTTGTTGGAACTCGCCGGCGGCATGCTCGGCGGGCGCAAGCTCAAGGCCGTGATCCCCGGCGGGTCGTCGGTGCCCGTGTTGCCCGGCGAGATCATCATGAAGTGCACGATGGACTACGACTCGCTCAAGGAGGCCGGTTCGTCCTTCGGCACCGGCGCGGTCATGGTGATGGACGAGACGACCTGCATGGTCAAGGTGCTGCGGCGAATCTCACGCTTCTACATGGCGGAATCCTGCGGCCAGTGCACGCCGTGCCGTGAGGGCACCGGCTGGCTCTACCGGATGCTGACGCGCATCGTCGAAGGCCGTGGCCAGGAAGACGACCTCGACAAGCTGCTCGCGGTCGCGAACAAGATCGAGGGACACACGATCTGCGCACTCGGCGACGCCGCGGCCTGGCCGGTGCAGAGTTTCCTCAAGCACTTCTATCACGAATTCGAATACATGGTCCGCAACCAGGGCCGCAGCATTGTCGACGCGGCAACGGAGGCCGCAGCGTAAGCGATGAGCGACGACACGATCACAATCGAAGTCGATGGCAAGGCCGTCGAGGCAGAGAAGGGCCAGATGCTTATCGAGGTTACCGATAACATCGGCACCTACGTCCCGCGGTTCTGCTACCACCCCAAGCTGACGGTGGCGGCCAACTGCCGCATGTGCCTCGTGGAAGTCGAGAGGGCGCCGAAGCCGCTGCCAGCCTGCGCGACGCCCGTTGCTGACGGCATGAAGGTCTTCACGCGTTCGCCTTACGCGATCGCTGCCCAGAAGGCGACGATGGAATTCCTGCTGATCAACCATCCGCTGGATTGCCCGATCTGTGACCAGGGCGGTGAGTGCGAGCTGCAGGATCTCGCCATGGGCTACGGCCGCGACGTGTCCCGCTACACGGACAAGAAACGCGTCGTCAAGGACAAGGACATCGGGCCGCTGGTGTCGACCGACATGACCCGCTGCATCCACTGCACCCGCTGCGTGCGTTTCGGCGAGGAGATCATGGGGCAGCAGCAGCTCGGCACGACCGACCGCGGCGAGCACATGAAGATCGGGACCTTCGTCGAGAAGGCGGTGGACCACGAACTCTCGGCCAACATCATCGACCTGTGCCCGGTGGGGGCTCTCAACAACAAGCCCTATCGCTACAGCGCCCGGGCCTGGGAAATGACGCAGCGCGCCACCGTCTCGCCGCACGACTGTGCCGGGTCCAACATGTACGCCCACGTCCTGCGGGGCCGCGTCAAGCGGATCGTGCCGCGCGACAACGAGTCGATCAACGAGACCTGGATCGCCGACCGGGATCGTTTCAGCTACGAGGCCGTCTACTCGGACGACCGCCTGGCGGCACCGATGCTTCGCGAAGGCGGCGAATGGCGCGAGATCGGCTGGGAAGACGCGCTTGCCCGGGCCGCCGAAGCCCTGAAGGGTGCGGGCGAGAACTCGGGCTTCCTGCTGTCCCCGAGCGCGACATCGGAAGAAGGCTACCTCGTCACGCGGATTGCGGAGCACCTGGGCTCGGCGAACATCGATCACCGCCTGCGGCGGCGTGACTTCAGCGACCAGGCGAACGATCCTGCCTTTCCGTATCTCGGTACCAGCATCGCCGGCCTCGAGGCGCGGGACGCCGTCTTCCTCGTGGGAAGCAGCATCCGGCGCGAGGTACCGATACTCGCGCACCGTTTGCGCAAGGCCGCGCTCGGCGGTGCCGAGATCAGCGTAGCCTCGGCCTGTCCGGAACACTATTTCTTCGACGTCGCCAATTGCCTGGAAGGCAAGGGCCTCGTCGAGATGCTGAGCGGTGTCGCCGTCGCCGCTGCCGGCAAGAAGCCGTTGCCAAAGAGCGTCGCCGGCATTTGTGCCGATGTGAAGCCCGGGCCTGCACACCAGGCCATTGCCGACTCGCTGGCGCGGTCCGAGGCCGGCCTCGTGCTGCTCGGCAACGTCGCGGGCCGCCACGGCGCCTACTCGGTCGTGCGTGCACTGGCTGCTGCCATCGCCGAGATGACCGGGGCCGATCTCGGCACGTTGTCGGAGGGTGCGAATTCGGCCGGCCTGTCGCTGGTGGGTGCGCTGCCGCATCGCGGCCTGCGCGCTGCCGAGCGCGAGGCGCCCGGCCTGGACGCCACGGCGCAACTCGCCGGCAAGCTCGGCGCGCTGGTCCTGCTCAACGTCGAGCCCGATGCCGATATCGCGGCAGTCGAGCAGGCGACACAGAAGTTATCCCAGCACGGCTTCGTCATTGCGCTGACGCCCTACGACGCGCCGTCCCTGCGCGAGGGTGCCGACCTGATGCTGCCGATCGGAACGTTCGCGGAGACCGCCGGGACCTTTGTCAACGTCGCGGGCACCGTCCAGAGTTTCGAGGGCATCGCGAACCCGGTCGGCGAGGCGCGTCCCGCCTGGAAGGTGTTGCGTGTCCTCGGCAACCTTGTCGAGGCGCCCGGGTTCGACTACGTAAGCAACGAAGACGTCCGCGAGGAAATACTCGACGTGCTCGAGGACGCCGCGGCGTTGGCTGACAATACTTACGCGGGCGAGCAGGCGCTGCCGCAGGCGAACGACGCCGATGCCCCGACCGCCGAGATCGACGTGCCGCTGTACTCGGTCGACAGCGTCGTTCGTCGGGCGCGCGCACTGCAGTTGACGCCCGAGGCACGGCGGGTGCGCGCAGAGGAGGGCGCATGATCGAGTTCTTCCTCTCGAGCTGGGATGCGCTGCCCCCGACGGTACAGTACCTGTCGACGGTGCTCTTCAAGATCGCGATCGTTTTGACCGGCGTCATACTGACCGTCGCGTTCTCGACCTATTTCGAGCGCAAGGTCATCGGCAGCATGCAGGCCCGCGTCGGACCGAACCGCGTCGGGCCGCTCGGGCTCGGCCAGCCGTTCGCCGACGTGATCAAGCTGCTCTTCAAGGAGATCATCGTTCCGTCCGCGTCCAACCGCTTCCTGTTCGTGATTGCGCCGCTGTTGTCGCTGATCCCGGCGCTGGCTACCTGGGCGGTCATACCGATCAACGGCTCGTTCGTGATCGCGGACATCAATGCAGGGCTGCTTTACGTGCTCGCGCTGACCTCCATCGGCGTATACGGCGTGATTCTCGCCGGCTGGGCGACGAACTCGAAGTATGCGTTTCTCGGAGCCATGCGCTCGGCGGCGCAGATCGTCGCCTACGAGATCGCGATGGGATTCGCGCTCGTCGGCGTGCTGATGGCGAGCGGCAGCCTGAATCTCGGGGAGATCGTCCGTGCGCAGTCCGGTGGCCTGTGGAACTGGTTCATGATCCCGCTCCTGCCGCTGTTCGTCGTCTACTGGATCTCCGGCGTCGCCGAGACCAACCGGGCGCCCTTCGACGTGGCGGAGGGCGAGTCCGAGATCGTGGCGGGTTTCCACGTCGAGTACTCCGGCATGGCCTTCGCGATTTTCTTCCTCGCCGAGTACGCCAACATGGTGCTGATCTCGGCGCTGGCGTCGATCTTCTTCCTGGGCGGCTGGGCTTCGCCGTTCGAGGGCATCGGTTTCCTCGAGCCGGTGGCCGGCCTGCCCGTCATCGGGCTGATCTTCACGGGTGGCTTTCACTGGCTGTTCCTGAAGATCGCCTTCTTCATGTATTCGTACTTCTGGTATCGCGCGACCTTCCCACGCTATCGCTACGACCAGATTATGCGCCTGGGATGGAAGGTCTTCATTCCCGTGACGATCGTCTGGATCGTCGTCGAGGGTGTCATGGCCTGGCTCGCGATCGGCCCGTGGGCCGCGACCGGAACTTAAGGGGTAACGCGAATGAGCCGCACGACCAGCATCGTCAAGACCTTCGCGCTGTGGGAGCTGCTGAAGGGCCTGCGCGTCACGCTCAGGAACTATTTCAGGAAGAGCGTCACGATCGAGTACCCGGAGGAGAAGACGCCGCAGTCGCATCGCTTCCGCGGGCTGCACGCCCTCAGGCGCTACCCGAACGGGGAAGAGCGCTGCATCGCCTGCAAGCTGTGCGAGGCCGTCTGCCCGGCGCTCGCCATCACGATCGAATCCGACGTGAGCGACGACGGTACCCGGCGGACCACGCGTTACGACATCGACCTGTTCAAGTGCATCTACTGCGGCTTCTGCGAGGAAGCCTGCCCGGTGGATGCCATCGTCGAGACGCGCATCCACGAGTACCACATGGAGTCGCCCGGCGAGAACATCATGACCAAGGACAAGTTGCTCGCCGTCGGGGACAAGTACGAGGCGATGATTTCCGCTGACAAGGCGGCCGACGCACCGTACCGATAAGAACCAGGGGCCATGGCTTTTCAGACACTGCTTTTCTATCTCTTCGCCGGCGTGCTGATGCTCGCCGCGGGCGGCGTCGTATTCTTCCGCAACCCGGTGCACTCGATCATGTGCCTCGTGCTCGCGTTTTTCCAGAGCGCGCTGCTGTGGCTGCTGATCGAGGCCGAGTTCCTCGCCATCGTTCTCGTGCTCGTCTACGTCGGCGCCGTCATGGTCCTGTTCCTGTTCGTCGTGATGATGCTCGACATCAACATAGAGATCGTCCGGGGAGGCATGACGCGCTACGCGCCGCTCGCCGCGATCATCGCCGTGGTCATGGCCGCCGAGCTGGTCCAGGTCATCTGGCTGGGAGGTGCGACGAGCAGTGCCACGGGTACGTTCGCCGCCTACCCGGAGGGCTATAACAATACCGAGGCGCTCGGTGCGGTGCTGTATACCGAGCACGTCTACGCGTTCGAGATTGCCGCAGTGATCCTGCTCCTTGCCATCATTGCGGCAATCACGCTGACCATGCGCAAGCGGCCCGGCCTCAAGAAGCAGGACATTGCCCGCCAGGTTGCCGTTAACGCCAGGGACCGCATCCGGGTCGTCAAGATGGACGCGGAGAAGCGCTCGTGATCGGCTTGCAGCACTACCTGACGCTGTCGGCAATGCTGTTCGTGCTGGCCGTCGTCGGCATCGTCATCAATCGCCGGAACCTGATCCTGCTCCTGATGTGCATCGAGCTGATGCTCCTGGCGGTGAACTTCAATTTCATTGCGTTCTCGCGGCACCTCGGCGACGACACGGGGCAGGTCTTCGTGTTCTTCGTGCTGACCGTCGCCGCCGCCGAGGCCGCGATAGGTCTGGCCATCCTGGTCGTGCTGTTCCGAAACCGGAAGTCGATCAACGTCCAGGAACTCAACACGATGAAAGGGTAGCGACACGTGGCTAACCAGCTTCAGACATCGACCGTGGCGAGAGGGTAGGACGAGTGCTGCACTACTACCTCATCATCGTGCTGGCGCCGTTGCTCGCGGCCGTGCTCGCCGGGCTGTTCGGCCGGCAGATCGGCCGCGTCGGCGCGCACACGGTAACGATTCTCGGCGTCGGTATCGCGTTCGTACTGTCGGCCCTGGTGCTCTACCAACTCTACTGGGCGGGCGCGAGCCCCGAGAACCTGAGCGTGTACACGTGGGCCGTCACGGACGGGCTGCGGATGGAGGTCGGCTTCCTCGTCGACCGCCTGACGGCGCTGATGATGGTCGTCGTCACCTTCGTTTCGCTGATGGTGCACGTCTACACGATCGGTTACATGCACGACGATCCGGGGTACCAGCGCTTCTTCAGCTTCATCTCGCTGTTCACGTTCGCAATGCTGATGCTGGTGATGTCGAACAACTTCCTGCAGCTGTTCTTCGGCTGGGAAGCCGTCGGCCTGGTCTCCTACCTGCTGATCGGGTTCTGGTTCAGGAAGGAATCGGCCATCTTCGCCAACCTGAAGGCCTTCCTGGTCAACCGCGTCGGCGACTTCGGTTTCATACTCGGGATCAGCGGGGTGGTGCTGCTCACCAACTCGCTCGACTACGCCGAGGTGTTTGGCCAGGCCGGGACAATGGCGCAACAGACGATAGAGGTGATCCCGGGGACGCCGTGGAATGCCATGACGGTCGTCTGCATTCTTTTATTCATCGGCGCAATGGGCAAGTCGGCCCAGGCACCGCTGCACGTCTGGCTGCCGGACTCGATGGAAGGCCCGACCCCGATCTCGGCGCTGATCCACGCTGCCACGATGGTAACGGCCGGGATCTTCATGGTCGCGCGCATGTCGCCGCTGTACGAATACACCGAGACGGCGCTGGCGGTGGTGATGACCATCGGTGCGATTACCGCCTTCTTCATGGGCCTGCTGGGCCTGGTGCAGAACGACATCAAGCGCGTCGTCGCGTACTCGACACTGTCGCAGCTCGGCTACATGACGGTTGCGCTCGGTGCGTCGGCCTACGGCGCCGCGATCTTCCACCTGATGACCCACGCGTTCTTCAAGGCGCTGCTGTTCCTGGCCGCGGGCTCGGTGATCATCGCGATGCACCACGAGCAGGATATCCGCAAGATGGGCGGCATCCGCCAGTACATGCCGATCACCTACTGGACCTCGCTGATCGGTTCGCTTGCGCTGATCGGTTTCCCCGGCTTTTCCGGCTTCTTCTCGAAAGACCTGTTGATCGAGGCCGTCCGCGAGTCGCACTGGCAAGGGCAGGGCGCCGTGTACTGGGTCGCCTACCTGAGCGTCCTGCTGGGCGTCTTCGTGACGGCCCTGTACTCCTTCCGGATGTTTTTCCTCGTCTTCCACGGCAAGGAGCGCATGGATGAGGAGACACGCTCACACCTCCACGAGACGCCGTGGGTCGTGACGCTGCCCCTGATCATGCTCGCCATACCGTCGGTGATCATCGGCTGGATTACGGTACAGCCCGTGCTCTTCGGCGACTTTTTCGGGGACGCTATCGTCGTCACCGGGAAGCACGACGTGCTGGCGTCGATGGGCGCGCACTGGCACGGCTCGCTGGCCCTGGTGACGCACGCGGTCATGACACCGGTATTCTGGCTGGCAGCCGCGGGCGTGTTCACGGCCTGGTTCCTGTATCTCAAGCGGCCCGATCTGCCGGAGACGATCCACGGCAAGTTCAAGGGGCTCTACGTCCTCCTGGACCGGAAATACTATTTCGACGATCTGTGGATCAAGGGTTTCGCCGGGGGCGGTCGCCGCCTTGGCCAGGCGCTGTGGCGCTTCGGCGACGAAATCGTCATCGACGGCTTCATCGTCAACGGCACCGCGAATTCCATCGGGCGCCTCGCAGCCATACTGCGCCAGCTGCAGTCGGGCTACCTCTATACCTACGCGTTCGCGATGATCATCGGCCTGACGATGCTCCTCGGCTGGCTGATCTGGTTGCAGTAGGGCGTATCCGATGACTCTGGCAACACATCTCCTGAGCGCTCTGATCTGGCTGCCGATCGCGGGCAGCCTGGTGCTGTTCCTGATCGGCGATGACGGCGATGCCGCGTCGGCGCGTGCCGCCGCCATGCGCTGGACCGCGCTGGCCGTCACGATCGTCACGTTCATCCTGAGCCTGGGGCTCGTGGCGGGTTTCGATGCCGGCACGGCGGCCATGCAGTTCGTCGAGCGTTCGCCCTGGATCGAGACGGTCGGCGTCGACTACTATCTCGGGGTCGACGGCCTCTCCGTGCCGCTGATCGTGCTGACGACGCTGATCACGCCGCTGGTCGTAGTTGCCGGCTGGGATTCGATCAAGCTCCGCCCGACGCAGTATTTCTCGGCATTCCTGATGCTCGAGGGCCTGATGATCGGGGTCTTCTCGGCGCTCGACGGCATCCTGTTCTACGTCTTCTGGGAGTTCATGCTCGTCCCGATGTTCCTGATCATCGGGGTGTGGGGCGGCGCACGGCGCATCTACGCGACGATCAAGTTCTTCCTGTACACCTTCCTCGGCTCGGTGCTGATGCTGGTGGCGTTCATCTATCTCTATGGGCTGGTCGGCAGCTTCGATCTGCTCGAGTTCGCGAAGGCACCCCTCGCGCTCGGCGCACAGCAGGTCATATTCCTGGCTTTCCTGGCCGCCTTCGCGGTGAAGGTGCCGATGTGGCCGGTGCATACATGGTTGCCGGATGCCCACGTGGAGGCGCCGACGGGCGGGTCCGTCATCCTGGCGGCCATCATGTTGAAGATGGGCGGCTATGGCTTCGTGCGGCTTTCCCTGCCGATCGTGCCCGACGGCAGCGCCTATTTCTCGACGATGATGATTGTCCTGTCGCTGATCGCGGTGGTCTATATCGGGCTCGTCGCGCTGGTTCAGAAGGACATGAAGAAGCTGATCGCGTACTCGTCGATCGGGCACATGGGTTTCGTTACGCTCGGGTTTTTCCTGCTCTGGCACATCAGCGGCGAGAGCGGGGCCGTCCTCGGGATTTCCGGTGCAATGGTGCAGATGATTTCCCACGGCCTGATCTCCGGCGCCATGTTCCTGTGCGTCGGCGTGCTGTACGACCGGATGCACAGCCGGCAGATTCCCGACTACGGCGGCGTCGCCAACACGATGCCCGTGTTCGCGGCCTTCATGGTGCTCTTTGCGATGGCCAACGCGGGGCTGCCGGGAACCTCGGGTTTCGTCGGCGAGTTCATGGTGATCATTGCGAGCTTCAAGGCCAGTTTCTGGATCGCATTTTTCGCGGCGACGACCCTGGTCCTGGGCGCGGCCTACACGCTGTGGATGGTCAAGCGCGTCATCTATGGCGAGGTTGGCAACGAGCGCGTCGCGGCGCTCGAGGATCTGCGCCGGCGCGAGTTTTTCGTGCTCGGGATTTTCGCGCTGCTTGTGCTCGCCCTGGGCGTGTGGCCGGCACCGCTCGTCGACATGATGAACGCAACGATAGAGCAGCTCGTGCAGCAGGTTGCCCTCGGAAAGCTTTGAGCGAGTAGCGTAATGGAATTGAGCAACTACGTTTTTGCCGCGCCCGAGATGGTCCTGACAGGGCTGATTTGCGTCGTCCTCATCGCCGATCTGTTCGTCGACGAGAACAACCGGGGCATTACGTTTCTTCTCGCGCTTGCCTCGCTCGCGGTTACCTTCATCGTCCTGCTGGGCAGCTCACCGCCACAGGAAGTCCTCGTCTTCAGCGGTGCGTACGTCAACGACCCGCTTGCGACGATCCTGAAGGCGACCGCCATCATCTTCGTTGGCGTGGTGTTCGTGTATTCGCGCGGCTACCTGGTGCAGAACGACCTTCACAAGGGGGAGTTCTACACGCTGGGACTCTTCGGGCTGCTCGGCATGATGATCATGATGTCGGCCAACAGCCTGCTGACGATGTACCTGGGCCTCGAGACGCTGGCGTTGTCGCAGTACGCGCTCGTCGCGATCGACCGGAACAACCTGGCGTCCGCCGAGTCCGCGATGAAGTATTTCGTCCTCGGCGCGATTGCGTCCGGCTCACTGCTGTATGGCATCTCGTGGATCTACGGGGTCACCGGCAGCCTGCAGTTCGACGGGATCGCCGCCGCTATCGCCGCCGATCCCTCGGTCAACGGGGTCGGGCTTTGGTTCGGGCTCGCGTTCCTGCTGGTCGGCATTGCGTTCAAGTTCGGCGCCGTGCCTTTCCACATGTGGCTGCCGGACGTGTACAACGGCGCGCGTTCGCCGGTTACGCTCTATATCGCGTCGGCGCCCAAGCTCGCCTCGCTGGCGCTGACGTTCCGGATCCTGGTGGACGGCCTCGGGGAACTCCACGACGTCTGGGACGATATGGTTATGGTGATCGCGGTGCTGTCGCTCTTGATCGGCAAGATCGTCGCTATCGCGCAGACCAATATCAAGCGGATGCTGGCGTACTCGACCATCGGGCACGTCGGTTTCATGCTGCTGTGCGTATTTACGGGCACCGAGCAGGGCTACGCGGCCGCGCTGTTCTACGTGATCACCTACGTGCTGACGGCAGCGGCCGCCTTCGGCATCGTGATCCTGCTGGCACGGCGCGGATTCGAGGCGGATTCGCTCGCGGACATCAAGGGCCTGAATGCCCGGAGTCCCTGGTTCGCGGTCGTGATGATGTTCGTCATGTTCAGCCTGGCCGGCATTCCGCCGTTCGTGGGCTTTTTCGCGAAGCTCAACGCGATCACGGCGGTCATTGCAGCCGGTTACCCGGCGCTCGCGACGATCATGGTCGTCGCGTCCGTTATCGGCGCGTTCTTCTACCTGCGGGTCATCTGGTACATGTACTTCGAGGAGCCCGAGGACAAGGCCGTCGTGGCGCCCGACCGGGACATCGCGTGGCTCCTGAGCCTCAACGGGGTGGCCGTCCTCGCGCTCGGCATCCTGCCCGGATGGCTCTGGGCGCTGTGCGTGGCGGTTATCGCAGCCAGCTGAAGCCCGCTGCTAGCCTTCGGAAAACTACGTATTTTTCGGGGGTTGTAAAATTATCCTCATGTAGTAGTATGCGCAGCCTGCCGATGCGGGGTGGAGCAGTCTGGCAGCTCGTCGGGCTCATAACCCGAAGGTCGCAGGTTCAAATCCTGCCCCCGCTACCAAACAC
>JAZBNZ010000021.1:0-28732 GCA_036350895.1 Woeseiaceae bacterium
AGATCAGGTAGCAGTTTGCGAGCAGCGACAGGGTGTCCGGGTCGGCGGGCTCGGACTCGAGGGCCGTTTTGAGCGCGGCGACCGCAGGCCCGATTTCGCCCCGCGAGTAGTGCAACCATCCATTGAGCTGATGCCCGGCAGCGAGTTCCGGCTCCAGTGCAAACGCCTTTTGCAGGTTGGCCTCGGCTTCTCGAAGCGGGGCTTCGCCAAGGTCGATGCCGGCCTCGCGGTAATGCAGGTGGGTCCTGCCGAGCGCGGTGTAAAGCCGCGCGTCTTCGCCGGCGGCGGCGATCCCGCGGTGCAGCAAGGCAACTGCCTCGTCGATGGCGTCTTTGCGCCAGCGCAGCGCGGCATGCCGGGCCTGCACGAGGTATTGCCAGGCTTCGACGTCGGCCGCCGGCTGCTGCGAAAGCCGGTCGCCAAGGCTTGCGGGGAGGCGAAGGTCCATCGAATCGACGACTTCACGGGCGATATGCTCCTGGATTGCGAACAGCTGATCGAGATTGCCTTCGTAGCTGTGCGACCAGACGGGTTCCTCGATCGAGGTGTCGACCAGGCGTGCCGTAACCCGAATTCGATCCCCCTCGTGGCGGACGGTGCCCTCGACGAGCTGGCCCACGTTGAGCTCACGGCCGATCGTGCCGGCACTCTTACCGCTATCCCGGAGCGTCATCGAGGAGGTCCAGCAGATGACCCGTAGCGGCTTCAACCGTGACAGCGCCGTGATGATTTCTTCGGTAAAGCCGTCGCCGATGTAGGCGCTCGCCTGGTCACGCCCGAGGTAGCCGAAGGGGAGCACCACGACCGAGTGTGCCGGGCCCGTCGACGCGGCCGGCGGGGCCGGCGTCGCGATAGCGGTATCCGGCGCTGCGCCGCGATGTTCCCACCGTCGCCGCCACTCGTCGATCTCGGCCGCGTAGGCGTACACCGAGCCCTGCGCCTTGTGCATCTGGCGATGCACGGGGAGTTCTTCTTCGGCCTCCCAGCGCCTCGCGGTCCGGACGCTTTTGCCCAGGTAGTTCGCGATGGCTTTCCAGGACTCGAGGCGTTCGCGTTGCTGATCGTCTGACATGACTCGGCATGATAGTGGGACAAACGCGGTCAAAGCCAGCCATGGCATGCCATGACCCCGGTTGCATATTGCCGCAGCCACGACCAGCCGCCTACCGTGATGCCTGTACGCAATCACTCAATAACTCAAGGAGATGCTCGTGAACAATCACAGTCTCAGAATTTTTGCTCTCTTGCTCGCCGTGACCCTGACTACAACGGTTGAGGCGGACCCGGACGCCGGCAAAGGCTATCGATGGATCCCCGTATCGGGCACCGGCACTCATTACTTTACGACCGCGCTTGTCCATTCCAAGGAGCCCACCGCGACGGGATTCGTGCAGCGGAGTACCGATATCGTCGAACTCGAAGGGGACCTCGAGGGCCGCGTGCTGTATCACCCGGTCTCGGTATTCGACTTTGCGGCCGGCACGCTGGTCAACACCGGGCACCAGGTATTCTCCGGGACCGTGCTCGGCTCCGAGCCGGTGCTCATTTACGACGATGAGTTCCGCTTCGAGGTGCAGCTCGCTACCGGCGAGACCGTGGGCAGGATATTCCTCACCCGGCCGATGGCCGGCCCGAGGATCTATTGCGAACTCGAGGTCGACGGGACCGGCATGACGCCCGGAGGCGATGCCCGGGTGGCGTACACGGGTCGCTGCAAGGTCAAGCAAAAGTAGCCGCACGAGACAGAAACGCGGGCCCGGGTCTGCCGGACAATCCATGTGGGTGCATGAATTGGACGTTCTGCAGACTTCGGGTCCGGCGGCGTTCGCCGAACAGTGTCGCCCGCCGCGAACGCACCTGGTTTCTGGTTGATGACCGGGAGTTGCGATAAAGTCCCAGGGTGTCCGCTATCCCGGGGACATCGAAAATTACTCTGACGGGAACCCCCGCGGGTTTGTCGTCAGTTACCACCTCTGTTGCTTAAGGAATCCCCGATGATCGGATATGTCGTTCTTGGTACCAACGACCTCGCTCGCGCCGCCGCGTTCTACGACGAACTGCTTGCGGAAATGGGCGTCACTCGCCAGATGGAATTCGGTGAGCGCGGTTATGCCTGGGCTGCCGCAATGGACAAACCGATGCTCTGCATCATGACGCCCTACGATGGTCAGCCGGCAACGGTGGGTAATGGCGTGATGGCCGGCATCGCGGCGGAGTCCCGTGAGCAGGTCGACCGGATCTATAACAAGGCCCTCGAGCTCGGCGGTACCGACGAGGGCGCTCCCGGTATCCGGGCCGCAGGCGGCGACGGTTTCTATGCGGCCTATTTCCGTGACCTGGATGGCAACAAGCTCGACGTATTCAGCTACGGCTGAGGCATTCGATAACTATCGGGGAAAACAGATGTTCGATTTCAGTGGAAAAGTCGCCCTGGTTACCGGGGCGAGCAGCGGTATCGGCCGATCGACGGCGCTGGCGTTTGCCGATAGTGGCGCAAGCGTCGTGGTTGCCGCGCGCCGGGAAGACGACCTCAAGGCATTGGTGGCAGAAATAGAGGAGCAGGGCGGTGCTGCCAGTCACATCAGCACGGATGTCTCCAAAGCCGGGGACGTCGAGAAGATGGTCGCGCATACGATCGAGACCTACGGCCGGCTCGATTTCGCCATCAACAATGCGGGTATCGAGGGCAAGATGGCGAGCGTTGCCGAGCTTAAGGAAGAGGACTGGGACCGGGTAATCGATATCAACCTCAAGGGCACTTTCCTGTGTCTCAAGTACGAAGCCCGGGCCATGCTCGAGGGTGGCCACGGCGGCGCAATCGTGAATGTAGGCTCTGTAAACTCCTTCCGCGGCTTCCCGACCGGCTCGGCCTACGTCACTTCGAAGCACGGCCTCATCGGGCTGACGACCAGCGTATCCGGCGAACTGATGCCACACGGAATCCGGGTGAATATCGTCTGTCCCGGGCTCATCGAGACGCCGATGCATCAGCGGATCCGGGAGGACCTCGGAGACGCGGTCTTCGACCAGGGGCTCCTTCCCAGGGTGCACGCGGCGCGCGCCGGCAAGCCTGAGGAAATCGCCATGCCGATTCTGTTCCTGTGCTCGGATGCGGCGAGCTACGTCACGGGTACGACCTTCACCCCGGACGGCGGCTTCACGATGACGCTCTGAACCGGGAACTACAGAGGGTTCTCAACCCGGTCTTCAGCAGGTCGTCGAGGGCAATACCGACCGGATGCTATTCCTCTAGCGTCACCGGACTGACGAATCCCGGCGGTTTTATCGTCAGTACGGAGCAATCGAGTTGCGTGAGGATATCTTCAGCGGTATTGCCCATGAAGAAACCGGCGATACCCGTGCGCGCGACTGTCCCCATCACGACAAGGTCCACCGCCAGATCGCGGGCTAATTCGGCTACAACGTGCCGGGCATCTCCCTTGATGACATGAAGATGGACATCGAGAGTGCCGGAACTGCCGGTGTCAGACGGCGTACTGTATTTCTTTACTCGATCCCCCAGCCAGCGCTTTCGCGCTGCGGATTCGGCTTCAACCATGGCATCAAATCTGGCTTCCGAAAAGTCCCAGGGCCGCGTCTTCAAGAGGTCCTCGCCGAATACGTTCCAGGCGTGGACGACATGTGCCTCACTGTTTTCCGTGAGAGCCAATGAAGTACACGTTTCCAGGATCTGGCGATTGAGCTCATCCTTTACCGGCTCTTCCGGATCCTGATCGATGGCCGCCAGTATGCGGCGATACTTGTGGGGCTCCGTCGGCTTGATGATCCATACCGGGCAGGGGCACTTGCGCATCAAATGCATGTCCGTGCTGCTGAACAGCATTTCCCGGAAGCCGTTGTCGACATCCGCACACTTGATGATCAGGTCGTGATCGTTACTCAGTACTTGCCGGATCATCGTTATGAATGGTTTGCCGACCAGGACTTTCGTTTCGGGGGACGCTCCGTCAGTCGCAGCCGATTCGACAATGGTGTCGAGCCAGTCCCGTTTCTCGGCTATCGCGATGTCCAGCACCTCCCGTGGCGTTATCGCAATAACACTCATTCGCATGTCGCTGGGCACCGTATCGACGATTGCGCACACGGTGAGAAGGGCATCGTTGGTCGTGGCCAGTTCGAGACCGCGTTTCAGGGCCGCCGAGTAGTTCGTATGTTCGTCGACAACGAGCAGGATATTGGAAAATCTGTTCACCGCTGTGCCTCGTGATGTAGGAACCCGCGCGTGCGAATGCGACCGGTGACCGCCGGATCGTCATAGAGCAAGCGTACTGATCCCGGCGTCCTGCAACCATCGCAAGAAGTACGTATCGGGCAGGTGGGCCAGTGCCCTCGATTCCGAAGTCGAAGAGATTGTGCCCCGGGGGCATGAAGCAGACAGACTTTGTGACTACGCCAAAGATCACGACGTGGACATGATCGTTCTCGGCTCGCACGGCCGGACTGGCACAACGCGCGCGATCCTCGGCGGCGTTCGGCTTCGCCGCGCTGCGTGCCGCTAGGTAGAATCCGGCATTCATCGGGCAGTCGCGTGAGCTTATTGTCGTTACCAGGCTTGAGGCAAGGTATCCGACGGTGACTGATTCCCATCCCGGCGCGCTCCATCGCGGCGTCAAAATCCTGCACGACCCGGTACGCAACAAAGGCACGGCATTCACGGAGGCCGAGCGCGATTATCTCGGACTGCGCGGCCTTCTCCCGCCGCGGGTCCACAGCCAGGCAGAGCAGGAACTGAGGGTGTTGGGGAACATCCGTGAGAAACCCACGGACCTCGAGCGATACCTGTACCTGGTGGCTTTGCAGGACCGAAACGAGACGCTGTTTTACCGGGTCGTCCAGAACAATATCGAAGAGATCATGCCGCTGATCTATACGCCGACGGTCGGCAAGGCGTGCCAGGAATTCCAGCATATCTTCAGGCAGTCCCGCGGGCTTTACGTGTCCATCCAGGATCGGGGCCGTGTCCGGCAGCTCTTGGAGAACTGGCCGCACAGCGATGCACGGATGATCGTCGTCACCGACGGCGAGCGCATCCTGGGTCTCGGCGACCTGGGCGCGGACGGCATGGGGATTGCGATCGGCAAGCTCGCTCTTTACACCGCCTGCGCAGGCATACACCCCACGCAGTGCATCCCCGTGATGCTCGACGTGGGCACCAACAACGAGGCACTGCTGAACGACCCGCTTTACAACGGGATCGAGCGAAAGCGCGTACGCGGGGAGGAATACGATGCGCTTTTCGCGGAATTCATCGCGGCTGCGAACGAGGTATTCCCGGGTATCGTGATTCAGCTCGAGGATTTCGGGAACACCAACGCGTTCCGCCTGCTTGCCGATTACCGGGATCGCTGCTGCCTGTTCGATGACGATATCCAGGGTACCGGCGCGGTCACCGTCGCCGGGATCATCAGCGCGATGCGTCTCATCGGCGGCGATCTCGCGAAGCAGAAGCTGCTCTTCCTGGGCGCGGGGGAAGCGGGTGTCGGCACGGCGGATATCTTCTGTGAGGCGCTGATTCAGGCCGGACTTTCTCCGGAAGAGGCGCGCCGCCGGTCGTGGCTGTTCGACAGCACGGGCCTCGTCGTCGCGGAGCGATCGGGGCTGGCGCCGCACAAGCTGCCGTATGCCCATGAGCACCCGCCGGTAGAGGACTTTCTCGAGGCGATCGAGACACTCGAGCCGACGGCAATCATCGGGCTATCGGGACAGCCCGGGCTGTTCACGCGGGACGCCATCGCGACCATGGCGAGGCTCAACGAGCATCCGATCGTCTTTGCGCTGTCGAATCCCACCGTCAACGCGGAGTGTACTGCCGAGCAGGCCTATACGTGGAGTGACGGACGAGCGATTTTCGCCAGCGGCAGCCCGTTCGATCCGGTCGAGTTCGGTAATCGGGTTTTCGTTCCGGGGCAGTGCAACAACGCCTACATCTTCCCGGGAGTCGGCCTGGGAGTGGTCGTCAGCCGGGCCCGCGCGGTGACGGAGGAAATGTTCCTGGCCGCGGCGCGAACGCTCGCGGCCGAGGTGTCCGACGCGGACCTGGAACGCGGCCGCTTATTCCCGTCCCTCGCGCGTATTCGCCAGGTATCGGCGCGGATCGCCGAGCGGGTTGCGGTGATTGCCTACGACAGGGGCCTCGCCGACAGCGAACGGCCGGACGATATTGCCGGCGCGATCCGGGACTACATGTTCCAGCCGGTGTATCCGCACTACGCCTGAGGCAGGGCTCAGACCAGGTCCGCTGCCGCCATGACGGCAGCTACATTGCGCTCCAGCGGCAGCATGCCGCTCAGAAGGGCGTCCGACTGCCGGATGCCCGCCTCGAAGTCGTGGAGGCAGCGCAGTACGACGGGCGAGCGCAGGTGCTGGCGGGACTTCTCGATGTCGTCGAGCGACATCCAGCGCCGGGCAATCACGCCTCGATCGAGCTCGGCCTGCTCATCGCAGTCGACGAAATCCGCCGAGTACATGATGCGCAGGAACTGCTGCCGGGTCTGTGGCTGAATCCACAGGTAGACGCCGATCAGGTCCTCGCAGTGCACGGTACAGCCCGTCTCCTCGAGTACCTCGCGAACCGCGGCCTGTTCAGGAGACTCGCCGGCCTCGATGTGGCCGCCGGGCTGGGAGAGGACGCGCCGCCGGTTGGCGACTTCCTCGACGATCAGGTAGCGCCCTTCGTAGAGAACAACGGCGCCGACGGTCAGATCCGTTGGATACATACTTCTGCCGGTCAGATGCCCAGCTGCCGGAATTCCAGCTCGACTTCGCTTGCCGTCCAGAGTTCGTCGAACATCCGGCTGTAGAGCGTCGCGACCGCGGGCTCGTCCAGGTCCGCTATGCCTTCCCACTTGGCGGCCTGCAGCCGATAGACGAGGGCCTTCTGGTCGGCGATGCAGAACGATTCCGCGTGCGTACGCAGGTCCTCGCGGACATGCCGGAACTCGATATAGGTGTTCAGCCGGCGTCCGAGGTGGACGAAATTGTTGCCGTTCTTGATCGCTCGGGTCGGATCGGCGATCAGCACGCGGACTCGCGAGTAGGTTTGCGAGAGAATCATGCGCTTGATGACCTCGAGAAACTCCGGATCGTCGTAGATCCCGGGCTCGAGATCGTGCGTAAAGATCGAGACCTTGCGTGTTGCTTCGCGTGCGACGCGGACGACGGCCTGGCGCATTTCCTCCCGTGTCGAAATGACCCAGCGCTTGTCCTGTTTGTCGTCGTCGTATCTCATCCGGTATTTCTAAAGCGTCTCTGGGGCGGCAGGAACCCGGTTGCGGAGGATCAGTGTACGCCCGGCGCGTCCGGCCACGGTGCCAACTGCGTCACGTTTTGGCGCTTCGGATGAGGTGGAGGTATTCGCCGAAGCCCTTGAGGGGCAAGGCTTTGACGGGCTTCGGCGCAGCCTTATGGGGCCTCGTCAGGCCCGCTTATCGTTAAGTGCGCCGCGGCATCGGCGGCATCATCCGGCTCGTTGAATATCCCGGTTCGCCACAGCCAGCTCAGCAGGACTTTTATCGCCTCGTGCTCGCGCCAGGGGGCCTGCTCGGCCTCGCCGAGGTGGCGAGATGCGCACAGCGCCTCTACGAGAGCGGCGCTGCCCGGCGGAAGCGCGCTGCTTCGGCCGTTCGCGAACACGGTCGTGTCCGTCCAGGCGATGCGCGCCATGCCGTGGACATCGAGCGGCTCTTCCGGTGGCTCGTCCTGCTCGGGCCGATCCGGTTGCAGCCAGTCCTTGGTCAGGGTGGCGAAACGGCCGAGGGCCACGGCGGCATCGACATCCCCGTAGCCGTGCTGTTCGAGCAGCGCCGCGGCGCGGCGAACAGCGGCCGTACTGAGGTGCCCGGGCCGCATTTCCTCCGTGCCGAGATCCGGGTCGCTGTAGAAGACGTCGTGGTCCACGGCGCGTCCGCTGAGTTCGGACAGGCGTGGTGCGCGCATCCCCACGGAGCAGGTGACGCACAGTGTCTCGGCAACGCCATGATGGGCGACGCCGGGATTGAGATAGAGCACATCCCCGGGCGCGGCGCTGTGCGTGTCTTCCGGGTCGAACCGTTGCAGCAGGCTGAGTTGCCGGCTGGCCGAAGGGTCGTCCGCGACCGGCGCTGTCGTCCAGTGCCAGCGGCGGCGGCCGCTCGCCTGGACGAGGAACACGTCGTAGTTGTCCCTGTGCGGTCCCACGCTGCCGCCGGGTGCGGCCACGCTGATCATCAGGTCGTCGATACGCCAGTCGGGCACGAAGGGGACGAGGTCCAGGTAGGCGCGCAGTTCGGGCAGGTGCTTCTCGGCATCCTGCACCAGCAGCGTCCAGTCGGCCGGCGGCAGGGACTCGAGCCGCTCGGACGAAAACGGACCTGTGTCCATGCGGTAGGTAGTTTTGCCGCCGCGGCGCTCGGTGAATACCAGCCGACTCTCGACGTCCTCCAGCGTCGCGAGCCAGGCCACTTCGTCCGGCTCGATCGACGGCAGTCGTGAGACGTCCACGCCGCCGGGAATCCAGAGCGGCCGTTTTTGCCAGTGTCGTTCGAGGAAACTCCCGGCACCGCCGCCCGTCGCTGTGGCGGAGAACGAGAGCACGCGGCGCCTTACTCCGGCGCTTGCCTGGCGAGGTCGACCGCGAGGCCGATATAGGCCTGCGGCGTGAGAGCAAGCAGGCGCTCCTTCTCGCCGTCGGGGATCTCGAGCGTGCCAATGAACTCCGCCAGCAGCGCCTGCGTGACATCCCGGCCGCGCGTCAATGCCTTGAGCTTCTCGTAGGGCTCCGGGATGCCGTAGCGTCGCATGACGGTCTGCACCGCCTCGCCGAGGACCTCCCAGGCATTGTTGACGTCGGCATCGATGTTGGCCCGGTTCAACTCGAGCTTGCCGATCCCTTTCACGGCCGAGCTCAGCGCGATCATCGTATAGCCGATCGCGACACCGAAGTTGCGTTGCACCGTGGAGTCCGTCAGGTCACGCTGCCAGCGTGAGATGGGCAGCTTCTCGGCAAAGTGGCCCAGCATCGCGGTGGACAGGCCGAGATTGCCCTCCGCGTTCTCGAAGTCGATCGGGTTGACCTTGTGCGGCATCGTCGAGGAGCCGACCTCGTCCTGCTTGAGCTTCTGCTTGAAATAGCCGAGTGAAATGTATCCCCAGACGTCCCGGCAGAAGTCGATGAGTATGGTGTTGTAGCGCACGAGCGCATGCGCGTACTCAGCGGTCCAGTCGTGTGGTTCGATCTGCGTCGTATGGCTGTTCTGCGAGAGTCCGAGGGACTCCACGAAGCGCCGGCTGATCGCGGGCCAGTCCGCGTCGGGGTAGGCGATGTGGTGGGCGTTGAAGTTCCCCACTGCGCCGTTGAACTTGCCGAGAATCTCGACGTCGGCGAACTGTCGTTCCGCGCGCTTCAGCCGGTGCACGACGTTCATGAACTCCTTGCCGACGGTCGTGGGACTGGCGGTCTGCCCGTGCGTCCGGGACAGCATCGGGACCGCGGCATGGTCGCGCGCCAGGTTGGCGAGCTGGAGCCTCAGGGCCCGCATCTGCGGCATCAGGGCGTCTCTGCGGGCTGTCCGCAGCATCAGTGCGTAGGCCAGGTTGTTGATGTCCTCGGAGGTGCACGCGAAATGCAGGAAATCCTTGAGCGGTCCGGTCTCCGGGCCGTCCCCGAGCTTCTCGCGGATGAAGTATTCGACCGCCTTCACGTCATGGTTGGTCCTCGCCTCGATGGCCTTGACGCGTTCAGCGTCGTCGAGGGAGAAGTTGTCGACGAGATCGTTGAGGACGTCCTTCATCACCGAGGACAGCGGCTCGAGTTCCGGGAGCGACGGCTCGTCGGCGAGGCACTGCAGCCAGCGAACCTCGACCAGCACGCGGAACCGGATCAGGCCGTACTCGCTCAGAATGTCGCGGAGTTTGTCGACCTTCCCGGCATAGCGCCCGTCGGCGGGAGAGAGTGCTCTTAAGGGGGAAACTTTCATGCAGGATCAACCGGTGTAGACTTGCGCACGCAAAGCGCGAATCATACACGTTTTCCCGGGGGCTTCGCGGCGTCGCGCTCGTGCTTCAGGCCCCTGTATACGGCAGATTTTCAAGAGAAAAGCAGACGATGAACGACAAGGACTTCCGAATCGAAAAAGACAGTATGGGCGAACTCGAGGTAC
This sequence comes from Woeseiaceae bacterium, assembly GCA_036350895.1. Classification (GTDB taxonomy): domain Bacteria; phylum Pseudomonadota; class Gammaproteobacteria; order Steroidobacterales; family Woeseiaceae; genus UBA1847. The sequence continues at coordinate 10,158 of JAZBNZ010000021.1, forward strand.
CGAGGGACGCGCTCTGGGGTGCCCAGACGCAGCGCGCCGTGCAGAATTTCCCGATCAGCGGGCTGACCATGCCACGGCAGTTCATCGCCGCCCTCGGGCTGGTCAAATGGGCCGCGGCCGGCGCCAACGCCGAACTCGGGCTCATGAAGAGCGATATTGCGATCGCGATCCAGAAAACGGCCCTTACGGTTGCGGCGGGTGATCACGACGGGGAATTCCCGATCGACGTCTTCCAGACCGGTTCGGGCACCAGTTCGAACATGAACGCCAACGAGGTCATCGCGCACCTCGCAACGGAGACGCTGGGCAAGGACGTGCATCCCAACGATCACGTCAACATGAGCCAGTCCAGCAACGACGTCATCCCGACCTGCGTCCACGTCAGCGCCGCGATCGCCATCAACGACAGCCTGTTGCCGGCGCTCGAGCACCTGTCCGCGACGCTCGCCGCCAGGGCGGAGGAGTGCGCGGACGTCGTCAAGACCGGGCGGACGCACCTGATGGACGCCATGCCGGTGACGCTCGGCCAGGAACTGGACGGCTGGCGGGCACAGGTCGACAGCGGGGCCGCGAGGCTCCGCGATGCGATGCGGCGACTGACCGCGATTGCGCAGGGCGGCACGGCGGTGGGTACGGGGATCAACGCGCATCCGCGTTTCGGCAGCAAGGTGGCGGTGCTCCTGTCGGAGCAGAGCGGCGTCCCGTTCAGGGAGGCGGAATCGCGCTTCGAGCTCATGTCCTCGCAGGACACCGCCGTCGAGGTCTCCGGTCAGCTGCGAGTGCTGGCGGTGAGCCTGACCAAGATCGCCAACGACCTGAGATGGATGAACTCGGGCCCGCTCGCCGGTATCGGCGAGATCGCGCTGCCTGCGCTGCAGCCGGGATCGAGCATCATGCCCGGCAAGGTGAACCCGGTGATTCCCGAGGCGGTCGCGATGGTCGCCGCACAGGTCGTCGGCAACGATGCGACGATCGCGATGGCCGGCCAGTCGGGTAACTTCCAGCTCAACGTCATGTTGCCAGTCGTTGCCTACAATTTGCTGCAAAGCATTGAAATTCTTGCGAATGCGTCCCGTTGCCTGGCGGACTCGGCGATCGCCGGTTTCACCGTGAACCGCGAGAACATCGAGCTTGCGCTCGGCCGTAACCCCATCCTCGTGACGGCCCTGAATCCCGTCATCGGCTACGAAAAGGGTGCGGCGATCGCGAAGGCGGCCTACAAGGACGGCCGGCCCATCAAGGACGTGGCGAAAGAGATGACAGACCTGTCCGACGAGGAGCTCGATCGCCTGCTCGACCCGGCCGGCCTGACCGAAGGCGGGATCAAGCATTAGGATATGACCTCCCGGATCGACGCCAAGCTGTTGATCGAACGCCTGGCCGCTACGCGTCCCCCGGAAGACCCGCGGGCGGTGGAGCTGCCTGCCGCGACGCGTAGCTGGCCTGCCGACCTGGCGGCGAGCCTGGCCACGGAGCTGACGCCCGCCGCCGTGCTGATTCCCGTGTTCGAGCGCGAGGTCGGACTGACGGTGCTGCTCACGGAGCGATCCGCCGCATTGCGGCACCACGCGGGGCAGATCGCCTTCCCGGGCGGCCGCATGGAGGCACACGATGTCGACGTTGCGATGACGGCGCTCCGGGAGACCCACGAGGAGGTCGGCATCGATCCCGGGCAGGTTGCGGTGGCGGGGTACCTGCAGCCGATGCCGACGATCACGGGGTTCGCGGTGACGCCGGTGGTGGGGGTGGTGGAGCCTACGGCGCTGATCATGATCGATCGCACGGAGGTGCAGGAGGCGTTCGAAGTGCCGCTGGATTTCCTGCTCGATGCCGGCAACGAATGCAGGGGGCAGCGCGAATACCAGGGGCGCCGGATACCGGTGGTCGAGTTCCGCTACGAGCGATTTCGTATCTGGGGAGCGACGGCCCACATGCTTCGTGAGCTAAGAGAAATTGTTTTAAAACAATAGAATATGAAGGAAATAGAGAAATTACTGGAGATAATGGCGGCCCTGCGGAACCCGGAGGACGGTTGCCCCTGGGATCTCGAGCAGGATTTCTCGACCATCGCCCCTTACACCATCGAGGAAGCTTACGAGGTCGCGGACGCGATCGCCCGGGACGACATGCAGGAGCTCCGCGGCGAGCTGGGCGATTTGTTGCTCCAGGTCGTCTTTCACGCCCGGATGGCGGAGGAGGCCGGTCATTTCGACTTCGAGGACGTCGCGCGGACGATCAACGACAAGATGTTGCGGCGCCACCCTCACGTCTTCGGAGACGCCGAGGCGCGGGATGCCGGCCAGGTCGAGGGTAGCTGGGAGCGTATCAAGGCCGAAGAGCGAGCGAGTCACGAGGATGAGAGCACGCTTGCCGGCATAGCGCTGGCCCTGCCGGCGCTCAAGCGCGCACAGAAGCTCGCCAAGCGGGCCGCGACGGTCGGGTTCGACTGGCCGGACGCGATCGGCCCTGCGGAGAAGGTCCGGGAAGAACTCGAGGAGATCGCCGATGCCGTCGACGACGGCGACCCGGCCGCGGTGGCGGAGGAACTCGGTGACCTGCTGTTTGCCGTGGCGAACCTCGCGCGGCACCACAAGGTCGACCCCGAGGCGGCCCTGTCCGCGGCCAATGCGAAGTTCGAACGGCGCTTCCGGGCGGTGGAGGCGGCTCTCGCGGCGCGGGGTCTGCGCATGACGGACCTCGGTATCGATATGCTCGAGGAGGAATGGCAGGCGGTGAAGGACGCCCAGGCTTTCTGAGGCTCTCCCGTCCTGTCCCTTTACGCGCCGGAGCCCGCGTCTGACAGGGGTTTCGGGCGTTCAGGCAGCGTTCATTGCCCGGGCTCTAATCTTGCTCCCAGGCTGGCGAAGGGCCAGTCGCAAAACGGGAGTAACCAGCAATGTCAGCACGGAATCGAAAAGCAGTCGCCACGTTGGCCGCAGGCGTGATCGCCGCGGCTTCGCTGGGCTTTTCGGCCGGCGCCGCCGCAGACCCCGGCTACCGTCCGGCCTATGCCAACGCATCCTATTCGCGGCCCGGGCTCGCCCTCGGGCATCGCAACCGGGGCGCGCAGTATGATTACGCCCCCGTGTTGAGCGCGGAACCGATCATCCGCTACGTCACGGTCAAGACACCGATCCGCGAGTGCTGGACCGAGACCGAGTACGTCGAGGTCGAGCATCGTCGCCATCGCAGTACCGGCGGCAGCGCCCTGGTCGGTGCGATCATCGGCGGCGTGGTCGGTCACCAGTTCGGCAGCGGTCGCGGCAACGACGCCGCCACGGTTGCCGGCAGTGTGATCGGCGCCGCGATCGGCTCGAACTCGGCGCGTCGCAATAACCGTCACTACGGTAGCGAGGTTTATGCCCAGCCGGTCGAACGCTGCGCGACCACGATGCAGGAGCACCAGGAGGAGCGCATCGACGGTTACCGGGTCGTGTACCGCTATAACGGCCAGAAATACGCGACCGAGCTGCCGTACGATCCGGGCCGCGAGATCCGGGTTCGGGTCGACGTACGGCCGGCCGGGTAAGGCCTGCCGGCTCAGGGACGAGATGTGATGTATCGCGTTGCAATCGGTAATCCGACGGCCCAAACTGGCCGCCGGGTTACCGGTTTTTTTGACGTGACGTGAACAGGATGAACCGAGTGCAACTACGCCTGACACTGCTGCTTCTCATATCGACGCTGCTGCTGCCGCCGGCGGCCGATGCCCGTCTGCGTGCGGTGGTGGAGGCCGAGCTTGCCGCGCCGCCGCCGTACGAGGTTGCCCAGCGTGACGGCATGAGCCTCAACCAGGCCATCGAGTCGGTACGGCGGCGCGGGGACGTCGAGCGGGTCCTGTCCGCCGACACCCGGGTTGAAGGCGGTCGCGAGGTGCATCACATCAAGGTCATGACCAAGGACGGGACCGTCAAGACCGTCCGCGTAAACGGACGTCGCCGCTGACGTCGAGGAGACCGCCATGCGCTTGCTGATCATTGAAGACGACGACACGCTGCGTGAAACCCTGGCGAAACAGCTCGCGGGAGAGGGCTTTGCCGTCGAACAGGCGGCCGACGGGCGCGAAGGCCAGTACCAGGCGCTCGAGTACCCGGTCGATCTCGCGATCATCGATCTCGGCCTGCCCGAGATCTCGGGGACCGACATCATTCGTGCCGCCCGGGACGCCGGCAAGACCTACCCCATCCTCATACTCACGGCGCGTGATCGCTGGCAGGACAAGGTCGACGGCCTGTCCGCGGGCGCCGACGACTACGTCGTGAAGCCGTTCCATTTCGAGGAAGTGAACGCGCGCGTCAGTGCGCTGCTTCGTCGTTCGGGCGGCTGGGCCTCGTCGGTACTCAACGCGGGTCCCGTTTCGCTCGACATGTCCCGGCAGGATTTGAAGGTAAACGGCGAGAGCGTCGAGTTGACAAGTTTCGAGTACAAGATCATCGAATACCTGATGGTTCGCGCCGGCGAGGTGATCTCGAAGACAGAGCTCACGGAGCGCCTCTACGACCAGGATTTCGAGCGTGACTCGAACGTCATCGAGGTTTTCATCGGGCGTCTCCGCAAGAAGCTCGATCCCGAGAACACCCTGAAGCCGATCGAAACGCTGCGCGGGCGCGGTTACCGGTTTGCACTGGAGCGGAACCAGGCGGCATAGTCCGCTGCCATGTACTCGCTCAATGCGCGCCTGCTGATCTCGGTCAGCCTCCTCTTGCTCCTGTTTTTCGGGGCGACGATCATCGTCCTCGATACCGCGTTCCGGACGGCGGGCGAGCGCGCGCGCGAAGACATTCTCGATGGTCACCTGATGTCCCTGTTCGCGGTCGCGGACGTCACGCCGGGCGGTTCGCTGGAGATGCGCCGGGAACTGCCCGAGCCCCGTTTCTCGGCACTCGGCTCCGGCCTTTACGCCGCCATCCGCAATGACGGCGGCGACTCCGTGTTCGAGTCGCGGTCTGCGCTCGGCATCGATCTGCCCGCCATCGCCCCCACCGCCGTCGGGCGTGAACAGTTCGATCGCCTGGAGCTTCAGGACGGCACGCCGCTGCTTGCGATGACGCTCGCGGTCAACTGGGAACTGGGGGACGGACGCCTCAAGCCGTTCGTGTTTTCCGTCTACGAGAGCCTGGACGGCTTCAACGCCCAGGTCGCCAGTTTCCGGCAGCAACTCTTCGGCTGGTTCGCGGCGCTTGCGTTCATCATGCTGGTCTCGATATCGATACTGTTGCGCGGGTTGCTCAGGCCGCTGCGCCAGATCGAGACCGAGATCGGCGAGATCGAGGAGGGCAGGCGGACGTCATTGTCGAAGGACTTCCCGAACGAACTGACCGGCGTCGCCAGGAACATGAACCTGCTGATCGACAGCGAGCGGGCCCGCTCCGACCGGTATCGCAAGACGCTCGACAACCTGGCGCACAGCCTCAAGACCCCGCTCGCGGCAATGCGCTCGCTGAGCGGCGACGCCGGCTCGGCGGATGCGGACAGGTTCAACGAGCAGATCGATCGCATGGACGAGATCGTTCGCTACCAGCTGAGAAAGCCCGGCTCGGTGGCCGGCAAGCACCTGCTCCTCGCGCCGGTGCCGATTCGCGAGGAAACCGAGCGACTCGTCAACGGACTCGGCAAGGTATACCGCGACAAGGCGCCGGACATCGACGTGTCAATCGACGGGCGGGCGAGCTTCCGGGGCGACACCGGCGATTTTCTCGAGATGGCCGGAAACCTGGTCGACAACGCCTGCAAGTGGTGCCGTCACAAGGTTCGCGTAACGATCAAGCCGGCGGGTGAGAGCGGCCTGATCCTGACGGTCGCGGACGACGGCCCGGGCGTGCCCCCGGAAGCGCGCGAGGCGCTGCTGGAACGCGGCATGCGGCTCGACGAGAAGACGCCCGGGCACGGTATCGGCCTCGCCATCGTCAGGGACATCGCCGAGTCCTACGGCGGCCACCTGGCGATCCAGGGCTCGGATCTCGGCGGTGCGCAGTTCACGATCACGATTCCGCCGCCGGGAGCGTGAAGCGTCTCCGCATCGACCGGCAACCAGGCTGGTGTCAGGCCCCGGGCGTCCCCCGGGAGCCCTGTCAGCTACCCGGGTCCGCCGGCTTTGAGGTCGCTTTGCTGCCGATCGCGTCGGCGATCTTGATCATCGGCTCGACGAATTCCAGCGGCATCGGGAAGACGATCGTATTCGTCTTCTCGTTAGCGATTTCCTTCAGCGTTTGCAGGTAGCGGAGCTGCAGGCCCTGCTGCTCGGTGGCGAGCGTGTGCGCCGCCTCGGCGATCATCTGGGCCGCCTGCTTTTCACCTTCGGCGTTGATGACCTTGGCACGCCTCGCGCGTTCGGCTTCGGCCTGCTGGGCAATCGCGCGGATCATGCTCTCGTCGAGGTCGACGTGCTTGATCTCGACGTTCGCGACCTTGATGCCCCAGTTGTCGGTGCGCTGGTCGAGTATTGCCTGGATGTCTTCGTTCAGCTGGTCGCGCTCGGCGAGCATGTCGTCGAGGTCGTGCTGGCCAAGGACGGAGCGCAGGGTCGTTTGCGACAGCTGGCTGGTCGCCTCGAAAACGTTGGCCACGCGAATGATCGATTTCTCCGGGTCGACGATCCGGAAATAGATCACCGCGTTGACGCGCACGGAGACGTTGTCTCGGGAGATTACGTCCTGTGTCGGCACGTCGAGCACGACGACCCGGAGATCGACCTTGACCATGCGCTGCAGGAACGGGATCAGGATGATCAGGCCCGGGCCTTTTACCGTCTGGAAACGGCCGAGGAAGAAGATTACGCCGCGCTCGTACTCCTGGAGGATCTTGAAGATCTGGGAGGCGACGGCGACGACGAAGCCGAGAATAATGGCTACGGTAATGATGTTGTCCATTTGGCGTAGTTCCCGTTGAGGTCGTTATCAGGTGGCGCGACCGGGTAAGGGGTCGTCGCTCGTTTCAGGTTCGACGGTCAGTGTCAGACCGTCCATGGCAATCACGCGTACGTGTTGATCCTTTTCGATCGGGACGCTCGCGTGAGCCGTCCAGGCCTCGCCCTCGAGCCAGATCCGGCCTTCGCCATCGAAATCTTCCGTCGCCACGCCGGTGCTGCCGACGATAGATTCACGGCCGTACACGGCGCCACGTTTGCGGAGTTTCATCAGGTAAGTCATGACCCAGGCGAGGAACAGGGCAGAGGCGATCGCGAGGCTGATGACGAATGCAATCGAGATCTCGAAGCCCGGCACGCCGCTGTCGAACATCAGTATCGCGCCGAAGACGAAGGCAAGGATGCCGCCGATGCCGAGTATGCCGAAACTCGGCGCAAACGCCTCGGCGACCATCAGGCCGATTCCGAGCAGTATCAGTGCCACGCCGGCGTAGTTGATCGGAATCGTCTGCGATCCGTACAGCGCGAGCAGCAGGCAGATTGCGCCGAGCGTGCCCGGCACCAGTGCGCCCGGGTTCCAGCCTTCGAGGATCAGACCGTACACGCCGACGAGGCCGAGCAGGAGCAGTATCTCCGGCTGGGAGATGACCATGAGCAGCTTGAGGCGCCAGCTCGGTTCGAAGTCCTCGACGACGGGCGCCGATGTCGAAACCGTGATCTCGCCGCTGTCGGTCGTGACCGAGGTGCCGTCGATTGCGGCGAAGAGTTCGTTCGTATCGGCGACGACGTACTCGACGACGTTCTCGGCGAGGGCTTCCCGCGCCGTCAGCGTGGCCGCCTCGGTCACTGCGCGCTCTGCCCAGTCGGCGTTCCGGCCGTGCCGCTCGGCAAGGGTGCGAATGTAGGCAACGGCGTCGTTGAGCACCTTGCGCTCCATGGCCGAGCCCTGGAGCGGGGCGTCGGGCTCTTCTGCCTGCTCGTCGGCGCTCTCGTCTTCATCGGAGCCGCGGCCGAAGTCACCGGGTGAGGGCGTGAGATCGTCGCCCGTCATCGAGACCGGCGTGGCGGCGCCGATGTGGGTCGTGGGCGCCATGGCGGCTATGTGACTCGCAAGCAGGATATAGGTTCCGGCGCTGTCCGCGCGCGCACCGGCCGGGGTTACGTAGGTCGCGACCGGCACGTCCGAGCCCAGGATCGCCTGGATGATGTCCCGCGTGGCGCTGACGAGTCCGCCGGGTGTATCCGTGCTGATCAGGACCAGGCTCGCGCCCGTCTCGTTGGCATGGTCGATGCCCTTGATGACGTACTCGGCCGTGGCGACGCCGATCCCGCCCTTGAGCTCGATGTTGACGATCGGATCCTCGGCAAGGCTCACCGCGCTCGCAAGCAGGCCGGCCGCCGCCAGCAGCAAGGCGGTGAACGGCCGGAGTCCGGCAGCCCGTTGGCGCGTTGTCTCGACGTTCATGGATCGAATCATAGCAGGCACATTTGTCCTTCGGGTGGTGAATTCGGTGTTCAGATCGATGCTGTTCGGTGGCATGCTTGCCGGATGTTCATTCGCTTTGTCACCACCGGCGGTACGATCGACAAGATCTATTTCGACGCCCTGAGCCAGTTCGAAGTCGGCGAAACGCAGGTCGAACACATCCTTGCCGAGGCGCTCGTTCAGTTCGACTTCGCGATCGAGCCTTTGTTTCAGAAAGACAGTCTCGAGATCACGGCCGAGGACCGGCAGGCGATACGGTCGTTCATCGAGAACGATTCCTCCCGCTATTTCGTCGTGACCCACGGCACCGACACGATGGTCGAGACGGCCAGTGCGCTCGCGGGTATCGAGGGCAAGACGATCGTGCTGACCGGTGCGCTCACGCCGGCGCGCTTCCGCACGACGGACGCCGTCTTCAATGTCGGCATGGCCGTCGCCGCCGTGCAGACGGCAGCACCCGGCGTCTACATCGCGATGAGCGGCCAGGTGTTCCCGGCCGGGACCGTGCGGAAAAACCGGGCCGAGAATCGCTTCGAGACCACCCCGGAGCCGTGAGGCTCCGGCGGCTGCGTTACAGGTCGAACGAAATTCCCTGCGCCAACGGTAACGCCGTGCCCCAGTTGATCGTGTTGGTCTGGCGCCGCATGTAGGCCTTCCAGGCGTCGGAGCCGGCTTCGCGGCCGCCCCCGGTTTCCTTTTCGCCGCCGAACGCGCCGCCGATCTCGGCACCCGAGGTGCCGATGTTGACGTTCGCGATGCCGCAGTCGGAGCCACCGTGCGAGAGGTAGTACTCCGCGGTGCGCAGGTTATCCGTGAAGATCGAGGACGACAGGCCCTGGCGGACACCGTTCTGCAGTTCGATCGCCTCGTCGAGGGTCGAGTAGGAAATCAGGTAGAGGATCGGCCCGAAGGTTTCCGTCTGCACGATCGGCCAGTCGTTTTCTGCGACCGCGATCACGGGCGTAATGAAATGACCGGGACCGTCGAGGCGCTTGCCGCCGCAGAGCACCTCACCGCCCTGCGAGCGGATCGCGGCAACGGCGGCTTCTACGCGGGCAATGGCGGATTCGTCGATGAGCGGGCCCATCAGCGTGCCGGACTCCAGCGGGTTGCCGATGCGCACCTGCGAGTAAGCGTTGACGAGAGCCTCTTTCAGTTCCTCGAAGCGGGATTCGTGGACGATCACGCGGCGCGTGGTGGTGCAGCGCTGGCCGGCCGTACCGACCGCACCAAAGACGATCGAGGGGATGGCGAGTTCGAGATTGGCATGCTCGTCGACGATGATGGCGTTATTGCCGCCGAGTTCGAGCAGGCACTTGCCCAGGCGACCCGCAACGCGCTCGGCAACCTTGCGGCCGACGGCGGTCGAGCCGGTGAACGAGAGCAGGTCGATCCGCTCGTCGTCCACGAAGGTCTGGGCGAGTTCGTTGGTGCCGTCGTTGATCAGGAAGAATGCGGGCGGCAGGTCCATGTCGGCCAGTGCTTCGCAGATCACGGAATGGACGGCCAATCCGCACAGCGGCGTCTTGGGTGAGGGCTTCCAGATCGTCGTGTTGCCGCAGATCGCCGCGATGAAGGCGTTCCAGGAATACACGGCAACCGGAAAATTGAAAGCGGAGATGACGCCGACGACGCCGAGAGGATGCCACTGCTCGGACATCCGGTGCTCCGGCCGCTCGGAATGCATCGTGCGGCCGTACATCATCCGCGACTGGCCAACCGCGAAGTCGGCAATGTCGATCATCTCCTGGACCTCGCCGTCGCCCTCGGCCTTGATCTTGCCGTTCTCCAGCGCGACGAGGCTGCCCAGGGCATCCTTGTGCTCGCGAAGCGCGTTCGCAATCCGGCGGACGGCTTCGCCGCGGACGGGCGCGGGTACCTTGCGCCATTCCCGGGACGCCTCGCGGGCGGCACGGACGACGACGTCGTACTCTTCCGGCGTGGTGGCCTTGACGCTCGCAATGCGCTCGCCGTTGGACGGGTTGTAGCTGTGAATCAGGTCGGCATCACGCGACGAGTGGGCCGTCGCACCGATCCAGGTGCCCGGGTTGGAGTCCTCGATGCCGAGGGCCGTGAGAATTTCTTGCATTACTGCTCTCCCGCGTGTGTGCGCTGGTGGCCGGTCTCGCCGCGTGCGACGAGTTCGGCAGATGCCTGGTTCGTACCGCCGTGCGCGAAGTAGCGCCCGAAGCGGTTCGAAAGTATGTGCGACAGCCGGAACTGCTCCTGCGCGATGAAGCCGCGATACGCAGTCGGTTCAGCCAGGACGAGGTCGACGACGCTGCAGACGCCGGCTGCCGTCGTAACCTGGATGGCGGACCAGAGCCTTCCGGCAACGACCTGCGGATACACTCTATTGACGTAATTTTCCTCTCGAAGTTCGCCATCCTGCATGCCGGTGACGGCTGCGTAGATGATGACGACGTCCTGCAGCGTCTGCGGAACGGCGTTCTCGAGAATGCGCTTGAACGTGGCCCGGTCGTGATTGAGTTTGAGGCCGTTCATCAGCAGGCGCATCTGCTCGCAATGCCCAGGATAGCGGATCGTCTTGTAGTCCATCGTCGTGACTTGCTCGCCGTAGGTCTCTGCCAGCGAGCCGAGTCCGCCCGAGGTGTTGAAGGCTTCGTAGAGCTTGCCGTCGATTTCGATCTCCTCGAGGCCTTCGAGCGGGAGTACGTCGACCTTCTCACCATCGACGATCGCGTTGCAGAGATTGCCGTATTCGTTGATGACTCCGTCGGTCGACCAGGTCAGGGAGTACTTGAGCACGTTGTTGGGGTGCTGCGGGAGTGCGCCGACGCGCAGCTTCACCGAGTTCACCGAGTCGAAGTGCTGTACGAGCTCGCTCGCCGCAATCGATATGAACCCGGGTGCCAGGCCGGACTGGGGTGCGAACACCGTTTCTGCCCCGTCGGCGAGCTTGCGCACCGCCTCGGTGACGGCAACGTCCTCGGTCAGGTCGAAATAGTGGAGGCCGCACTCCCGGGCCACTTCCGCGACCGGTACATTGCAGTAGTAGGGAAGGCTCGAAATGACGGCAATAGGCTCGTGCTCCGCGATCTTGCGACGTAGCGCCTCGCGATCACTGACGTCGAGGTCGAACGCGACGATGTTGTCGAGACCGTGTGCGGCGGCAACCTCGGCGGCGGTGCCGGGCTGGCTGTCCGCCAGCTGGACGCGGTAGCTGCCGGATTCGGCCAGCAACCCGGCGATCAGCGAGCCGATCTTGCCGGCCCCCAGGACGAGTATGTTCTGCATTTGTGCTCCCAAGCATTCAGGATCGCGTGGTGAACTCGCGATCGGTACCTGAAGACGTCGGGCTCCGCTCCCGAGGAGCCCGACGCGACGGTCGGGCATTGTGCACGGCCCGCGCCCGAAGCGCCAGTACTTGCACGTGAAACTCAGCCGGGATTCACCTTTAAAACAAGGACCTGCAGGCGTTTCCGAGATAGTCCGTCAGGCGGGAGTCAGGTAGTTGCGCTAAACACCTGATTACGATGGTAACTTTTGCCTGCTGCACTGCGGCATGGCATAGTCCCGCCGACGAGCGCGGTGCACCGCAACATGACCACTACCGAGGAACACGTGACGAGATCGATCGGAAAAACCGACTGGCATCCCGCCAGCTGGAGCCAGTACCCGGCCAGCCAGCAGGCGACGTACCCGGACCAGGCCGCCCTGGAGCGCGTCATCGCGGAGCTGTCGAAGCTGCCGCCGCTCGTGACCTCGTGGGAAGTCGACGCGCTCAAGGAGCATATTGCAATGGCCCAGCGCGGCCAGGCTTTCGTGCTGCAGGGTGGTGACTGCGCCGAGACCTTCGCCGAGTGCACCTCGGAGAACATCGTCGCGAAGCTCAAGATCCTCCTGCAGATGAGCGTCGTCATGCTCTACGGCATGAAGAAGCCGATCGTGCGGGTAGGTCGCATGGCAGGGCAATACGCCAAGCCGCGCTCGGCCGACACCGAGACCCGTGACGGCGAGTCCCTGCCCAGCTTCCGAGGCGACCTGGTCAACCGGAGCCCGTTCACTGCGGAAGATCGCATCCCGGACCCGCAGTTGATCCTGCGCGGCTACGAGCGTGCGGCGATGACGCTCAATTTCGTCCGCTCCCTGATCGACGGTGGCTTCGCGGATCTTCACCACCCGGAATACTGGGATCTCGACTGGGTCGGCCATTCTTCGACCGCCGCGGAATATCGCGCAATCGTCAAGTCGATCTCCGATTCGCTGGATTTCCTGGAGACGGTGTCCGGATCCCCGGTGCACAAGACGCAGCGCGCCGACATGTTCGCCGCGCACGAAGGCCTGCACCTGCACTACGAGCAGGCGCAGACGCGCTACCTGGAGCGGCGGGGCCGCTGGTACAACCTGACGACGCATTTCCCGTGGATCGGCATGCGGACGGCGCAACTCGACGGGGCACACGTGGAGTTCTTCCGCGGCATTGCGAACCCGGTCGGCATCAAGATCGGGCCGGGCATGACCCGGGAATGGCTGCAGGGGCTTATCAGCGTGCTGAACCCGAACGGCGAGCCGGGCCGGTTGACGCTGATTCATCGTTTCGGCGCGAAGTCGATCGAGGAGCACCTGCCCGGGATGATCCGGACGGTAAAGGAAACGGGCTCGCCGGTCCTCTGGGTCTGCGATCCGATGCACGGCAACACCGAGAGTACGGCCGACGGGGTCAAGACTCGCCGCTTCGACAACGTCGTCAGGGAACTGGAACTCGCATTCCGGATTCACCAGGACAACGGCAGCTATCTAGGCGGCGTTCACCTGGAACTCACTGGCGAGAACGTGACGGAATGCACGGGCGGGGCCCGCGGGCTGACGGATGGCGACCTGGCGCGCGCCTACAAGTCGACCGTCGATCCCCGCCTGAACTATGAGCAGGCGATGGAAGTCGCCATGCGGATCGCCGGCGTCCACGAGTAGGCGGCGCGCTGCCGCGGCGCTATTGGCATTCCGCCTGCGTCAGCTTTCGAGCTGATCACCGATCGGCAGGCGGTAGAGGCGTTTGCCGGTGGCGGCCGCGATCGCGTTGACGAGGGCGGGAGCAAGCGGCGGAACGCCGGGTTCGCCCACACCGCTCGGGGGCTCGGCCGAAGCCACGAAGTGGACCTCGACGGTCGGCATCTCGTCGATTCTGAGTGGCTGATACTGGTCGAAGTTATCCTCCCGGATACGCCCGTCCTCGAGCGTCACTTCCTCCCGCAGGGCCGCCGACAGCGCCTGGCCGATGCCGCCTTCCATCTGTGCCCGGATGACGTCCGGGTTGATCGCGATGCCGCAGTCCACGGCACACACGACGCGGTCTACGCTGATTTTTCCGCCATTGACGGTCACATCGACCACCTCCGCGACCAGCGTGCCGAAGGACTCGTGGACTGCAATGCCGCGGCCCCGGTTCGGGCCGAGTTCCTCACCCCAGCCCGAGCGCTCGGCGGCGAGATCGAGCACGGCGCGGTGTCTCGGGTGGTCTGCGAGCAGTTCCCGGCGATGCTCATACGGGTCCCGGCCCGCAGCGACCGCCAGTTCGTCGATAAACGCTTCGGTAACGAATGCATTCTGCGTGTGCCCGACGGAGCGCCACCACAGCACCGGTATCTTCGATTCCATGTTGTGCACGCCGACGAACAGGTTGTCGATGCGGTAGGGCAGGTTGCGGGCGCCCTCGACCGAAGAAGAGTCGACACCGTCCTGGATCGCACCCTGGAACGGCGTGCCGGCGAGCAGCGACTGCACCGCCGTCCGGTGCCGCCAGGCGCTGATGTTGCCGGCTTCGTCGACAGCGCCTTCCAGCACGTGATAACTCATGGGCCGGTAGAAGCCGGCGCGCATGTCGTCCTCGCGCGTCCAGACGAGCTTGACGGGTGCGCGGCCGCCGATCGCTTTCGCGGTCATGACGGCCTCGGCCACGTAGTCGCTGTTCGGTGCGGCGCGCCGACCGAAGCTGCCACCCGCGAACTGCGTGTGAATTCTGACCTGCTCGGGCAGGAGCCCGGTAATCCCGGCGGCGGCCATCTGATCGGTCGTCTGCATTTGCGACCCGGTCCAGATATCGCAGGCGTTGCCGCTGAGTTCCACGACACAGTCCATCGGCTCCATGGTGGCGTGTGCCAGGAAGGGCAGGCGGAACTCGCGCCGGAGGGTCGTTGCTGCGGCCGCGAACGCGGCGTCGGTGTCGCCATCGGCCCGTGCCGTGAGTGGCGCTTCGTTATCAACCGCGTGCTTGAAATCGGCAAACAGCCGGGAGGATCCGCGCTGCTCTGCGTCGTCGTCGGCCCAGTCGACGTCGAGCGCGTCACGGCCGGCGAGGGCCGACCAGACGCTGGACGCCACGACGGCAATGCCGCGCGGGATCTCGACGACATCGGTGACGCCGGGGACTTCCAGGGCCTTCCGTGCATCGAAACTCGCTATCCTTGCGCCGAATTTCGGCGGGCGCGCGACGACCGCCGTCAGCATGCCGGGGCGGCTCACGTCCAGCGTGAACTGTGCGCTGCCATCGGTCTTGGCGGCGGAGTCGAGCCGCGGCAGGCGCGTACCGATCAGCGTGAACTCGGCAGGATCCTTGAGGGCAGGCTCCGCCGGCGGTTCGATGTCCGCCGCAGCGGCGGCCAGTTCGCCGAACGTCGCCGACTGGCCGCCGTGCGACACGATGCCGCCTGAAACCGAGATCTCCGCCGCGGGTACGCCCCAGCGCGAGGCAGCGGCGCCGACGAGCATCGCCCGGGCGGCGGCCGCGGCATTGCGCAACTGCATCCAGGAGTTGGCGACAGACGACGAACCACCCGTCATCTGGAGCGGTCCGAAGAATCCGTGGCCATAGCGCGCCGCGTCGGCAGGGGCGAATTCGTGCCGCATTTGCGACCAGTCGGCATCGAGTTCCTCGGCGACGATGGTCGGCAAACCCGTGGTGACCCCCTGGCCTTTGTCGAGATGCTTGATGATCACGGTCACCGTATTGTCGGCACCGATACGAACGAAGTGGTTCAGGTCGGCCGCTGCCGGCCCGGCGGCCGGGTCGGTCGAATCGGGAGCGGCGTCGTCTGCCGCCGGGCCGCAGCCGACCATGAAGCCGGCGCCGGAGAGGCCGATGACCTCGAGAAAACGCCGGCGACTGAGAGCGGGGCGCGGCAGGAACCGGGGATCGATTTTGTCCAGCATGTCAGGCCTCCAGGCTGTCGGCGGCGCGGTGAATGGCGGCGCGGATTCGCTGGTAGGTAGCGCAGCGGCAGAGGTTGCCGCGCATGGCCTGGTCGATATCGGCGTCGGACGGCGCGGGATTGCTTTCGAGCAACGCCGTCGCGCTCATCATTTGACCGGACTGGCAGTAGCCGCACTGGACGACGTCGAGTTCCCGCCAGGCATTGCGGACGGCCATCGCTTCGCGCGAGCCGACGCCTTCGACCGTCGTGACCGATTTGCCCGCGACCCTGGAGACCGGGGTGACGCAGGCCCGCGCCGGACTGCCGTCGATGTGAACCGTGCAGGCGCCGCACTGCGCGATACCACAGCCGAATTTCGTTCCTGTCAGCCCGACGTCTTCGCGGAGTACCCACAGAAGCGGCTTGTCGTCGGGCACGTCGACCGTCACGCGCTGCCCGTTTACCTCGAGTTCCAGTGCCATTCGCGACTCCGTCGGTGAATCCGTAAACCGGGCCGACTATAGCAGCTTGACCTGTCCACTGCGCCGCGGCGGCGACCGGGCCGCCTTGCCCCTCGCTCAGGAGCGGCCGAGGGCCCGCCAGGCGTCTGTCGTCGACACTTCGCGCCATTCACCGGGTGCCAATCCGTCGAGCGTGTAAGGCCCGATCGCGAAGCGGATGAGGCGCAGCGTCGGCAGGCCGACGGCTGCCGTCATCCGCCGCACCTGCCGGTTGCGGCCCTCGGTCAGGCCGATTTCGAGCCACTGGTCAGGCACGGACTTCCGGTATCGAACCGGCGGTTCCCGTGGCCACAGGTCGGCCGGCGCCTCGATCATCCGCGCGAACCCGGCACGAGCCGTGCCGTCCTTCAGGTTGACGCCGCGTACGAGTGCGGAGAGCTGTTCACTCGTTGGCTCCCCTTCGACCAGGGCGCGGTAGATCTTCAGGATTTTCGATCGCGGCTGGCTGATGCGCGCCTGCAGCCGGCCGTCGTCCGTCAGCAGGATGAGCCCTTCACTGTCGTAATCGAGCCGGCCTGCAGGGTAGACTCCGGGACGATCGACGTAGTCTCCCAACGTGGCGCGGCCGTCGGCATCGCTGAACTGGCTGAGCACGCGGAACGGCTTGTTGAGCAGGATCAAAGGCATGGTCGGCAGCTGCTAATCGGTCTCGACACGCATCACGATTTCGGCGCCGACTCGTGCGGCCGCTTTATTTCGGCGCGCGAGGTCGGCGCGGGTGTCCCGCATGAAAAGGGCGGCAATGACCGGTTCCCTGTTCGGCGGGTACATGATCGCGACGATTGCGCGAGAACCGTGTCCACCCGCACCGGTGCGATCGTCGATCGACCAGGCCGGGGGTAGCGCGGCTCGAAACAGATCATCGGCAACGCTATGCCGCGAAAGCCACTCCCGGAGCATTGTCCTGGACGGCGGGGACAAGACGTCACCGAGGAGCAGCTTCCGAAGCGAATCGCCGATCGCGCGTGGCGTGGTCGTATCTCTCGGATCTCCAGGCAGGCCCTCGTTCAGTTCCGTTTCCCAACGGTCGAGCCGGGTGACGTCGTCCCCGATAGAGCGCATGAACACCGTGAACCCTTCCGGGCCGCCGATTTCAGCGAGAACGATATTGGCGGCCGTATTGTCGCTGACCGACAGCATCATGCCGCAGGCAGCGCCCAGCGTTACATCGAACCGTCCGGCGCCGATCGACTCCTTGACCGCTGGAGACCAGGGCACGACCGGGTAATCACGAACGTCCACGGCATCGCCGAGCGTGCTTTCGCCATTGTCGACCTGCGCAAGGAGTGCGCCGCAGGCGAACAGCTTGAACACGCTGTTCAGGGGAAACCGATGGTCGGCTCGATAGTCCAGCGCCTCGCCGGTCTCCAGATCGTGCATGAAAAAGCCGACTCGCGCCTCGAGCTCCTGTTCGATGCCCTTGACTGCATCCAGGACGGGGTCGGCGTGCGCGGGGTTCTGGCAGAGCGGCCACAGGAGAATGGCAGCGAAGAGGAGGCGTATCGGCCTGTTCGATGTCGTCACCCCGAAACGATCCTCATGACGATGTTGCGTCAAGTTCCAATCTGCTTGATTCCAGGCGTTTTATCGACGATCCGGCGGCTGCGAGGGACCAGGGCCCGGAAGTCTACACCAGGCCGGCTGGATCCAGGCATAGCCCGGCATACTCCGGCAAGAGTGAACCCGGCGCCCGGAGTTACTCGATCAAGCTTCTCCAAAATTCCCGGATTCGTGCGCGAGCATGGTAGCGTAGCGGCCCGGCCGGGTAACAAGGCCGGCCGCGCGACTTGAATGAGCACCAGGCAGATGGCAACCGGCCGGACTCTCGCTGACGTTCGTCAACTCGCAGGCATTCATCCGGCAACGCACCCGGCCCGGCGGGGCCAGACAGGAATCAGGGGAATAAGCATGCACATTCGTCATCTGGCCGTCGCGGCCCTTGGTCTCTTCGCGTACATGGCTGTTGCGCATGCAGAAGCGCCAGCGAGTTCGGAGCGCGCCTGGTGGCCGTCGGAATGGGGCCCTGACGATGAGCGCGGGGCGGCAAACCGGCTGACACCCGCCAAGCTCAGGGAGGCGACGGCGCTGATACGCGAGGGCCGCATCTACGAGCTGGGCCGGGACTACGAGGCCGGGATGCCGCTGTTTCCCGGCCGCCACTACAGCCTGACCATTCCGGGCTCGCCGACGCATGGTCCCTTCGGCGAAAACCAGGTCGTCGGCCACGATGAAATGATCAGCGGCCAGATCGGGCAGGTCGGCACGCAGTTCGACGGTCTCGGCCACCTGGGTACACGCATCGACGGCGAAGACCGGTTCTACAACGGGTTCAGGCGGCGCGATTTCGGCAAATCCGACGGGCTCGAGCAGCTCGGCGTCGAAAACGTCGGGCCGATATTCACCCGCGGCGTATTGATCGACGTGGCCGGCTACAAGGGCGTCGATCGACTGCCGGTCGGTGAGGTCATTACCGTCGAGGACTTGCAGGGCGCCCTCGAGAAGCAGCAGACCCGGATCGGTGAAGGCGACGTGGTCCTGATCCACACCGGTCA
>JAZBNZ010000022.1:0-6966 GCA_036350895.1 Woeseiaceae bacterium
CGTGATCGGCGCGACACGAGGGTGGTTCCTGTTCCTGATCGCGTTGTTCGTCGGCTCGCGCCTCGTGCAGTTGACGGAAACTGCGAGCCTTTGGACGGCGCGCGTTGCGATGATCGCAACGCTCGTGCAACTCGGCCTGTGGCTGAGTTCCGCTGCCATTGTGTCCATTCGGGCGAAGCGGCAGAAGCAGCTCCGGGAAAGTCCGGACGGCGTCGCCGCGATGGACATCCTGGCCTTCATTGCCCGGGTAAGCATCTGGAGCATCGTGCTGCTGGCCGTCCTCGACAACCTCGGCGTGAATATCACGACGATGATCGCCGGCCTGGGCGTCGGCGGCATCGCCGTGGCGCTGGCAGCGCAGAATATCATCGGAGATTTGTTCGCATCGTTATCGATCGTCCTCGACAAGCCCTTTGTCGTGGGCGACTTCCTGGCTATCGGGGACTTTCTCGGGAGCGTCGAGAAAGTCGGCATCAAGACGACGCGGCTCCGCAGCCTGTCAGGCGAGCAGCTTGTGTTTTCGAACAACGACCTGTTGAGCAGCCGGATCCGGAACTACGGTCGCATGCACGAACGGCGGGTGGTCTTCTCGGTGGGGGTGACCTACCAGACGAACGCCGACGAACTGAGAACGATCCCGGACATCCTGCGGGAGTCAGTCGAGTCGCAGGATCATGTCCGCTTCGACCGTGCTCACTTCCAGAAGTACGGCGACTTTGCGTTGATCTTCGAAGTCGTCTATTACGTGCTCACAGCGGACTACAACGAGTACATGGACATACAGCAGGCGATCAATCTCGGGATTTACGAAGCCTTCGAATCCAGCGGCATCGAGTTCGCCTACCCGACTCAGACGCTGTACGTGAACCAACCGGCATAGGCTTACGCGCCGGCCCGGCCGGGTCGACCGACAGCAGGAGCAGATCAGGTCTCGCCGAGGGCGCCCTTGCCGGCCTGCCAGCGGTCGAGAATCCCCCGCGCGTCGTTGGTCGCCGGATCCATCGCACGATCGTGATTCGGCTGCCGCGCCGTCAGCTCGATCACGTAGCCGTTCGGATCACGGAAATAGATCGAGTGGATGAAGTCGTGGTCGGAGATACCGCGCGTCTCGATGCCGGCGGCACGCCCCTTCTCGAGCATCGGCTCGAGGACCGATGGATCGACCTCGAGTGCGATGTGAAGATCGAAATCACGCTGCTTCTTGAAATCGAACGGCGTTCCGGGATCTTCGAAGAACGCGAGGTAGGAGCCGTCCTCCATCTCGTAGAACGTGTGCAGCACCGACGTCTTGCGGCCGGTCTTGGTAAGCTCGATGTCGAGCGATCCGGCGAGCGGCAGGCCGAGAAAATCCTCGTAGAAGCGCCGCGTCTCTTCCGAATCCCGGCAGCGGTAAGCGTTATGATGGAGCTTGCGAATCATGGGGTGACCTCCAGCCGGGAAGAGTACCAGCAAAACGGCCTGCACGGCCGGACGGCCGGGGCGTCATGGAGCACGCTGCCTCCGCCAGATATCCGAACCCGCCGGGCGCGGCTCGCTCTCGCCCTGCCGACATGGCAAAAACCGTCAGTACTGGTTAGAGTGGTCGGCAACGGTCGGATGCGCCGTTCACGGACAGGCCTGACCCGACTCGACCCCCATCCATCTCGAGCAACGTCCCGGGAGAGTGACCGATGAGCACTAGCACCGACCCCATGACGGCAGAGCCCGTCCTGCTGCGGCACGACGAAGACGGTATCGCAACGCTGACGCTGAACCGGCCCGCGAAATACAACGCGCTGTCCGAAGACCTGCTGATCAGCCTGCAAGATGAACTGGACCAGATTGCCCGGAGCGAGACGCTCCGGGTCGTCATCATAGCCGCGAACGGCAAGGCCTTCTCCGCCGGGCACGACCTGAAGGAAATGCATGCCAACGACGATCGGGACGTTCACCAGGCGCTGTTCGATCGCTGCGGCCGCATGATGATGAGCATTCACCGCTTGCCGCAGCCGGTCATCGCCAGCGTACACGGCATCGCAACAGCGGCTGGCTGTCAGCTCGTCGCCAATTGCGATCTCGCGGTCGCGGCGGAAGACGCGCGCTTCGCCGTGTCGGGCATCAACGCCGGGCTGTTCTGCTCGACACCCGCCGTGCCGCTCAGCCGTAACGTGCTGCCGAAAAAGGCCATGCAGATGCTCCTGACCGGGGACTTCGTCTCTGCCGCAGAAGCCAAGTCGCTCGGCCTCGTCAACGAGGTCGTGCCGCCCGACGAACTGCACGCGGCGACGCGCGCGCTCGCGGAGAAGATCGCCGCCAAGTCCGGATATTCGATCCGGCTCGGCAAGGACATGTTCTACAAGCAGCTATCGATGGAACTGCCCGATGCTTATGCCTTTGCCAGCGAGCGCATGGCCTGTAACATGGACTCGCACGATGCGCGCGAAGGCATCACGGCGTTCATCGAGAAACGCAGGCCTGACTGGAAACACAAATAGCAGGGCGCCATGTCCGACTCGCCGTACTCGACCGATCTCGACAGGAACGCGGCAAACTTTGCGCCGCTGTCGCCACTGACGTTCATCGAGCGCGCGGCGTCGGTTTACCCGGAACGTTGCGCCCTCGTGTACGGGGACACGCGCCGCAGCTGGGCCGAAACCTACCGCCGCTGCCGGCGACTGGCTTCGGCACTCAGGCAAAAGGGTGTCCGTCAGGACGATACCGTCGCCCTGATGCTGCCCAACGTTCCGGCCATGTACGAGGCCCATTTCGCCATCCCGATGGCAGGCGCCGTCATTCACGGGCTCAACATTCGCCTCGACGCCGACGCGATTGCGTTCCAGCTCGAACACGGCGGTGCGCGCGTCTTGCTGACGGACCCCGAGTTTTCGGCGACCATTCGTGCGGCGCTGAAGCAGCTCGACGAACCGCCGCTCGTCATCGACGTTGCCGACCCGGCGCTACAGGACGGCGAGCTGATCGGCGATCTCGAATACGAAGACTTCCTCGCAACCGGCGACCCGGAATTCCGCTGGGCCATGCCGGAAGACGAGTGGCAGGCGATCGCGCTCGGTTACACATCGGGGACTACCGGTAATCCGAAGGGCGTCGTCACGCATCATCGCGGCGCCTACCTGAACGCCGTGTCCAATATCCTCGCCTGGAACATGAACGCGCACCCGGTCTACCTGTGGACCCTGCCGATGTTCCACTGCAACGGCTGGTGCTTCCCGTGGACGATTGCGGCCCTGAACGGCACGAGTATCTGCCTGCGCAGCGTAAGCGACGCGGCAATCTTCGACGCCATCGAGCGCAACGGGGTCACGCACCTGTGCGGCGCGCCGGTTGTCCTGAACATGATGGCAAACGCGGACGAGCAGCTGAAGCGGAGAAGCGGCGAGAGGGTCAACGTGATGACCGCCGGTGCCGCGCCGCCGCCGGCGGTTCTCGAAGCGATGGCCGGGCTCGATTTCCACGTGACTCACACCTACGGCCTGACGGAGGTCTACGGTCCCGCCGTCGTCTGTGCCTGGCACGACGACTGGGATGCGCTGCCGCCGGGTGAACAGGCGACACTCAAGGCGCGCCAGGGCGTACGTTACCCGATGCTCGAAGAGCTCGTGGTAGTGGACCCGGAGACGCTGCAGCCGGTCCCGAGGGATGGCGAGACCATTGGCGAAATCATGTTTCGCGGCAACATCGTCATGAAGGGCTACCTGAAGAATCCGGCGGCGACGGAAGAAGCCTTCGCGGGTGGCTATTTTCATTCCGGCGACCTCGCGGTCTGCCACCCCGACGGCTACATCGAGATCAAGGACCGCTCGAAGGATGTCATCATCTCGGGCGGAGAGAACATTTCGAGCATCGAGATCGAGGCGGCGCTGTATCGCCATCCCGCCGTGCTGGAAGCCGCCGTCACGGCAATGCCGCATGACAAGTGGGGAGAAACCCCCTGTGCGTTCGTCAACCTCCGCGCCGGTGCCGAGGGCGTGACCGAAGACGACATCATCAGCTTCTGCCGTGACAACATGGCCCACTTCAAGGCGCCGCGAAAAGTCGTGTTCGGGCCCTTACCGAAGACCTCCACCGGCAAGATCAGGAAGTTCGAGTTGCGCGAGCAGGCCAGGAAGCTGTAACTGGCGCCTTCGGACAGACGTACGGGGCGGCGGCGTCACGTCCGCGGTCTACTCGCCCGGACTCGATCGCAACATCGCCCTGGCTTCAGTGGCCGTCGACTGCGATGTCACGGCTCCGGATGAAAAATCTACGCTCAGGGACACACTGTCCCGACACAGCGTCCGTCAGCAAAAACGAGTGTGTTGTGCGCGCGATCTCCGCCCGGCTCCGGGACGCCGGCATCAACGAGGAACACTGCCGAGTGCGCACCGTACATGCCGGATGGCAGTTCCGTCGCGGCCTTGATGATGAATACTCTTTCCATATTGAAATTCATCGAAAGTCGCCTGCGGTAGCGTTCGGCATCGATACCCTGCGCCGCGAAACCGCCCAGCCAACGGTCGAGGTCACTCGGGCGGGCAATCTCGAGCGTGCCCGCCTCCTTGAGCTGAGTCAGGCCCAGCTTGCCCGGTAGCACCTGTTCGGTCGGATCGACGATGATGTCCTCGACGGTCAGGCTTCCGCGCAGAACAGGCTCTGCAGTCATCTCCCCGATACGAAAATAATTCCCGCCGTGGACGGTATGCATGTGCTCGATCGACTGGGCGAAGATTTCGAAGACGCGATCCTCGACATCGTCGAACTGACGTCCGCGGTCCTCGTACGCATGGAAGGAACGGCAGCTATTGCGTGCGTTCGGGTCGATTTCCTTTAGCGGCACCCCTGGCTCGAGACCGATGACCCGCTGCAAGCCGTCGCCGGTGGCGAGAACGCCCGCGATATCCGCCTCGGGTGTCGACAGCACTTTCCACAATGTCGGTTCGGCCGACATCAGCACGAGCACCACGGGCGCCTCCGTTCGGCCCACCGCTACGGATTGCTCGCTCGCGCTATCGTCCCTCGGATCGATGGCGACACCGGGAAGGTCGTGATCACCGCGCCGTATGCCGATCGCATGCACTTCGATACGTTCCGGCAGCTCGCCGAGACCGCAAGGGTGCGAAGCATCGCGAGTCGGCTGCTCGACGTGCGCATACAGCAGCTCGTTGGCCGGGTAGGCGGCACTGAGCTGGCTCGCCAGCGATGTCTTGAAAGCGTGATCCAGGCCCTCTGCCGGCCCAACGACAAAAACGAGTCCACCATTGTCGAGGAAGATGAAATAGCCCAGTGTGTCTTGCCCGTAGACGACATCGCGCTGTTCGTATGCCGCCACCCGGCGATCGCCTGCCTGGATGAATACCTCGGTCAACGGCGGTCGATCGTCCTTGTCGCCGAGCGCGAATCGCTGCAGGTCGCGGTAGGTATGCTCTTTCGATTCCCCGGAATTCGTCCGAATCGCCAGTGCGATCGTGTGCTCACCGGGGCTGAACTTGACGGACCTGCCCCCCTCGAAAATCGCCTCGGGATCCGCGTCCTGCGGGACAAGCGCGACGATGTTTGCGCCCTGCACACCGAAGAATCCGACCTGCATGCCGAAGGCGCCCTTGTAGCCCGGCGGCATGGCAATCCGGAATTCGTCCTCGAGCTGCGCGGCGATCTCGTCCTGGTCGGCGGTAATCGTGCTCGTATTGATGAGCGTCATCAGCTGGCGGAATCCAAACGGCACGCCTACCACGAGCACAATGAGTATCAGGATGATCTTGCGCATTGGACCGCCCTGCGCTGGCCGAAAGACAATACGACCATCCTACGGGTGGCGGCTGACCACGCGAGACACGTCTTGACGAGCTGTGAACACGTTCACAGGCAGGTAGCCGATTATGTGATCCCTATCCCAATCAAACCGGCCGGTCTCCCCCGTCGCCCAGCCGTGGCCGACACTGGATTCCGGGCCTCTGACGAGGCGGGAGAGCGTTACCCCTGATACGAGGCGCCATGCGCTGGATTCTCAACATCACCCTGGCCGCCGAAGTGCTCGTTGCACTGCTCTGGACGGTGGCCATGTGGACAGAGACCGGCTCGAGCGGCATTGCCGTACTCGGCTGGTTTGCCGTCGTCGTGGTCGTATACGGCGTCTGTTTCCTGATCGGATCCGTCATTGCGTGGCGCTGCCCA
Organism: Woeseiaceae bacterium; assembly: GCA_036350895.1. Lineage (GTDB taxonomy): Bacteria > Pseudomonadota > Gammaproteobacteria > Steroidobacterales > Woeseiaceae > UBA1847. The sequence continues at coordinate 6,148 of JAZBNZ010000022.1, forward strand.
CCGCTGCGACGCCGCGCCGGGATCGTCATGGTCGTGCCGCTGGTCGGACTGTTCACTCCGTATGCGCTGCGAACTCTCACCGGCGGGGCGATCGAGTTGCATATCGTCTGGCGCGTCGCCGTCACGCTCCTCCTGGCTGGCTTTTGCATAGCGCTGCTAAGGCCGAGAGCCACGGCCAAACGACTGCCGCGATTGCTATTTCGGAGCCGCGGGTTGAACCTGGCAGTCGTGGGTGTTCTCGTCGTCGCCTGGTTCAGCCTGGTGCTTGCCGGTGTCTGGCTGCTGACGGACCCTGGACAGGATGCGCTGCGGCATGCCGACCGCACAAGCAACGGTATGGCAACCGCGTTTGCCGTCTTAGCCGCATCAGCCTACTTGCTGATGATCGGGGCGGGATCGGTGGTTTCCGGGGCCTGGGGCTGGCTCGGCCTGATGGGCGGAGTCGAGGGAGCCAGGCGGCGCATCCATCTCGTGCAGCTCGTCGGTGCACTGCCCGGAATAATGGTTGCAGCCGCGACTTGGGCCTGGCTCATCGCGCAGCGCTAAACCGCCCGACTCGATCGCAACGTTGCGATCCGGCTTCAGGGGCGCCTCGCTGGAGCGACGAGTAACCCGGCAAGACGGCATCCGGGCGAACGCCGGTCTGCGCCCGCAGCCTAGTTGTCCTTTTCGATAGCCCCGATATCGCCGAGCAGGTCGCGCGGCCTCGGGTTGCGCAACTGGTCGATGGCCGGTGGATCAACGTCAAGCGTGTTTTCGAAGAGGTGCACGCTGATATCACCGAAGTCGCTGTGACCGAGGCCGAATAGCGACGACCAG
>JAZBNZ010000023.1:0-11884 GCA_036350895.1 Woeseiaceae bacterium
CGCCGCGGCGGGTTCCAGAAAGGCCCCTCGACGACGGTCGCCCGGGCCATCGTCCGGTTCCAGTGCATCTCCCGCTTGTAATAGATCTCGACCCACAGCGTGTCACCGGGGTGGCCGTGACGCGCGTCCACGGTCCCGAGCGCTATGTTCTGCTTGCAGACCGGTGACCACGCGGCCGAGGTCACGAAACCGATGCTCCCCCGTCCCTTTTTCGACGGGTAGATGTAGGCGTCGGTGGCCGGCTTGTTGCCCTCGATATCGAGACGGACGAGCCGCCAGCGCGGACCATCCCGCATCTGCCGGGCGAGCGCCCGGCGGCCGTTGAATACCGGCTTGCCGAAGTCGACCAGCCACTCCAACCCGAGCTCGAGCGGCGAGCGGGCACGCCCGGGACGAATCACCTCGTCGGCCGGCAGGAAGTCGATGCCGGCCACGAGCAGCCCGGCTTCGATGCGGGCGAGTTCGAGTGCGTCGAGGCCGATGGCGCGAATGCCGGAGACCTGACCGGCCTCGAACAGCGCGTCCCAGAAAGGCCCGGCCGTTGCCGGCGACATCCAGGCCTCGTAGCCGAGATCGCCTGTGAAACCGGTGCGCGACACGGTCACCGCGCTGCCCCTGAAGTCGACGTCGACCAGATCGAAGGGCTTGAGCGTCGCAATGCTGCCGAGCCCCATGCGCTCCAGCACCGCGAAGGACGTCGGCCCCTGGATGGCAAGGGCGGCCACCTCTTCCGTCTCGTGGTGGATGTCCACGTCGAAACCGATCGCCGAGGTCAGCAGCCAGTCGAGGTGCCGCTCCTGCGAACAGAGCCGGAAATCGTTCTCACCGAAGCAGAACAGCGTCCCGTCGTCGATCACCTGCCCGGCGTCGTTGCACCACACCGCGTAGGCCACCCGGCCCGGGCGCAGCTTGCGGACATCCCGGGTAACGAGCCGGTCGACATAGTCCCGGGCGTCCGGACCGGTAATGCGGTACTTCGTCATCGGCGTGAGGTCGAACACTGCCGTCGCGTTCCGTATCGCGAAGTATTCGAGCTCGGAGCAGTAGAGTTCGTCGGGGACCGTGTAGCCCTTCCACTCGTGCCAGCTGTTGACCGTGTCGAGTTCCCGCTGCCGGCTGTAGAACGGCGTGACGATCCGACCCTGTGCAACTTCCGCAATCATGACCGGTGGGTATCCCTTTCGATGACGACGCGCGCCGCGTTGTACCCAGGCACGCCGGTTACGCCGCCGCCCGGATGCGCCCCGGCACCGCAAAAATAGAGGCCGTCGAGCGGCGCGCGATACTGCTGGCAGCCCGGCAGCGGCCGGGTAAACAGGAACTGGTCGAGGGACAGCTCGCCATGGTGCCAGTGCCCGCCGGTCATGCCGAATTCCCGTTCGAGATCGGCAGGCGTCAGCAGCTCTCCCTCGATGACGCAGTCGCGAATGCCGGGCAGGTATTCCGCCAGCCGGTCGAGGCAAATGTCGAGAAATTCCTTCTTGCTGGCGTCCGTCCAGCCACCCTCGAGGTCGCAGGGCGCGTACTGGACGATGGCCGACAATACGTGCTTGCCGGCCGGGGCCAGCGTCTCGTCGTGGACGCTCGGGATCGAGATATCCATGACCGGCGCCGGCGAGAAGCGGCGGTACTTCGCCGGGTTGAACGCCCGCTCGACGCTGTCGGGGTCCGGCGCGATCAGGAGCCGCTGGCCGAGGTCGTCCGCGCTCATCCCGCCGGCCGTCGGCAAGCCGTCGAGCGCGAGATGCAGCTTGGCCGCCGTACCGACGGCCCGGAGATGGCCGACGCGGCGAACGAAGCCGGCCTCGAAATGCCGCGCGCCGATCAGTGACAGGACCGTCTGCTTGGGGTCCACGCTCGACAACACCGTGTAGCTCTCGTGGCGCTCGCCGTCCTCCGTCTCCACGCCCGTCACGCGCCCGTTTTCGACGAGGATGCGCGACACCGGCGCGCCGGTGACGAGTTCGGCGCCGGCATCGCGCGCCGCTTTCGCGATGAGGTTGCTGACCGCGCTCATGCCGCCTGCCGGCAGCGCGGTGCCGGCCGCCTCGCCGCCGTAACGGTACAGGGAGGTCATGAAGGTGTTCGGGGAGCGCGGGCCCGCATGCGTTCCCAGCACCGCGTCGAGGCAGAGCCCGCCCTTCAGGAGCCGGCTTTCGAAGCATTCCTCGACGTCGTCGTAAACGTTCATGCCGATCAGCCGCAGGAACTCGCGCATGTCGTCCCTGCCGAGCAGGCGCAGTTCGAGCGCCATCCGGAGCAGGCGGCGAGTATCCGTGCCGGCGCCGCTGCCGAGCCGTGGCGGCACGCGGTTGAGCCAGGCCCAGAGCAGCTTGCTGTAGCGGCGCATGCGTTTTGCGTACTCCGCGTAACGCTTCGTATCGCCGTCGCCGACGCCGCTCACGCGTCCGCGCCCGTAGCGAACCGGGGCGTCACCGGGCGCGAGCACGACCGTGTCGACATCACGCGCCGCGAGCGGCGTCTCGATACCGAGCTTGCGGACCACGGCGGGCTGCAGCTGCCCCAGCCACTGGGCGCCCGCCGACACGGCGAAACCGTCGGCGAACTCGCGGGTGATGCTGGCGCCGCCGAGCGCCGCCGAGCGCTCGAGCAGCAGAACCCGGCGGCCGGCGCGGGCCAGCATGGCGGCTGCCACCAGGCCGTTGTGGCCGCCGCCGACGATAATGGCATCGTAACGCTCAGTCATCGCCGAAGGTCTCCGGCACGGTGTTGTCCCGCTTCAGGTCGGCCAGAATCTCGCGGGCCGCATTGGCCCCGGGCGCCGCCATGACGCCGCCGCCGGGGTGCGTACTCGAACCGCACATGTAGAGCCCGCCGACCGGCCCCCGGTACTGCGAGTAGCCCGGGACCGGGCGATTGAACAGCAACTGGTCCATCGTCAGCTCGCCATGAAAGATGTTGCCCTCGGTGATGCCGATCTCCGACTCGATATCCTCGGGCGTGCGAATTTCGACGTGCAGGATCAGGTCCTTGAAGTTCGGGCTGTAGTTCGCGACCTGGTTGATGACGGTCTGCGCGAACGCCTCGCGCTCCGGGTCGGTCCAGTCTCGGCCTTCGAGCTTGTGCGGGCAGTACTGGACGAAGCAGCTCATGAAGTGCTTGCCCGGCGGCGCCATCGTCGGGTCCGTGAGCGTCGGGATGACCATGTCGATATAGGGATCCTGCGACCAGCGGCCGTCTTTCCAGTCGTCGTAGGCACGCTCCATGCGCTCCATGGAGTCGATGAAGTGCATGTCGGAGTAATGCAGCGAACTGCCCTCGGGCAGCGCCGGAAACTCGGGCAGGCCGTCGAGCGCAATGTTGAGTTTCCCGGAGGAACCGCGGATCTTGAAGTTGCGTACCCGGTTGACGAAATCCTCCGGCAGGTCGCCGGCGTCCATGCAGTTCAGGAAGGTCCGCTTCACGTCCATCGCCGATACGACGACGTCGGCCTCGATCTCCTCGCCCGACTCGAGCGCGACGCCCGTCACCTTGCGGTCGCGGACGAGGATACGCTCGATGCCGGCGTCGGTTCTGAGTTCGCCGCCATAGCCGCGGAACGCGGACGCGATCGCGTTCGATACGGCCCCCATGCCGCCGCGCGCAAAGCCCCAGGTGCCGATGTTGCCGTCGACATCACCCATGTAGTGATGCAGCAGCACGTAGGCCGTGCCGGGAGAATGGATGCCGAGCGCGGTGCCGATGATGCCGCTGCCGGACAGCGCGGCCTTGATGACGTCGCACTCGAAATATTCGTTGAGATAGTCCGCGACGCTCATCGTCCAGAAACGCAGCGTGTCGTACATTTCATCCTCGCCGGCCGCCGCGAACCGCTTGCCGATGGCGAGCAGTCCCAGGAGATCGCGAGGCTTGAACGACGTCGGATCCGGCGGGGTCGTCAGGAGAAAATCGCGAATGAAACGGCATTGCCGGCTGACGTCGGCGCTGTAGCGCGCATAGGCGTCGGCATCCCGCCGCGAATGGCGGGCCATCTCGCGGTACGCGACGACCGGGTCGTGATAGGAACCGAAATAGTCGCCGTTCTCCATGAACGTCAGCGAGCCGCCGTACGGCGTGATCTGCAGGCCGTGGCGGTGCAGTTCGAGCGTACGGAAAATCTCCGGCCGCAGCAGGCTGCAGACGTAGGAACAGTTGGAGTAGATCCAGTCGTCGTAGAGATTGCGGCTGACCGCCGCGCCGCCGATGTAGTCGTTCTTCTCGAGACACAGCACGTCGAGGCCCGCCTTTGCCAGGAACGCCGCCGTGGTCAGCCCGTTGTGACCGGCGCCGAGCACCAGGGCATCGTACTTTTTCATCGGGCGTCCTCGCGCGTCAGTTCGGCAAGGAGCCAGTCGACGTAGACCGATTCGGCGCGCTCCATCAGCGAGAACGGCCCCGGCTCGTAGTGCGCGGAGCAGACCCCGAGCCAGTTGTTCTCGATGATCTCGAGGTCCTCGAGCGTCGTCACGTGCCAGAGCCAGGTCAGCTCGTCCACGTCGTAATCCCGCCCCGCCTCGGCGTCACCGCGAACGAGCCAGAGGACGTCGAGCCGCGACGAGGTATGGGTCACCGGCGTGAAGACGTACACGACGACGTGATCGCTGTAGGCGAGCATGAAGGTGAAACCGCCGAAGGAGAAATCCGACCCGCCGCCGTCGAAACCCTTGAGCTCCCCGAGCAGCGGCGCCAGCGGCCGGCCGTCCCGGCTGCCGGTGAGATAGCCGTCGAACAATGCCGTGCGGCTGTAGCCGTAGCCGGTTTCGCCGGGCGGCGCCGCCGTGTCGAGGCGATCGATCAAAAGGTCCTCGAGCCCGGCGTCGGAAAGCCTCGCCTTCATGTCGTCCTGGACGCGGCCACGCTTCGAGGGCGCGAGCATCAGTGTGTGTCGCGTCGCGTAGGTGCGATGGGCCGTCGCACAGTGATAGCACTCCTGGTAATTCTCGATCGAGAGCTTCCAGTTCGCCGGGATATCGTAATGCCGCCGACGGGCCACGCGCATGTTCTCGAAGCCGAACCAGCGCATCGGTTTCTCGAGGTCCCGGCGCGCCGACTCGAGCGACGGCGGCGAGGGTGAGAACGCGACGAAAACGAGCCCGTGAACGATTTCGCACGGCAGCGCCTTGAGGCCGTAAGCCGTGGCATCGAAGTCTTTCGGCATGTCGCGCGCGGCAACCAGGCGGCCGTCGGTCGCGTACTGCCAGCCGTGATACGGGCAGGCAAGCCGGTCCGCATGGCCCTCGTGCTCGAGACACACCCGCGAGCCGCGGTGACGGCAGACATTGGCGAAGGCGCGCAGCTCGCCGTCCTCTCCGCGCACGACGATCGCCGACTCGTCCGCGACGCTCATGGTCCTGAAGTCGCCGCTTTCGGGCCACTCGCTGACGTGCCCGGCCAGGATCCAGTTCCGGTAGACGATGCGCTCGAGTTCGAGCGCATAGATCTCGGGGTCTGTGTAGAACGCCTGGTCCAGTGAAAAGCCCGGCTGATGCGCAGCCGCCAGCCTCGATACCTTGTCGATGACATCGGCTTTTCGATTCGCATCGAGCCGCATTACTGACTCCTCCGGACGATTCGTGCCGATATTACCTCGACGGAGTGCTGAATGTCCCAACCGCTTGCGGTTACACTCGGGCGATGCCTCTCGTCGCCCATTCAGACCTGCCGACCTTCGAGCATCTCCGCGCCCGCGGGCACGAGCTGCTCACGCTCGATCGCGCCGTTCACCAGGATATCCGCGAACTGCACATCGGCTTTCTGAACATGATGCCGGACGCCGCCCTGCAGGCGACGGAGCGGCAGTTCATCCGGCTGGTCGGCAGCTGCAACCGCATCGCGCAGTTCTTCGTCTATCCTTTCTCGCTCCCCGCACTCGACCGCAGCCGCGAAACGCTCGACTACATCGACAGGTACTACAGCACGTTCGACGAACTGCGGGACGCCGGGCTCGATGCCCTGATCATTACCGGCGCCAACGTCGCCAACCCGGCTCTCGACCGGGAAGCATTCTGGGAACCGCTGATCGACGTCGTCAGCTGGGCCGAGCAGAACGTCGCCTCGATACTGTGTTCCTGCCTGGCGACGCATGCGCTCCTCAAGCACTTTCACAAGGTAGACCGGCGGCCGCTGCCGGCGAAACGCTGGGGCGTCTACAGCCACCGGACGCTGCGCCCGGACCACCCGCTGCTGCGGGAGATCAATACCCGTTTCGACGTGCCGCACTCGCGCTACAACGATATTTCCCGCGAGCAGCTGGAGGCCGAAGGGCTCAGCGTGCTCGTGGAGGGCGAGGAAGGCGGCGTGCACATGGCCGTGAGCCCGGACCAGTTCCGCATCGTCTATTTCCAGGGACATCCCGAATACGACGTCAATAGCCTGCTCAAGGAATACAAGCGCGAGCTCAACCGTTTCCTCGCGGGAGAGCTGGCCGAGCCGCCGCCCTTCCCCGAACGCTACTTCCCGGATGCCGCACAGCGCATCGTGGCACGCTACGTCGACGACGCCATCGCGGCGAGAGACGCCGGCCGGGCGCCACCGGACACGCTCGAGGAACAGCTCGGCGGCATGCTCGATAACACCTGGGGCGACACGGCCAAGGCCATCGTCGCCAACTGGCTCGGCCTCGTCTACCAGCTGACGAATCTCGACCGCAGGCAGCAGTTCATGGAAAGCGTCGACCCCGACGACCCGCTGGGTCTTCGCGGTCAGCACACCCGAATGAAATCAACCGGAGAACCCGCGACATGAAAGACGAAACCATCGCAATACATGCCGGCTTCAAGGCCGACAGCGCCACGAAGTCGGTCTCGGTACCGATCTACCAGACCGTCGCTTACGAGTTCGACAGCGCGCAGCACGGCGCGGACCTCTTCAATCTCGAGGTCGAGGGCAACATCTACACGCGGATCATGAACCCGACGACCGCCGTGCTCGAGGAACGCTGCGCGGCACTGGAGGGCGGCATCGCCGGGCTCGGGCTTTCGGCCGGCAGCGCCGCCGTGAACTACTCGATCCTCAACATCGCCGAGAAAGGCAACAACATCGTCACGGTGCCGTTGCTGTACGGCGGCACCTACACGCTGTTCAAGCACATGCTGCCGCGGCTGGGCATCGATGTTCGCTTCGCGGACGACGACTCGCCGGCGGCGATGGAGAAGCTGATCGACGACAAGACGACGGCGGTCTACTGCGAATCGATCGGTAATCCCGCCGGCAACATCGTGGATATCGAGGCGCTCGCCGACATGGCGCATTCCAGGGGCGTACCGCTGATCGTCGACAACACGGTTGCGACCGGCGCCCTGATCAAGCCCATCGAGTGGGGTGCCGACGTCGTGGTCAATTCGCTGACCAAGTACATGGCCGGCCACGGCAACACGCTCGGCGGCGTGATCGTCGACGGCGGCGACTTCCCGTGGGCGGAGCACGCCGAGAAATTCCACATGCTGACCGAACCCGAGGCGTCCTATCATGGCGTCGTCTACACGGAGGCACTCGGTGCCGCTGCCTACATCGGCCGCGTCCGCACGGTGGCGCTCCGAAACACGGGTTCCGCGTTGAGCCCGATGAATGCCTTCCTGATCCTGCAGGGCATGGCGACGCTGCCGCTGCGCATGGAACGGCACTGCGCGAACGCGCTGGCAGTGGCGAAATACCTCGAGCAACACCCCCGCGTCGAATGGGTGCGCTACGGCGGTTTGCCGAGCAGCCCTTACTTCGATCTCGCGAAGAAATACACGAACGGCAAGCCGTCGGCACTGCTGACCTTCGGCATCAAGGGCGGCTTCGACGCCGGCGTGAAATTCTACGACGCGCTGAAGATGTTCCTCAGGCTGGTCAATATCGGTGACGTCAAGTCGCTCGCGGCGCACCCGGCCTCGACGACCCATCGCCAGCTGTCCGAAGACGAGCTGATATCGGCGGGAGTGACGCCGGACATGATCCGCCTGTGCATCGGGATAGAGCACATCGACGATATCCTGGCGGATCTCGAGCAGGCGCTCGCGGCTTCGAAATAGGCCGACGCCGGCGCGCTGGAGGATCGGCGGGGGTTCCCCTCCCCTCGACGCCGCGGAGGGCGAACCCGACTCTCTGCGGGCCGGCGGGTGCGCCGGCCAGGGGATCGGCTGCACGACGGCATCAACCGTCTGCGACGGTGGCGGAATAGGCTTGCCGGAAGACGACACCGGCCACGACGATCAGGAGACCGGCAGCCACCATGGCTGCGTACATTGCGTGAAGGCCGCCGAGCGCGTCGAGGACGCCGAGCAAGGCGGCCGACGCGGTGATCCCCATGTTACTGACGGCCATGTACAGCGTGAACTGCGTCGCGGACACCGCCGGGTTACAGCGTCCCATTGCGATCGAGCAAAGCGAGATCTGGACGAGCAGGTACAGCGAGAGATGGGCGAATACGAACGAAATCACCAGCGTTTCGGCGGCCCAGTAGTCGGAGGCTGCAACGAATGCCGTTGAAAGTATCGCGATGCCGAGCCCGCCGGCCATGGCCGCCCGCCGCGGGGTCAGCCGGTCGGCGATATAGCCGAAAAACAGCACGCCGAGGATGCCGGACACGAGATTGCCGGTACCGGTGAGGCTCGAAAACGCCGCATCGCTCCAGCCGCCGGGCCCGGTCGCCATCAGCGGCTGCACTCCGAGGTAAGTGCCGTAGATCGTGCCGAGCAGGAACATCCCCACCATCAGCTTGATACTGTCTTTACGGAACAGTTCCGAAAGCGTCGTGACGACGATCGTCTTCCAGTCAGCGACATGCTTCGCGACATTCCGGCTGGAGGCCTCGCCCGCCAGCCACGGAAGAACCTTTTCCCCCGGTCGTTCGCGAAAGAGGACGACCAGGAGCAGTATCACGCCCACCAGCACCGCGCTCGTCAGCATTGCCGTGGCCAGTCCGTAGACGGACAGCAGTATGCCCGTTACCGCAGCCCCGGCCCAGATTCCGATCGACTGGCCGCCGAACATGAAGCCGTTCGCGCGCGCACGCTCGGCCGGCGGCACGAGGTCGATGGCCATGCCGTCGACAGCAACGTCCTGGAACGTGGTCGCCAGGTTGACAGAGAACGCGAAGGCGGAGAGCAGCCAGAGATCGCCGACACCCGGACTCACGAGCGCGAACGATACCAGGCCGACCATGATCATCATTTGCGACCCGATCAGCCATGGGCGACGGCGGCCCATGGGCAACCACGCGAACCGATCCATCAGGAAGCCGTTGACGAACTTGAGGCTCCACGGCAGCGTGGCGGCGCTGACCAGCGCGCCGATTTCAGCGGCCGACGCACCGGCCGCGGCGAGCCATGCCGGCAGCGCGAACAGGAAGATGCCTATCGGCAGGCCCTGTGCGACATACAGCGAGAAAATCAGGAGGAAACGGAGCGCGCGGTGCTCGACAATCGTCGGGAGCGCGGGAGTGGTTCGCGGTAGTGTCGCCATTGATTGTCGGGTTCCGGAAGATGCGCCGAACGCTGCGTGAAGTTCCGGGTGATGTCGCCCGCCGATGAGCCGGAAGCCGGTGACGGACGCAGCGGGTGCCGCGCGTCTCCGTGGGCGACCCGGATCAGGAGCGAGCGCGGTCGCTCGGGATGTCTGCCGCCTCGCCGTCGAGCCGTCGGGCCAAGCGCTGCAATGCGGGCCGAATTTTCAGGAAACCGACGTAGAGGCGCTCGAGCACCCAGAGCACCGCCCGGTTCTGCGCCGCGAGGCCGAGCGGACGCAACAGCGGGATTGCCCGCCACATCACGGCGAACGCGGCGGCGCCGGAGACGATCGGCCCGCTGCCCTCCTGGGCATGGAAACGCGCGAGCAGGGTCCCGGCGTCGAGCGGGCAGTCGGTGCCGGCCTGGATGTCGACGAAGCGGATCGCCCCGCGCTTGTCGAGGCGGCGCATCAGGCGAATCTCCCTGACGCAGAGCGGGCAGCCGCTGTCGTACCAGACGTTGACGTAGGGGGCCATGGGTACTCAGGCGTTGCCCGGCACGGTTTCGGGTACACGGACGGCGCGATAGCGGATCGTGCGGCCGCCCTTGGCCGGCGCCTCGAGCGCGAGCCACAGGCCGTCACGCGTGTACCACAAGCGGATGTCACCGCCCTTCGTCGACAGTACGTAGCGAACGGCCTCTACGGGGACGCCATCGACATCGATGACGTCGGCGCCATCCTCGCGGATCGTCACGGGTTCATACTCACCGGTCTGGCTGTTCAGCAGCCGGTCGGCGTCGAGGAGATCCGGATTCCAGTACGCGAAAGTCCGGACACACTCTTCGAGCTCCATGTCGCCATTCGCACTCATCACGGCGAGGCGCTCGGCGCGGCGGCTCCCCTTGACCTCGAGCAGCTTGCCATTGCTGTCGGTGCGGGCGTCGATGCTCTCCAGGCAGCCGTCGTTCCACACCTCGACATTGCTGTGGCGGTACTTGAACGCGGTAATGAACAGGAGCTTCACGTCGAAGGCCGCCTCGGTTTCGAGGATCCGCTTGCCGTCCTGCTTCTCTACCGTGAACGTGTGGTAGCCGATCCTGCGATCGTCGAGCGACACCTCGAACTCCCAGTCCAGGTTTCCTGAAGCTTGCGCGTTGAACCCGGCAAGGCAGGCTGCGGCGATCAACAGCGTCGTGCGTAGCGATTGCATCGTTCTCTCCCGTGTCCCGTGTCAGGCCGCCGCCGGCTGGAAGCCGTCGTAGCGGCTGGCGATGTTAACGAGGGCGGGCAGGAGCAGCGCCCAGCCCAGCCCGATGATGATGACCGAGTAAACGGGGTCGTTCAGCGTCACGGCGCCGGCGCTCTGCCCCGCCAGGAACGAGAGCGGGCCGCCGACGAGCCCGGCCAGCACGGCCACGATGCGGCTCTTGCGCAGCCAGCGCATGCCGACGTTCAGCGTGGTTGCGAACAGCATCCACATCGCGACGATCCAGACCGGGGCCGCGCCCGGCACGACGGAGTCGGTGCCATACTCGAGCACGTTGGCCAGCACCAGGAAGGACTCCCAGGTGAAGCCGACCAGCGCGCTGACGACGATAAGCATGAGTTCGGCGCGGCGAACCGGGCTGCGCCAGAGATGCAGTGCGACGACGCCGAGCGCTGCCAGCGCGCCGGCGAGCGGCAGGTTGGCGGCCGCGAAGAATACGACCGCGACCCAGCCGGCCTTGAACAGTGTCAGGTTGAAAATAGTGTCTTTCATCAGTCTTTGCCCAAAAACGTGCCGGCTCGTTTCTCCGGCGGAACATCAAATCCCCTCGATGGGGGCTCTCTCAGTGGGCATATCCTCGCTGAAACGCGCCAGGGAAGGGTCTCTCAGCGATTTCAAACTGTTTCTTTGTGCAACAGGCGGGATCAGGGAAAAACGAGCTTGATGCGCGTCCCGGCCGGTAAATTCTCGACGACGATGTCGCCGCGGTGCGCCGTCATCACCTGGCGGCTCAGGCTGAGGCCGATACCGCTTCCCTCACGCTTGGTCGTGAAGAAGGGAATGAACACCTGGTCGAGAATCTCCCCCGGGATACCGGGGCCGTTGTCCGTGACGGACAAGACGGTGCGACCGAAATCGAGCCTTGCGGCCAGCGTAATGACTGCGCCGTTCCGATCGGCGACCGCGTCGATCGCGTTCTTGACCAGGTTGAGCAACACCTGTTCGAGTAGCGCCCGGTCCGCCATCACGCTGAGTGATTCAGGCACGACGTCGATCCGCAGGTCCACGTCGCTCAATGCGTCCTGCTCGAGGATGGCGACCGCCTGGAACAAATCGAGAACGCCGACGGGCTTCGGATCGGGCGCCGGAACCTTGAGTAGTTCCCGGTACTTGGACACGAAGTTGATCAGCCCTTCGCTGCGGCGGCCGATCGTCGAGATCGCCTCGCGAATATCGTCGGCAGCA
>JAZBNZ010000024.1:0-6208 GCA_036350895.1 Woeseiaceae bacterium
CGAGACGCGCGAAATCTACGCTGCGCTCGCCAACCGACTCGGCGTCTGGCAGCTCAAGTGGGAGCTCGAGGACCTGGCTTTTCGCCAGCTCGAACCGGACGCCTACCGCAAGATCGCAAACGCGCTCAACGAGAAGCGCGTGGAACGCGAGGCGTTCATTACCAAGGTCAAGAACATCCTCGGGCACGAGCTTTCCACGGCCGGGATCTACGCCGAGATTACCGGCAGACCGAAGCACATCTACAGTATCTACCGGAAGATGCAGCGCAAGGATCGCGGACTCGACGCGCTCCACGACATCCGTGCCGTGCGCCTGCTCGTCAATGACGTCAAGGACTGCTACGCCGCGCTCGGTATCGTCCACAACCTGTGGTCCTACCTGCCCGGCGAGTTCGACGACTACATCGCCAACCCGAAGGAAAACGACTATCGCTCGCTGCACACAGCCGTTGTCGGACCGGAGCACAAGACGGTCGAGATCCAGATACGCACCCACGAGATGCACCAGCAGGCGGAGCTCGGCATCGCCGCACACTGGCGCTACAAGGAGGGTGGCGGCACGCCCGAGGCGTTCGACCAGAAGATCAGCTTCCTGAGGCAGCTCCTCGAACCGTCCGGGGACGACAGTGAACTGCTCGACCAGATTCGCGACGAGGTCTTCGAAGACCGTGTCTACGCGATCAGCCCGAAAGGTGACATCGTGGAGCTGCCGCCGGGCGCGACGCCGCTCGATTTCGCGTACCACGTGCACACGCAGGTGGGGCATCGCTGCCGGGGCGCCAAGATCGACGGCCGCATCGTGCCACTGACCTATCGCATCCGTAACGGCGACCGCGTCGAGATCATCACCGGCAGCCAGCCGAATCCGAGTCGGGACTGGCTGAGCCCGAAGATGGGCTACATCGCGGGCGTTAAGACGCGCGCCAAGGTGCGCAGCTGGTTCCGCCAGCAGGACCGCGACGAGCACCTGCGGGCGGGCCGCGAGATCATCGACCGCGAACTCGCCCGGCTTTCCGAGCGCGACGTGCATCCCGATACCGTTGCGACCCACCTGAAATTCCGCGACGTCGACGCCCTCGCCGTCGCGCTGGGTGCCGGCGACCTGACCGGCGCGGCGATCGCCACCGCGATCCAGCAGCTCAAGAGCGTCGATGCCCCGCCGGTACTGCGCAAGCATCGCCGCGCGAAGTCCCAGGCCACGGCGCCGGACGGCATCGCCGTCTCCGGGATCGGCGGGCTGATGAGCAATTTCGCCCGCTGCTGCAGACCGGTCCCGCCGGAGCCGATCGCGGGCTACATCACCCAGGGACGCGGCGTCAGCATTCATCGGGCGGACTGCAGCAACTTCCTGGGCCTCGGCAGGCGCTCTCCCGAGCGCGTCCTCGAGGTGACGTGGGGCGACGCCGAGTCGGGGCGCTATCCGGTCAACCTGACCCTGCACGCATACGATCGGGCCGGCCTGATCCGCGATATCTCGACGATCCTCGCCGACGAAGCGGCCAATGTCCTCGACCTGACGAGCCGCACCGACCGCGACACGATGCAGACGATCATGCAGATCTCCCTCGAGATCAGCGACCTGCCGACGCTGAGCACGGCGATGTCGCGACTCGAGCAGCTGCCCAACGTCGTGTCGGTGCGCCGCAACGCCTGAACCCTCGAATCCATATCGGTTACACTCCGCCGAGCCCTCGCGCACGACAGCGCCCGATAAAAACCAAGAGAAACGCGCATGCAGGACATCATCGCCACCCTCAACAATATCGTCTGGAGCAATGCGCTGGTTGCCGTCTGCCTCGGCGCCGGCCTGGTCTTTTCGATCATGACCCGCTTCGTGCAGGTCAGGATGTTCCGGGAGATGATCCGGCTCATCTTCGCGAGCAAGGAATCCGACGCCGGCATCTCGTCGTTCCAGGCACTGGCCGTATCGCTGTCCGGGCGCGTCGGCACCGGCAACATTGCCGGCGTCGCCGCCGCGATCGGATTCGGCGGACCGGGCGCGGTGTTCTGGATGTGGGTGATCGCCCTCCTGGGTTCCGCCACGGCCTACGTCGAATCGACACTCGGTCAGATCTACAAGGAAGTCGACGAGGGCCAGTACCGCGGCGGGCCGGCCTACTACATCGAAAAGGCGCTCGGCCAGAAGTGGTACGCCTGGCTGTTCGCGCTGACGACCATCGTCGCCTGCGGCTTCCTGCTGCCCGGCGTGCAGTCCAACGCGATCGCCAACGCGACCGAAGTCGCGTTCGGCGGCAACGAGATCGTTGAAACCTTCGCCGGTCCGATGCCGATTGCCAAGCTCATCACCGGCCTCGCTGTCACGGCCGCGCTCGGCATCATCATTTTCGGCGGTGTGAAGCGCATCGCGCATGTCACCCAGATCGTCGTCCCGTTCATGGCGCTGACTTACATTCTCCTCGCGCTCGGCATCATCATCGTCAACATCAGCGAACTGCCCCGGGTCATCGCACTGATCGTCACGGATGCTTTCACCCCGATGGCAGGCTTCGGCGCCGCCATCGGCTGGGGCGTGAAACGCGGGATCTATTCCAACGAGGCCGGCCAGGGAACCGGCCCGCACGCCGCATCGGCCTCTGAAGTCGACCACCCGGCGCAGCAGGGCCTGGTGCAGGCGTTCTCGGTCTACATCGACACGCTGTTCGTCTGCTCGGCCACCGCGTTCATGATCCTTATCACGGGCGCCTACAACGTGCATCCGGAAGGGGCGCAGCCGATCGTGATGAACCTGCCGATCGACACGATCATCGCGAGCCCGACCTTCACGCAGCTCGCACTGGAAAGCGTCGTTGGCAACGCGGGCAAGATGTTCGTGGCGATCGCGCTGTTCTTCTTCGCATTCACCACGCTGCTTGCGTACTACTACATCGCGGAGACCAACGTCGCCTACATCCGGCGGAGCTTCCGCTTTCCCGGCGAAATCATCATTCTGAAGCTGGTGCTGATGACCACCGTGTTCTACGGCACCGTGCGTACGGCAGACGTGGCCTGGTCGATGGGTGACCTGGGCGTCGGGTTCATGGCCTGGCTCAACATCGTGGCGATCCTCGTGATCTTCCTGGTCGCGAAGCCGGCAATCGTCGCCCTGCGCGACTACGAGGCCCAGCGGAATGCCGGCGTGACAAAATACACCTTCGACCCGGAGAAGCTCGGCATCAAGAATGCCGACTTCTGGAAGCGCCGCCTGGACGACTAGGCCGCGCGGAATTTCTGCGCCGCGACGGCAAACATCGCTACGGCGAGCGCCAGGAAGACACCGCCGACGAGGCGCTCCATCGTGCGCTGCTGGATGCGTCCCTGCAGCCGCGGGCCGATCTGACCGCCGATCAGGACCCCGGGTATCGTCCACGCCACGAGGTGCCAGGCGACGGCACCTCCCGCCGAGACGATCTGCGCTATCAACGTAATGGACGCGGAGGCGGCGGTAACGATGACGACCGCGACGCTGGTCGCCGCCGCGATGGCCACCGGGACGCGTTGCCGCGTCAGCGTCGGCACGACGACTTCGCCGATGCCGACCGATACGACCCCGGTCAGGAATGCGCCGATACCGGTCGCAATCCGCGCACCGATCCCGAGTTTCGGCTGCGCGTAGGCATAGTGCCGTCCCTCGGAGTCGACGACGCGACGCATCCCGGCCGCTTCGAGTTCCTCGATCGTGTGCGGATCGGCGAGTCCCTGGTGGTGGAAGAAGATCAGCACGATGCCGAGCAGCAGCACCAGGAGCGCGTAGCCGCCGATGATCCAGCCCTCGAAGAAGAAGTGCGCCGAGAACGCGCCCGCAATGCCAATCGGCACGGCGACCCAGAGGAAGCGTCGCGCCAGCGCGAAATCAATCGTTCCCTTGCGAAAATAGCCGACGAAGCCCGAGGAAAAACCGAAGGTCTCGGTGAGCAGGGCCGTGCCAATGGCCGCGACCGTGCTCTCGAGCACGTACTCGGGCCCGAGCAGCGGAAATACGAGGATGAATATCGGCGTGAAGAGCGCCGCACCGCCGATACCGCACAGCATCGCGCAGGTGGCCACGCACACCGACACCGGGAGCATGAACCAGTAAAGCGTAAAGTCCACGGGCCGTCGCCGTTTGTACGGCAGCGACTAGCGATTCATGTAATTCAGCGCGCGCTTGTCGACGGCCAGCGCGGCCTCGTGCACTGCTTCGGACAGGCTCGGGTGTGCGTGGATCGTCCGCTGGATGTCCTCGGTGCTCGCTGAAAACTCCATTGCCAGCACCGCCTCACCAATCAGTTCCCCGGCCATCGGCCCGACAATGTGCACGCCGAGAATCTCGTCGTCGTCGGCCGCCGAGATGATCTTGACCATCCCGGAGGTCTGCTCCATCGCCTTGGCGCGCCCACTCGCGGCGAACGGGAAAGAGCCCGTCTTGTACGGCCGGCCGCTCTGCTTGACCTCCGCCTCGGTCTTGCCGACCCAGGCGATCTCCGGTGCCGTGTAGATGACGGAGGGAATGACGTTGTAGTTCATTTCCGCGACCTCGCCGGCGATCAGGTCGGCCACCATCACGCCCTCTTCCGACCCCTTGTGTGCCAGCATCGGGCCGCGGACGCAGTCGCCGACCGCGTAGACGCCCTTGACCCGGGTACGGCACTCGTCGTCGACCTCGATGAAACCGCGACCGTCGGTCGATATGCCCGAGTCCTCCGTGAACAGTCCGTCGGTATAGGGCCGCCGGCCTACCGCGACGATCAGCTTGTCGAAGCTTGTGGACTGCGCGCCCTGGGCATCGTCGTAGCTGACGTCGACCTTACCGCCGGCAACCTCCGCCGCGGTTACCTTCGCGCCGAGGCGAATGTCGAGTCCCTGCTTCTTGAAGTCCTTCGCCGCGACCGATGCCACGTCGCGGTCCGCCATGAACAGGAAGTCGCCCATCGCTTCGAGGATCGTGACCTCCGAACCGAGCCGCGACCACACGCTGCCGAGCTCGAGCCCGATGACTCCGGCGCCGATGATGCCGAGCCGTTCAGGCACGGCGTCGAACTCCAGCGCGTCCCAGGAATCGACGATGTGCTCGCCATCGAACTTCGCGAACGGCAGTTCGATCGGGGACGACCCGGATGCCAGCACGACGTGCGTTGCGTCGAGGGTCTCCGGGCTGCCGTCGGCGGGCGTGAATTCCACCTGGCGATCCGCGAGCAGCTTGCCGTGACCGACCAGGCCGTCGACCTTGTTCGCCTTGAACAGGCCGGCAATACCGCCCGTCAGCTGCCGAACGATCGTCGCGCGGCGTTTCTGCATCCCGGCGATGTCCATGCTGACGCCGCTGGCGGAGATGCCGTGCTTTCCGAATTCGTGCTGCGCGCGGTGGTACAGCTCCGAGGACTCCAGCAGCGCCTTCGAGGGAATGCAGCCGGCGTTGAGGCAGGTGCCGCCGAAAGCAAACTTGCCGTCACGATTCTGCCACTCGTCGATACAGGCGACTTGCAGACCGTTTTGCGCGGCACGGATCGCGGCGATGTAGCCGGCGGGGCCGGCTCCGATGACGACGACGTCGTACTTCTTGCTCATGGTGTTTGTCCTAAACCTGGAGCAGCAGCCGGGCCGGATCTTCGAGCTGCTGCTTTATCGTGACCAGAAACTGGACGGCTTCCTTGCCGTCGATGATGCGATGATCGTAGGTCAGCGCAAGGTACATCATCGGCCGCGGGACGACCGCGCCGTCGACCACCATGGGACGTTCCTGGATGGAGTGCATCCCGAGAATTGCGCTCTGCGGCTGGTTCAGGATCGGCGTCGACAGCATCGAACCGAAGATCCCGCCGTTCGTTATCGTGAATGTGCCGCCGGTCAGTTCCTCCATGCCGATTGTGCCGGCCTGTGCCTTGGCTGCCATGGCGTTGAGCTCGGCTTCGAAGCTGGCGAAGCTCAGCTGGTCCACGTCACGGATCACCGGCACCATCAGGCCCCGTTCGGTCGAAACGGCAATGCCGATGTCGTAGTAGTTGTGGTAGATGATATCCGTGCCTTCGACCGAGGCATTGATGACCGGGAACTTCTTCAGGGCCTCGACCGACGCCTTGGCGAAGAAAGACATGAAGCCCAGGCGCACGTCGTGTCGCTTCTCGAAGTCGTCGCGGTATTGCTTCCGCAGCGCGATCACTTCCGTCAGGTCGACCTCGTTGAAAGTGGTCAGCATCGCCGCCGTCTGCTGGGCCTCGACGAGCCGCTCCGC